>CBFGZI010000023.1:0-37613 GCA_965653225.1 uncultured Propionibacteriales bacterium | reverse complement strand
CACGGGTCGGGCGGATCGCGCCTCGCGCCTGCTGCACGCTCTCCGGCGACGCCTTCACGCGCGGGTCCCCCTGGCCCTCCTCGACGGGGGACCCAACGCCTTCGTCGTCAGCGGACGCCGGTGCCGGGTCAATGACGCCAGCGGGCCGCTCCGCGGACGAGCGGTCGTCGGGCGGTGGCGCCTGCGAGGCGGGCTCCTCAGGTGGGGCGTCCTGCTGCCAGCGGCCGGACCCCGGCTCGCGCGGCTGGGTGGAAGTGGGTGCACCTGGGGAGCCGGAGCCATCAGGACCCTGGCCCGGTGCGCCCGGCGGCGCACCGGCCCCGCCGAAGCCACCGCTCGGGCGACCCCCGCCGGAGCCGCCGCCCTGGCCGCCGCCCTGGCCGCCGCCCTGGCCACCCCCTTGGCCGCCCTGACCGCCGGAGGAGCCGGTGCTGGGGTCGACGATCGCCTCGATGCGCCAGTCGACACCGACCACGTCGATCAGCGCCTGGCGCAGGATCTCGTCGCTGCCACTGCTGACGAACCGGTCACGCGCACCGGCGTTGGTCAGCCCGATGGTCAGCGTCCTGCCGTCGAACGCGGACACCTGGGCGTTCTGGCTGAGCATGATCCAGGTGAACCGGCGCTGGTTCTTCACCGCCTCGAGGACGTCGGGCCACAGGCGGCGTACGTCGGTCAGGCTCATGCCGCTCTCTGCCTTGGACGTAGATGGCTGCGGAGCGGACGCCTCAGGCGCCGCGCCGTGCGCGGGCTCCTCGGCGGGTGCGGGAGGCTCTGGTGTCTCCTCCGCCGCCGGGGCGGTGGCCGCCTCCGCTTCCGGCCAGGCCGGCGCGGGCTCGGAAGTGGGCTGGGAAGTGGGCTGGGCGGCTGCCTGGGCGGGGGGCTCGGGCGCAGCCGCGGCGCTCGGCCGTGATGGCCTTGGGGCGGGCTCGTCCGCCGGCCGCTCTGCGGACACGGTGCCGCCGATCGCCATCCGCCGCTCGATGCGGTCGAGGCGCGCGTGGACGCCCTCGGTGGAGTCGTCGGCCCCGGGCAGGAGCACCCGGGCGCAGACCAGCTCGAGCAGCAGCCGCGGCGCGGTGGCCCCGCGCATCTCGGTGAGACCGTTGCTGAGGATGTCGGCGGCGCGGGCGAGGTCGGCCCGGCCGAACCGCGCCGCCTGGGCAGTGAGGCGCTCGGCCTGGTCCTCGGGTACGTCGATGATGCCCTTCGCGGACGCGTCGGGCACGGCGGCGATGACCACCAGGTCACGCAGCCGCCGCAGCAGGTCCTCCCCGAACCGGCGGGGGTCCTGTCCGCTCTCGATGACCTTGTCGATGACGCTGAACACCGCGCCCCCGTCCGCCGCGGCGAAGGCGTCCACCACCTCGTCGAGCAGCGACTCCGGGGTGTAGCCGAGCAGCGCGGCGGCCGCTGGGTAGGTGACGCCGTCGTCGGCGGCACCCCCGATCAGCTGGTCGAGCACGCTCAGGGTGTCACGCACGGACCCGGCGCCGGCGCGTACGACCAGCGGGAGGACCGCGGCGTCGACCTGCACGCCCTCGCGCTCGCAGACCTGGGCGAGGTAGTCGCCGAGCACCTTCGGCGGCACCAGCCGGAACGGGTAGTGGTGGGTGCGCGAACGGATCGTGCCGATGACCTTGTCGGGCTCGGTGGTGGCGAACACGAACTTCAGGTGCGGCGGCGGCTCCTCGACCAGCTTGAGCAGGGCGTTGAAACCCTGCGGGGTCACCATGTGCGCCTCGTCGACGATGTAGACCTTGTAGCGGCTGCTGACCGGCGCGAAGAACGCGCGCTCGCGCAGGTCGCGGGCGTCGTCGACACCGCCGTGGCTGGCGGCGTCGATCTCGATCACGTCGATCGAGCCGGGCCCACCGCGGGCCAGGTTGCGGCAGGACTCGCACTCGCCACACGGCTCCGGTGTCGGGCCGCGCTCACAGTTCAGCGCCCGGGCCAGGATGCGCGCGCTGGTGGTCTTGCCGCAGCCGCGGGGGCCGGAGAACAAGTAGGCGTGGTGCACGCGGTTGTTGGCCAGCGCCTGACGCAGCGGCGAGGTGACGTGGTCCTGACCGATGACCTCGCCGAACGTCTCCGGCCGGTAGCGCCGGTACAGAGCCAGGGGTGCTTCCACGCCGGAAACCCTAACCGCGAGCACCTACGGCGCACAGGGGCCGTCCACCGTCGGCCCCGCGCATGAGAAGACCCCCCGCGCACCCGGCAGAGCCTGCTTACCCTTGCTGCCTTCCGGCCCTGGGGGAGTTGGGCGGGGTGCCGCCGCGCGAGGGGCTGTGGCCAGTCTAGGGGGCATGCCAATCGGACTCGGTTTCGGGCGGTGACGAGGCAACCGATAGCCTCTGCGGCGGAGGATTCGCCTAGTGGCCTAGGGCGCACGCTTGGAAAGCGTGTTGGGGGCAACCCCTCGCGGGTTCGAATCCCGCATCCTCCGCCAGCACCCACCAGGCAAAACGCCGGGACAGGCCTCCACGCCGAGGCCGTCCCGGCGTTCGTCGACGGCCGTCAGCACGGATCGGGTGAGGGTGCGCTGGGCGGCTCTTCGATAGCGACTGGTTCGGTATTCATACTCGCGGGCAGTCGGAAGTTGTCCAACAGGCGAGGCTCGACGAAGACGCTGATTCGCCTGACTTACATGGTCACGTTCATCAGGACAGAGGAGGATCAGCGTGCTTGCTGGTCTGCGAACCGCTGGTCTGCGAAACGGTGGTGCCGCAACGCGCGGACCTCGACCATCGACCCTGACCCCTGTCGAACCCTCCGCTCCACGATAGGGGCGGGCGGCGCGTGGGTACCGGTGCATGACGCACGCCTCGCGTGAGTCGCCTTGTCTGTCTGACGGGAGGACATGTGACTCAGCTGGACGCCTCGCGGACCGATGCTGCCGCTCAAGAACAGCTCCAGCGCGCCAAGCCCAGGCTGCGCGGCTGGCTGCACGCCGGCGCACTGCCGGTCGCCACCGCCGCCGGGGTCGTGCTGGTGGCGCTGTCGCCCACCCCACTGATTCGTCTGGCGACTGCCGTGTTCACTCTCACAGGCACACTGCTGTTCGGGGTGAGCGCGCTCTACCACAGGGGGAACTGGCCCCCGCGCACCCGTAGGCTGCTGCGACGGCTGGACCACGCAAACATCTTCTTGATGATCGCGGGCACCTACACGCCCTTCGTGCTGTTGTTGCTGTCCGGACCAGACCGGCTCCTGCTGTTGACCCTGGTCTGGGCCGGGGCCCTGCTCGGTGTCGGCTTCCGCATGCTCTGGCCCAGCGCGCCCCGCTGGATCTACACCGCCATCTACGTGGCGCTGGGCTGGACCGCCATCTTCTGGGTCGACGACTTCGCCCGTGCCGGCGGGCCCGCGGTGCTCACGTTGATCGTCATCGGGGGAATGCTGTACTCCTGCGGCGGGCTGGTGTACGCGCGCAGAAAGCCAGACCCCTCACCATGCTGGTTCGGCTTCCACGAAGTCTTTCACGCGCTCACCGTCGCGGCCTTCGCGGTTTACTACATCGCGCTGTCGCTGCT
Organism: uncultured Propionibacteriales bacterium; assembly: GCA_965653225.1. Taxonomy (GTDB): domain Bacteria; phylum Actinomycetota; class Actinomycetes; order Propionibacteriales; family Nocardioidaceae; genus JALZDI01. The sequence continues at coordinate 34,080 of CBFGZI010000023.1, read as the reverse complement.
GCTGTACCAGACGTAGACACACAGGAGCCGAGGGCATCGCCATCAAGCGTCAGCACGCGCGGGCTGTGGGTGGCGGCCCCGGACCCGTCCTTGCGTCACGGCTCCAGCGACAAACGGCCGACGATGATCTCCTGGGCCACCTCGACCACCGGCCGGCTCTCGCCGAACGCATGCGCACGAATCAGCGCAAGCGCATCATCTATGGCCACTCCGCAGCGTGCGTGCAGGCTGCCCGCCGCCAGGTGTAACGCAGGCTGAGCGTGCTGCTCGTTGTACCCCACCACGGCCGGCAGGTCCGACGCACCCGCACCGAGTACTCCGGGCGCTCGCGACACCGTCTGGCCAAGCGCCTCGGCAACCTCATCGAGCCCGCACACGTTCACCTCGGCAGCTGGCATTGGAGGGCCAAAGCCAGTCAGCGAACCACACAGACCCTCCTCCCCCGTGCCCAGGTCCACCGGAACCGCGGCCACGGCCGCAACTCCCAACCCCCAGGCCGCCGGACCGAACCGAGGCCAGCGTGCGACCAGCTCGTCCTGATCAGCCGTCAGTGCCCCGACCCTGACCGCGTCTCGCGCGGGACCCTCGGCCAAGATCACCTCGAGGTCGTGCAGGCGGCGCGCGGTCGGGCCGGAAACAGCCACTGACTGGTCTCCACCCTGCCTATCGCTCACCGTGAGGACCGCAGCACCCCAGCCGGCCGCGGCCGCAACCCCGCCCATCAACCCCGGCCCCAGCAACGTGGCCGCGTCATCGAGCGAGGCCCACCGCACCAACTTGGCCAGGAAACTGCGGTGCACCTGCTCCGCCGCCCGCTGGCACTGCTCGCTGTTACGGTCCATCCGCGTCGCCCGGATCCGTGACGCGGCCGCGCTGGCGCCCGACCCAGCCACCCGCTCCTGGTGCTCAGCCAAAGCAGTCGTCCGCACAGCCACCGCATTGGCGTACTCGGCCGCCCGCCGCGCACATTTCGTCGCCCGCGCGGCCATCTCAAAGCTGTTGCTCGCACCCACGGCGGCCACAACCGGCGGCTACCCAGAAACCGAAGCATCCAAACCAGCAACGCAGCGCCAATCTCCTACTACACCAACTCCCCACGCCGGCTGACCTGTGGTCTCCGTTCTGGGCTCGTTCGCCGGCCGCGGGTTCGAATCAGAGTGGTCCGGGGATGTGACCCGGGCACACGCTGGGGTCAGTAGACGCTTCCCGGGGCCCCACGGTGGTAGTCAAGGATCTCGCGGGCCACATCCGCGAGTTTGAGGTTCAGGTCGTTCGCGGTTTTACGCAAGATCGCGAAAGCCTCGTCATCGCTGACCTTGTGGAAGGCCATCAGCAGCCCGACAGCCTTGCCGATCTCGCGGTTGCTGCGCAGTCCGTCGCGAAGAGTCTCGACACCCTCGCGGTGACTGGCCGCGCGGGCCGCTATCGCGGTGAACGCGGCAAAGACAGCCGCCTGGTCAGCGGCCGCGGTCGTCAACGCGCCGGGTGTGTCGGAGAAGATGTTCAGGGCACCGACCTTGGTCTCGTCGACCTTCAAGCGATACCCCAGCATCCCCCGCACCGGTGTGTGCGTGAGTACCCACGTCGCCAGCTGCGGCCAGGGACTGCCGTCGGTCAGATCTGCATCGATCTGAGCCGCCTCCTCGGTGATCGCGTCTACGCACGGCCCGTCATCGAGCATGAGCTCGGCCCGATCGATCTCGCGTGCCACCTCGTCGCTGGCGGCAACCGTGCTGAACCGTCCATCGCGGCGCAGCATCACGCTCGCGTGGTCGCAGCCAGGCAACACCATCGGAGCAGTCCGGCAGAGCTCAGCGAAGACGTCCTCGACACCGGCTGGCGCGTAGACGAACTCCGCCAACCTGGCGAACACCGCGCCAAGGCTTCCCACCGACTGCGCAAGGGCACTCGGGTCAAGGGGACTCGGGTCAAGTGACTCCGGTGATTTGTCCATGATCGGTGGCCCGCTCTTCCCAACGTCATCAGCCCCGAGCATCGACGGCACTCAATATACTCAGGCATGCATGCCCCAGCTCGCGGGACGAGGAAGACCCACCACGGACCGTCCTCGCGTTGCTCCGTCTCAGATTCCGTCTCATTGGCCGCGGTGTTGCGGTGACCGGCCGAATCCAGGGCCGAAGTGCGTGCGTGCTCACAACCGCACAAGAATGGGTGCTTTCGGGATGGGCTGTCCGGTCATGACCCACAGGACGGGGCCACGCCTTACTCGCCGGGCGCTGCGGAGCTACTTTCCGGCCGGGAAGTGGGCCGGGCGGGTCCAGCCATTATCTGAGCAGGGTGTCGTCCTCTACGACCTCGTCGGCCGGCTGGAGACGTTCGACGCCGACCTGGCGCGGCTGCGGAAGGCGGCGGGTCTACCCGATGCACCGCTCGAGGTACGCCTCGGGAAGCGAGCCTGTTCGACGGGCGGCGCGATCTGCTCCGGAAGGTCGAGGCGATATACGCCCGATACTTCGAGCTGTACGGGTACTGAGCCCTTCTCGTCGTGCACCACCGCTGTTCGTCGGATCGAGGAGCTGCCGGCGGCGAACCCAGTAGGTGACAGGTGCATCGCGGCGCGCCATGCTTGGTGCGTGGCGGCTCAAAGCAAGCAGGCCGGCGACGCCGAGCGACGCGAGCTCGAGGCGCGGGAGCTGGCGGTTCAGAAGCGCGAGCAGGCAGCCAGCGAGCGCGAACACATCGCAGACGTACGCGAGCGCGTCGCCGACCAGCGTGAACGCATCGCCGACCAGCGCGAACGGTTCAACGACGAGCGGGAGCTGCGCGCCGACCAGCGGGACACGCTGGCCGCGGAGCAACAGCTGCGCACCGATCAGCTCGCTCGTGCCCTCGGGATCCTGACCGAGACCACCGAGCAGCGTGCCGTGGAGGCGCTCGACCGCGCCCGTTCCCGCCTGGCCGAGAGCAAGGCCAACTTGGACCGCACCGAGGCCTCTATCGCCCGACGCCGTGCCCAGGCCTCCCGTTCCCAGGCCGAGGTCAACCGCGAGGTCGCAGCGACCGAGCGCGACCAACAGCGACACCCGGACTCGAACTAGCCGCGCCGTCACCCCGCGGAGGGCACGCCCCCGAGGTTGCGCCCGCAGCGACGGGAAAGGCGCCGTGTCTCCGCTAACCGTGAACCTGTGTGGTCACGCTCGCCGGATCCGGCGCGATCGGGAGGATCAGTCGTTATCGACGCGCGCCGTCACGGCGGACTGTTCGATGCAGTGGGCGCGGTAGCCGGCGAGGAAGACACAGGCCATCGCCAGCGCAAACAGCGAGATGAACAGCATGAGCAGCGTCTTCCTTCGTAGCCATGGCGCAGGCGCCTGTTCCGGACCGAACCGCGGGCTGGCCCCGCGAGGTATAACCGCCTCCTCCCCGCTACCGGCCGATGCAAACCCGAAGTCCTCGAAGTTTGCCACTCGGGCCTTCCACAGGCGTCCGGCGAGGACGTCCCCGGCAACTTCGGCGACCGACTGCTCCTCGGCGTGGGCGTGTGCCCGGATCAGCGCGACGGCGTTGTCGACGTCCCAGTCCTGCATCTTGAACAGCACACAGGCGGACGAACGAGACCGCGCCGAGCACGCCTGCCGGAGTCCCGGCTGCCATCCGGCTCAGGTGTCCATACGCTCCCGCGCACCACCACCTCGGCGGCCACATCGGCGACGGACCGGTCAGGCCTTCCGCTCGCTCGGCATGGCACTGGTCACGCTGGGTCGGTGAGCCCCCCGGGTGCTGTGCGCGTGCCTTTGGGGACCTGGCGTTCAAGCAAGACGAGCATCGCCTCGCGTTGGCGGCGTCTGTGCTGCATTCGGATGCAGGCGCGCATGGCGTTGTTCCGTGCCGGCTCCTGGCTCAGCCACGACCGCAAGGAGTCGAACGGCAGATGCACCCTCACCCTGCGATCTCGCGTTCCCGGAGCAGGTGCTCGGCCTCGGTCAGGTAGTCGTCGACGTCGTCCATCCGGTAACCGGTCTTGAGCACGACGGGGGTGAACCGCTGCTCGGCCACGTCTTCGGAATGCAGGCGTGGCGTGGGCGAACGAAGGGCGTCCTCCACGGCCTCGATGAACAGCTCGACCTCATCCGTGGCGTACCCGGCGCGCAACCGTGTCGGGCGAAACTCGGTGTCCTGGGCAACGTTGTGACTCATCAGCGCTCCCTCTTCGCTGGCTTGCACAGTCCACGTGCGGTCCCGTCGCCTCCCACCTCGTGACGGGCACTTCTTGGTTGATCGCACGCCGAGACCAAACCGTTACATTCCGTCGGGATACGTGCGGGCGACGTCACGGCACGAAGTCGAGTGCGGACAGCCTGCACACGACGGACGCCGTACCCGCGAGTCACCTCTCCAAGGCACTAAGGTCTACCTGGCGTTGACTAGCCGCCTCGGGGGAGCTAGCCGTCAGACGACGGCCGAGGCTCCGAACTTCGGCCATCTGCGGACAGATGTCGATCGGCGTTCCGGGGCGTGAGATGACTCCAACAGCACGTAGCGGGGGTGGCGGCAGCAGCGACGGTGCCCGGATCCGGGTGACCACGCGGTCTGACTGCGTCATCGTCACCGTCAGCGGTGACGTGGACCTACGCACCACAGCCACGCTCTCCAGGACCTTGGAGGCCGCCGCCACGACCTCCCGCACCGACTGCCTGGTCATCGACATGACCGACCTGTCCTTCATCGACTCCGCCGGCCTCGGCGTACTCATCCACGCCCAGAACAGGGCGGAAGCACGAGGCAGCTCCATAGTCCTGGTGCACCCGCCGCAGCTTGTGCGCCGGCTGCTCACCAACACCGGGCTGCAGCACCGCTTCACCGCCTACGACACCCTCGACGCGGCTCTGGCGGCGCTGAGAACCTACTAGCCCACAAACCCCCGGATCACCATGCAAGCCTGGTCCGTCCTCGTCGTCGACGATGAGCCGACGTACCGCACCGTGCTGTCGCTGTTGGTCAAGCACGACCCCAGACTGAGCCTGATGGGGGTCGTCGACGATGGTCGCGCCGCGGTCGACTGGGTGCGGCACCGCCGCCCCGACGCCATCATCCTCGACATGCAGATGCCCAGGATGGACGGCCTGACCGCGCTACCCAGGCTGCGCCATGTGTGCCCGGGCAGCGTGATCGCGATGTACTCCTCGGACCCCCAGGCCGCCAACGCCGCTCTCGACCGCGGGGCCGACCTGGTCGTGGACAAGGCCGAGAGCCCGATGGGCCTCATCGACCGCGTCGTCGAGCTGTGCGCCGCGGCACACGGAGGCTGACCACTCGGGCCGTGGCCCGAAGGCAGCGATCCCTGGGGGAGCCGGAGGACGGCTCCCCCAGGGGTCGCGCGGGCTCAGCCGGTGTAGTGCGCCACCGTGGCGAGCCAGGCCGCGCCGTTTGGTGACCCGATCCCGGTGACGTCGTCGTAGCCCGGGGCTACCTTGATCGTCAGCCCGTAGTCCCAGTCGAACCACCGGGCGGTGTAGGAGTAGCCGTCGGACTCGTCGACTCCGTTGACGTAGTCGGAACGCACCGCGCCGTCGTACGTCGACCGGTCGGCCGTGGTGATGTCGTGCGTCACGGCCTGTGCGCTGTAGAGCGCCGGGTTCGCCAGACCGAACTCGTGGCCCGCCTGCTGCTCGGCCAGAGCGAACATGCCGGCGTAGAGCGGGGAGCTCAGGCTGGTGCCGCCGATCCGGTACTCGGAGTACTTCGCGGTCCCGTCAGGGAACGTCTGGGTCTGCCCCACGAGCATGCCGGTGGTCGGGTCGCCGACCGCGGACACGTCGGGCACCACGCGCATCGGCTGGCTGCTGCCGTTCTTCTCCGAGTACTTGGTTGTCACGACACCCTGCTGGTAGCTGGGCTGGGCGAACAGCCGGCTGGTGCCGCCGCCACTGCCGTACTGGTAGCCCGCCTTAGTCCACGTGCCGCCCGCACCGAGCGTGCTCTTGCCGGTCTCCCAGCCGAGCTCGAACATCCGGTCGTTGTTCTCGTCGATGCCCAGCGAGGTGCCCCCGACCGCGGTCACCCACGGGCTCGACGCGGGCCAGTCCGGCGTGGCGCTCGAGGCGTTGGCGGGGTTGCCTCCGGTCTCGTCGCCGTTGTCCCCGGAGGAGAAGAACATGCTGATGCCCTCCGCGGCGGCCTGGACCAGGACGTCGTTCTGCGGCTTGATGTAGCCCGGTGGCAGGGCCTCGCCGGACCAGCCGTATGAGTTGGTCACGATGTCGGCCAGGTGCTTGTCCACGACGTGGTTCAGCGCCGCGTTCATGTCCTGGTAGTTGTTCGGCGAGCCGACGTACACGATGTTCGCGCCGGGTGCCATCGTGTGCACAGCCTCGACGTCGAGGGTCTCCTCGCCGCTCCAGCCCTCCGGGTCCTGCCTGGGGTTCTGCGGCCGCTTGTAGGTGCCGGGGGCCACGACCTCGCGGAACTGACCGTTGCCCAGGGCCGGCAGGCCGTGTAGCTGGGAGTAGGTGTTCAGGTCGCTCTGCACGGTGGGCGACGCGTAGGCGTCGATGACCGCGACCGTCACGCCGCGGCCGTCGGTTCCGGAGCTGATCGTAGGCGCGAGGCCGTAGGCGCCCTGGAGCTGCGCGCCGGCGTAGCCGCACGGCGCCCAGCTCTTCGGGTCGGTGGGCACCTGCCTGCCGTCGGGCGGCGGGTCGCCGGCCACCGTCTTCTCGCCCCAGTACGTCGAGCAGGGCCTGCCGTTCACGAAGGCCGCCGGCGGGCTCGAGCTCGTCTGGACCAGTGCCGCGGACTCGTCGAGGCCGGTCACGGCCTCCACGTCGGCCAGGGAGGCGGGCACGTGCAGGGCGCCGTCGTTGGACCGCAGGTTCATGCCCTGGGTCCGGTACTGCGAGAACGTCGTGCCGAAGGCGCTCGACGCCTGCTGCACGGTGCCGGTCGCCTCGACGAACTTGCGGTTGTCGGGAACGTAGCCCACCTGGAAGCCCTGGCCACGCAGCCAGCTCTTCACCGCGGCCACGTCAGACGTGCTCGGCGAGAACCGGTTGCGGAACTGGGCCGGGGTGAGGAACTTGCCGGATGTCGGGTTCCCCCGCGTCGACGCCGCGAGGGCGTACTGCGCGGCGGCGCCGGCGTTCTGCCAGTCGAGATACACCTTGAAGTCGACCGGCGAGGAGCCGGGCGAGGTGCCGACACGGTTCGCCGCGTTGGCCCAGGCCGGCTGGCTGCCCGGTAGACGAGTGGTCGACGCCGCGGATGCGGCCGTCAGACCGGCGGAGGAGACGATGAGTGCTGAGCCGGCGACCAGCGCCAGCGCAGCCCGAGAAGCACGGATCACGAAGGGGACCCCCTCAAGGGACGAGGCGAGCCACCCACGGTCCGGCTCGCGACTGAGGGTTAGTGAATGCTGGCACTGCCAGGTCGGTCAATACCCGCAAGATACAAGTTTTGTAACGAAAAGTCGGCTCCGCTCGAAGCCGGGCAGGCCACGGCCCTTCGAGTCGGCCGATGCTGATGAACACGGTGGCCAGACCGTAGGTCGCACGAACACCCTCGAACCCCGTGGTGCAGACCAGAGGAAAGCCCGCCCCGAAAGGGCACATTTACCTATACTGAGGAAATCATCCACCGGGATGATCTCCACAAAAGCAGCTCAACCGGGCCCGGACCCTGCCCTTCACAAGGGGTAGGTATGCCAGCGGCCCGGTCACCGGAGTCTCGAGAGTCCGCCTTGACGTCGGCGTGCCCGGCAGGTGGCGCACAGATCCCTGTTGTCGGTGGCCGTTGGCTGGCAGCACACCGCGAAGGAGTCGTCGAGTTCGGCTACCGGCCGGGCAGCGGCCGGCGGTGTACGGGCGGCCTGCTGCGCACGAACCGTCCCCGGACGCAGCCTCGGGCAGCTGACCGGCCCGCCCGGGGCTCGCGTCGTTGCTCCGGGCGGTGCTGCGGCACCAGTGCGGGCGGGGGCCGCCGCGATCACCGACAGTGGCGGGGAGGAACCACAGCAAAACGGTCACGGGGGTTGGTAGCAACCATCACCCCGGGGCATTTTCGGGTGGCACCTTCGAGCGGTTGAGCCGATTTTCGGCCCGGATGGGGCATCCATCCGGCGATGCTTTCGTGGCCGGGGCCGTCACATTCTGTGCCGCCCCGTGGGGAGTGGAACTCAAGTAGTGGGGGGCAGTACCAATGTTTGCTGACTGGACTATGCCGTCGCGCGCGCAGACACGCGCGGGACGGAGGATGACGCGGCTGGCCGCCGCGGGGCTCATGGGGCTGGGGCTGACGACGCAGGTCGCCCCGGCAAGCGCCGCGGTCACCTGCGACTACAACACCGACACCGCGACGCTGACGCTGCAGAAGCGCGACGGGCTGACGATCGGTCGCGACAGCGCCGGCACCATCATCGTCACCAACGCAGCCGGCCAGAACGTGCAGTGCACGGGCACCGACCTCAACCTCCAGACCGTCGACACCGTGGACGTCGTCGCCAGCGCGCTGGACAACGACGCCGAGCAGGTCACGATCGACATGACCAACGGGCTGTTCGTCGACACGACGACGGACCCGGCCGCAGAGAAGTACATCCACTTCACGGTCGACCTGGGCGACCGCGGGCCCGACAGCCTGGTCATCAAGGGCATGGACGACAGCACGAACCCGGACACCATCACGGTGACCGGCACGAGCGTCGACCTGAACGGCGACGGCGCGACTCCGGACGTCGACACCAGCGGTGTGGAGACCGTGGAGATCCGCGGCAACGCCGGAGACGACGAGATCAGCGCCCAGGGCTCCAAGTTCGGCGGCAGCCCGGTCACCACCGGCGGCGCGTCGACGACGAACCCCGGAGTCACCATCGTCGGCGGTGACGGCGACGACAACCTGACCGGCTCCGAGGGCGACGACACGCTCGTCGGCAACCGCGGCTGGGACACGCTGAGCGGCATCGCCGGTGACGACCAGCTCGACACCGGGTCCGGCGGCGGCACGCTCGACGGCGGCGACGGCAGCGACACCGCCGACTACTCGAGCCTCTTCCTCCCGGTCGACGCCAACCTCGGCGAGGGCGTCGCGTCCGCCGGTGACGACTCGTACGACATGACGGGCATGGAGAACATCACCGGGACGCAGCTTGCGGACTTCCTGGTCGGCGACGACGGCCCGAACGTGATCGACTGCAACGGCGGTGACGACGAGTCGTACGGCATGGGCGGGAAGGACCGGCTGCGCGGTACCAGCGGCGACGACCTGCTGAGCGGCGGCGGCAACGGGGACAGCCTCGACGGCGGCGACGGGGACGACACCCTGCACGGCGGGGGCAGCGGCGACAGCATCGGCGGCGGCTCCGGCAGCGACGTCATCCACAGCGGCGGCAGCGGGTCCGGCAAGGACTCCGTCAACAGCGAGACCGGCTCGGACGTGATCTACGGCGGCCCGGGCAGGCAGGTCATCAACGCCGGTGACGGCAGCGACGAGGTGTACGGCGAGGCTGGCAGCGACGTGCTCGACGGCAGCGACGGCGAGGACTCGGTCTTCGGTGGGTCAGGCAACGACACCGTGCGCGGCGGCGACGGACCCGACCAGGTCTACGGCGGCACCGGCAGCAACAGCGTCGACGGCGGCAACGGCGACGACGAGGTCTACGGCGGCGGGTCCGGCAGCGGCGGCAGCAGCAGTGTCGACGGCGGCGCCGGCGACGACGTGCTGTTCGGCGGCGGCCACATGAGCGGCGGCATCGGCGACGACGTGCTCAGCGGCGGCGACAGCAGCGACAGCCTCAGCGGCGGTGACGGCGCTGACGTGCTCAACGCCGGCGGCGGTGGCGACCACCTCAGCGGCGACACCGGCAGCGACGTGCTCAACGCCGGCGGCGGCAGCGACCGCCTCAGCGGCAGCGACGGCGACGACGAGCTCAACGCCGGCGGCGGCAGCGACAGCCTCAGCGGTGGCGACGGCGACGACGTCCTCAACGCCGGCTCCGGCAGCGACCTGCTGAACGGAAACCGCGGCGACGACATCCTGCGCGGCGCCTCCGGTACCGACACGGTGTCCTTCGACGGTTCCCTCTACGGGGTGACCGCCAGCATCGCCGACGGTTCCGCCAGCGGCGACGGCGAGGACACGCTGTCCGACATCGAGAACCTGCGGGGTTCAAGCCACGCCGACTCGCTCGAGGGAGACAGCCGGCGCAACGAGCTCACCGGCCGGAGCGGCGCCGACACTCTGCTCGGTGACGCATCGCGCGACCAGCTGCACGGCGGCTCGGGTGGCGACAAGCTGGCGGGCGGCAACGGCAACGACCGCGAGTCCGGTGACGGTGGGAACGACCTGCTGGACCAGGGCCGCAGCCGCAACGGCGCGGACCAGCTGTCCGGCGGCCATGGTCGTCGGGACGTCGTGGACTACTCCGCACGTCACGGCCACGTGCGGGTCACGCGCGACGGCCGTAGCAACGACGGGCAGCGCGGCGAGCACGACAACGTCCACCGGGACATCGAGCGCGTGCGCCGATGACTCACGTCTCGTCCCGGCGCTGACGGAACGAGCAACGACGAGGGGTCCAGCGGTCCGGCAATGCCGGCGGCTGGACCCCTCTGCGTGTGCCTGGGCACCATCTCGAAGACTTTAGGGCAGATCGACGACAATCATGCAGTAGTTGTCCGGTGCGCCCGCGTCGAGGAGGGCAGTCTCGACGGCGGCGGCTATCCGGTCCGCAGCCGTGGGCTGGGTCAGCAGGTCCGCCAGCACCGCCGCCGGCAGCACTCGGTGCACACCGTCGGTGGTCAGCACGAAGCGGTCACCGGGCCGCGTGTGCAGGACCGAGATGTCGGGGGCCGGCGGCGTCTCGTCCGCGATCGCTCTGTTCAGCAAAGCGCCGTCCTCGTGCGCGCGCGCCTCCTCCGGAGTGAGGCGGCCCTCGTCGACAAGTGACTGCACGAAGGTGTGGTCTCGGGTCAGCCGCTGCAGCTTGCCGTCACGCACCACAGACAGGCGCGAGTCGCCGACGTGGGCGACGGCCGCCTGGCCGTCGCCGACAAGCACCGCCGTCAACGTGCACCCCGACCCCGTACGACCGGCAACCGCGGCGGCGGCTCCGGTGACCGCTTCGTCCAGCAGCGTCGCGGGCTCGACCGCGCCATGAAGGTCGTCGTACACCATGAGCGCCTCGAGGACGCCCGCGGCCAGTCCCGGATCGGTGCCGAAGCCGTCCGCGACCGCGAACAGTCGCGTGCCGCAGGTGAACGCGTCGAGCTGAAGGTCGCGCTGACCCCTACCGATGCGCGACGCCACCGTGGGATGAAGTGTCTGGTCCATGCGCATGCCTGTCTCCTTGCCTCGGGACTGCTCGACAAGGACCGCCACCTGCGCTCGCCTCGACGCATGGTCGGCCTCGACCTGGCGCCAGTACGACAACAGCTCCGACGACCGGGCCTCCACCGGCAGGTCTGCGACCGTGCGGATGCGCTCCAGGGACATGCCGACCAGCCGCAGCCGCGCGACCAGCCGGGCTCTGTCCAGCTGGTCCGGTTCGTAGTACCGGTATCCGTTCACCTCGTCGACGGCAGCCGGACGCAACAGGCCCAGCTGGTCGTACAGCCGGAGTGCCTTGGGAGTGAGCGCCGACGCTCGAGCGAACTCGCCGATGGTCATCGCCATGTGGTTCATCCTTGCCTCCGGCGCCCGGTGCGCCGGCGTCCCACACCCTTGGGTCTGCCGTGGGGGCAAGGTCAAGCGCGCTCGACCGGGGGCAGAGCCGGCCGTCGTGACCGGCCTCTCGGCTAGAGGGTCGTCGGGTCACCTGACGCGGAGAGTCCGAGCTCGGCGCAACGACAGCTGGGACAGTGCCGGCTCGACTGCGTTGTCGGTGGCTGCTCGAGCTCGCGTTCGCGCAACCGCAGACGTGCCTGCTCGAGGTAGTCGTCGACCTCGCCCATGTCATAGCCGGGCTTGAGCTGCACGGGCGTGAACCTGCGCGCCACGATGTCGGTCGAGCGGATACCAGGAACCCCAGATGACAGCGCGGCCTCCACCAGGCCGACGAAGTGGTCGACCTCCTCGACGCTGTAACCACCAGGCCAACGTGTCTGGCGGAAGCGGACACCCGCGCCGCGGGTTCTGGCCATCGACTGTCACCTCTCTGCGGTCCGCGGAGAGGCTAGTACGCGACGGCCCGGCGCCGTCAAGAATTCCGGGGCGCATGCGCCGGCTCCGCGGCGTCTGCGCGCCGACGCGTGCGGTGCCAGCGCGGGCAGCGCCTCGAGACGTGATCTCCGTATCTCTTGGAGCCAATGGCGTAACGGGCGCCCCGGTCGCTCGCGATAAGACCCCTGACGGCTCGCCCCTGAGGGAACTGCGCGGCAGTACATGCCGGTGGCGTCGGGGCGGGCCTTTGCGGTTGCCCACGTTCCCGTAGCCCGATTCACTCGACCCGAAAGGGAGCTCAAGGTCGATGAGCAACAGTCTCGAGACAGGTACGAACTTCCGTCGAACCCTGTGGCGTACGGGGTACGACGTCCAGGAGGTTGACGCCTTCACGGCGGAGGTCGAGGTGGCGCTGTTCTCCCCCGAGCCTCGCATGAGCGCCTCTGACGTGGCGACACAGCAGTTCACAGAGGTGCGGCGGTGGCCCGGGTACGACACCGGGGACGTGGACAAGTACCTGGAGGAGGTCGAGAACCTGCTCAGCAAGGCCGAGCACCGACTCGACCCACATCCGTTCAGGCGCGACCTGAGAGCCTGAGCACATCGCCTGGAGCACACCCCGGGCCCACCCCTGCTCGGGCCCGGGGGCGCGTCCAGCGCATGCTCAGCAGGTCGTCAAGGCCTGCCTCCGCGTTCCCTGCGCTGGCGCTCGGTGTCCACCGCATAACCGGGCTTGGGCATGACCGGCGTGAACCGCCGCCAGGCCACATCGCACACATCCCGTTGTGCCGACGGCGAACGCAGCGCGTCCTCGACCGCGGTCACGAACAGCTCGACCTCGTCCGCGGCAAGCCTGGCGCGGATACGTGTCTTGCGGAACCGGAAGTCCTGGGCAAGGTCTTCACTCATCAGCGCTCTCTCATCGCCGGCTACACGGTGCAACGCGCGTTCCCGTCGCCTCCCACCTCGTGACGGGCACTTCAGGGTCTATCGCGGGCGCCGGCCAAGTCGTTACCAACTTGGGGTGGCGCGTTGCGTACGACACGCGCCGGCGGTGATGCCGCACGGCCTCTCTGGGGAGCCGAATCCCTAGGACAACAGGTCGGTTCTGGCAACGGACTAGACTGAAGACGTTGACTGGCCACCTCGGGAGCCAGCCGGCGTTCGGCTGTCGACTCGGTCCTGGGCCTGGGATGACTCCAACAGCGAGTAGCTGGGGTGGCACCGGGGGTGGCGCCTGGATTCAGGCCTCCCTGCGGTCCGACTGCGTCGTGGTCACGGTCGGCGGTGAGCTTGACATCCTGTCCGCGGCCAAGCTCGGCAAGACGCTGGAGCAGGCGACGGCAGGCTCCGGCACACGGTGCCTGATCATCGACATGACCCACCTGTCCTTCATCGACTCCACCGGACTCGGCGTGCTCATCGCCGCCCAGAACCGCGCGCGGGTGCTCGGTGACTCCGTGGTCCTGGTGCACCCACCGAAGCCGGTGCAGCGGCTGCTCCTGGCAACCCAGCTCGGGCAGCGCTTCACCGCCTACGACACGCTCGACGGAGCCCTCGCGGCACTGCGGGCCCCGTGAAGGGGGATCACGCGACACCGAGCCCATGGGCTCAGCGGACTAGTTGTCGTCAGGCCCTGCGCCCGGCACGACGCCTTCCTGTGGTGCTCCCATCAGCACGGCCGGCGCGTCAGGTGCCCAGCGCAGCCGTTTCGTGAGGTGGACCACCCAGCCGTTGCCGGACACGGAGTCGAACGTCGCCTGGTCTGTCAGCGCCTCCATCAGAGCCAGCCCGCGCCCCGACTCCGCGGTCGGGTCGGGCATCGACCAGCCCGGCTGGAACTGTCCGAAACCGACACCGAAGTCGATGACGTCCATGGTGAGGTGGTGGTCGCTGATGTTGACCGCCACCTCGAACGCGTCGCCGCGCATCGAGTGGCACAGGACGTTGGTGCAGGCCTCGCTGAGGGCGACCTCGACCTCGGCCAGGCACTCGGAATCGACACCGGCCACGGCCAGCGCTGCGGACACCGTACGGCGCGTCAGCGGCACACTGACCGCTTCGCGCGGCAGCGTCATCACGACCTGGATGCGCACATCTCCTCACTCCCCGGAAGAAGCTCTCCCGACTCTCTCCGACTCTCCAACGAGGGGCGTGGTCCGGGCCCAGCATCACGACCAGGGACGTCATGCGCTGATCACCAAAGTAGGACCACCAACGGCAGGGCGCCAGATCAAGCCACCAGCAGATCCGTGACTACTTTCAGCAACGCAAGTATTGCGTGATTGCCCGACATCGCGGCTACGTCACGCGCAGCGACGACAGGCGCCGCAGAGGCGACTGAACACCCAGGACGCAACTACGCAACGAAACCGCCCCGGCCCTCCGGGGACAGGTCGAGGGCCTTTCGGGGCGGTCTCGGCATCACCGGTCGTGGGGAGGGGACCGGCGTGCGTTCGTCAGTCCGGCTGCGCCACCGCCCCCTCTCCCGACATGCGGAGAGGGGCCGCCGGGATGAGCCCGATGGTCTCCCGGAGCATGAGAACCAGCCCGGAGGCACTCACCAAGCGGTGGACGACCACCGGTCGGTCGTCACCGACCCACGGCGCACGCGGGCGGGCGAAAGAGCAGCCGACTTCGTGGGCTGACCGAGCCAACCAGGCTCATCTCCCTTCGGCCAGTTGCAGGGACCGGGCAACCGGAAGGGACTCGCCACACTCACCCAGAACGGGCGTGGTCCGCGTGGCATCCTGCCTTCAGTCTACGACCGAGGAGCTCGTTCCGGAACGATGTCGCGGGCCCATTCCGGCGACCCTCGAGCCCGGCCCGACCTCGTCGAGACGGCGCACACTGGGTGTGTGCCCCAGGACACCTCCAAGGCGGCATACCAGCGTCTGCGGGCAGCGCACCTGAGCGCGGTCCGCGCCGGGCTCGAGGACCACGTGGCCCGACTGGACTGGCCGCGCCGAAGAATCGAGCGCTACCGGACCGAACGCCTCCGTTCGCTGCTCGGCCTCGCCCGCGAGCGCTCACCGTTCCACGCCGCGCGGATGGCCGGGCTCGACCCCGCTACGGCGACCGTGCGCGATCTCGTCCGCCTTCCGCCCATGGTCAAGCAGGAGGCGCAGGACCACTGGGACGCGATCGTCACCACACGCGACATCGACCGCGCCGGCGCCGAGCGCCAGCTCGCCGAACAGCCGTGGTTCTCCTACACGCCGGAGGGACACCAGGTGTTCAGCTCGGGCGGCTCCAGCGGCGTGCGCGGTGTGTACGTCTGGGACTGGGAGCAGTTCACCACCCTCGCCTGCCTGGCCTGGCGGTGGCAGGTGCGTGCCGAGCGCGCCCGCGGGACCGACGCCCGTCCCGCACGACTCGCCGTGCTCGAGGCCGGCGAGCCGCCGCACGCCAGCACGCCGCTGTTCGACGTGGCGACCGGACCGTCGATGCAGACCGTGGTGATACCGGCGGCCGCGCCGTTCGACCGGGTGCGCGGCGCAGTGGCGGAGGCGCGGCCGACCCACCTCGTGGGGTACGCGTCGGTGGTCGGACGCCTCGCACGTGCCGCCGTCGCGGGTGACCTCGACATCCGGCCGGTGCGCGTGAGCACCAACTCCGAGCCCCTGAGCGAGGAGGACCGCGACGCCATCGACACCGCTTGGGGCGCGCCGGTCCACAACCTCTGGGGCTCGACCGAGATCGGTGTCCAGGCCGTCGGCTGTGGCGTCGGCGAGGGCCTGCACGTCTGCGAGGACGAGGTGATCCTGGAGCGCGTCGACCCGGACGGACGCCCGGTCGGTCCCGACGAGCCGGCCACGCGCACCCTGGCCACCGGCCTGGCCGGCCGTGCCTTCCCGTTCGTCCGCTACGACCTCGGCGACGAGGTCACACTGCTGCCCGGACGGTGCGAGTGCGGGAGCGCGATGCCTCGGGTCGCCGGCGTCGCCGGGCGGCGCGACGACGACTTCCGCTACGGCGAGCGAACCGTCCCGGCGAGCGCGTTCCGCCACGTGCTGGGAACCAACCCCCGGATCGCGGAGTACCAGGTGCGTCAGACCGCGGGCGGCGCGGACGTGCTCGTGGTGGGGTCGCCCGATCGCACCGAAGTGACGACCTCGCTGATTTCGTCACTTCGACCCTATGGACTCTCGGAGCCCGAGATCAGCCTCAGCGTCGTCGAGCAGATCCCTCGCAACGCCTCGACCGGAAAGCTCAAGCGGTTCGTCGCGCTGACGCCCTAGCCCATCCAGTCCCACCGATGTCCACGCGACTTGCATGTTCGCGGCCTCTGCGTTATGCATGAGTCATGCATGATACTCGCCGCACGGCGAACCTGCTCGGAGCCACCGCGCTCAGCGTGGTCGACCTCGTGCTGCGGGGCGCGATGGCACCGGCCGGCGTTGGCTCGAGCGGCGCGGCCGCGCTGGTGCTGCTGACCGACGCACCCGGGCTGAGCGTCACCGAGCTCGGCCGTCGCGTCGGGCTCAGCCAGCCCGCTGCCGCGCGCATGGTGGAGTCGCTGGAGCGCCGGCGGCTGGTCGAACGGCGGCCGGGAGCCGGCCGGGCGGTCGCCGTACATCCGACGCGCAGCGGCAGGCGGGCGGCCACGTCGCTGCTCTCGGGCCGCGAAGGACTGCTGACCGGCCTGCTCGAGGAGCTGTCGGAGGCGGAGCAGCAAGACCTGGAGGCAGGGCTGAGCAAGCTGCTCGCGGTCCTCGAGGGACAGGTCGGCGACCTCGACCTGGTCTGCCGGCTGTGCGACCGGCCCGCCTGCGTCGCCCACGGCGCCACCTGCCCGGTGAGCGAGGCGGCCAGCTGCCGCGCGGCCGCCGAGGAGTGACGCGCGCGTGCCCGACACGACGACCACGCACACACCGGGGCGGTGACGACTGGCCATGCCGGAGCTTCTGGCGCTCTGCTCGGCCGTGGTGTTCGGGCTGGTGCATTTCTTCAGCGGGCTGCTGGCCCGCCGCGCGGACAGCTTCGCCGTCGCGCTGTTCGGCCAGCTCGGCGGGTTCGTGCTCGTCGCCACCGCGGCGCTGGTGGCACCCGCGACGGAGGTGACGACGGCCGACCTGGCCTGGGGCGCGCTGTCCGGGCTCGGCACCGGCATCGGTGTCGCGTTCCTCTACCGAGGGCTGGCCACCGGCAACATGAGCGTGGTCGTGCCACTCAGCGACGTGGGCTCGGTCGCTCTGCCGGTGCTGGTGGGCGTGCTCGTGGTCGGTGACCGGCCCAGCCCGCCGGCCTGGGCGGGCGTGGCCGCCGCGTTGCCCGCGCTGTGGCTGGTGTCTCGGACCCGCACCGGCTCCGAGCCGGTCTCGGCGGCCGGCACGGTCGACGGGCTGGTCGCGGGAGCCGGCTTCGCACTGCAGTTCGTCGCCATCGCCCAGGTCGACCTCGACGCCGGGTTTTGGCCCATCCTCTCCGCCCGGGTGCTCGCCGCGTCCACCATCGCGGTTCTGGCTCTGCGCATGCGGGCACGCCTGCGACTGCCCCGGTCCCTCGTCCTGCCGGCCTGCGCGGTGGGAGCCTCGGGCTCGCTGGGGATCGTGCTGTACCTGATGGCGACCCAGCACCAGCTGCTCTCACTGGTGACGGTCCTCGCCGCCCTGTACCCGGCGATCCCCGTGCTGCTGGCGCTGCTGTTCCTGCACGAGCGAGTCACCCGGCGGCAGGTCCTCGGTCTGCTGCTCGCGGCGGCCGCGATCGGTGCCATCTCCCTCGGGTGACCCGTCAGATGGCTGAAAAGGTACCGGTTTCGTGAACAGCGGGCCCCCCGTCGTGCGATCATCAGTCGCCGACTTTCCCAGGAGATGGAACCCGGACCCCGTTTCCTCCTGTGCCCGCGCCCCGGCCTCCGCGCAGTCTGGCGGAGGCCGGGGCGCGATCCCTGTTCGGGGCCGGTCAGCCCTGTGGGTGAGGCGGCCCGGTCAGCCGGGCAGCAGCGGCTCGACCTCGAGCCAGCGGGCGAGGTCGGCGATCTCGCGGTGGACCGCGGCCCGGCAGGCCTTGCTCCACGGCGCGTCCTCGTGGAAGGCGTCGACGCGCAACGGCCTCGGGCCGCGCAGGTCCTGAGGCACCGGTAGCACCGCACGGCGGTGGTGGCGGCACGGTCATCGCCACCGTCGTGTGCTGTCGAGGCGTCACCTCACGGATGCCTCGGTGTTTCTGCAGTCTCGGCGCGAGGGTGCCGGCGTTCACTCTGCAGGTGAGGCCTCAGAAGACCCAGATGGCGAGGACGCCCAGCGCCACCCCGGCCGCGAGCAGGATCCACGGGTTCAGTTCCATCGGACCACAGCGTACCCGGGCACGGCGGCCGGGATGCCCCAAGTGTTGCCGGTCTCACCCGGACGCACACCGGTTCACCGGCCGCCGCGTGCGGACCGCGCAGCCAACGGCGCAGCGCTCAGTCCATCAGCGAGGTGAAGAAGCGGGCCACCGCGTGGAAGGCCTCGCCGGCCATGCCGCCCAGAGTCTGCACGGCGTCGGCCGCGCCCGCCGGGCGGGCCAGCAGGAAGAAGATCGCGAATGCGACAACCAGAAGCATCAGGGCCTTCTTGGCCATGGTGCCCACCCTCCTCGTCCGACGTCCCCCCGAGCGGCGGCGTGCTCGACAAATTGGATGCGGTGTTGTCTACCGTATCCTGACTGCTCAGGGAAGGCCCGGAGACGAAGCAGGGCATGCCGGCTCACGGGTCCAGTCCCTTCGCGCGCAGCCAGGTCATCGGGTCGCGCGGCTGCCCGTCGACGCGGACCTCGAGGTGCAGGTGCGGCCCGGTCGAGTTGCCGGTGGTCCCGACCGCGCCGACCTGCTCACCGGCCTTCACGTGCTGTCCCACGTGCACGGTGGTCGCGGACAGGTGCCCGTAGTAGGTCTCCACGCCACCGGCGTGACGGATGCGCACCAGGTTGCCGTAGCCGCCGTCCCAGCCGACGAAGCTCACCCGACCCGAGGCGACCGCGAGCGCCGGCGTCCCGATGGGCACGGCGAAGTCCTGCCCGGTGTGCACCTCGGTGACGCCCTCGGTCGGCGACACCCGCGGCCCGAAGCCCGAGGTCAGCACGTAGTTGGTGTGTACGGGCAGCGTCCACGGTCCCTTGGCGAGGTCGTCGCATCCCGCGGTGGTGTGCGCGAACCGCCGCACAAGTGCCGACGCGGTCGTCTCGTGCGAGGCGTACGCGAACGGGAACGCCGAGCGCTGCACGGTCTGCGCGGCGCTCCACACCGGCATCCGCTGCCAGCCGGGTACGTCGAGCAGGCCGGAGTTGGCGGTCGGCGAGTGCGGCCCGCCGTAGAACGCGCGGATCGCGTACGTCGGCGTGGTCACCTGCGCGGGCGTTCCCCAGCCCTGCGAGGGCCGCTGCTGCAGCAGACCGAGGGAGTCGCGGTCGCCGTAGTCGACGTTGACCAGGTCCGACTCCTGCATGGCCGCCGAGATGGCCACCACCCACCCTCGCGGCGGCACGTGCATCGCCTTGCCGACACTGATGATCAGACGCGCGTTGCGCACCTGCGACGCGTTTAGCTCGGCCGTGCCGCCCCCGGAGGACTGCACCGAGCAGGTGGTGACCGACGCGGTGGCGCCGCTCGCGCTGCCGGCCCCGGTCACGAGCATGGACATCAGCCCGACGGACAGCATCACGGTCGTGACCATGGCCGCGACCACCGCGACGCAGGCGCCCACGAGGAGCCGGCTCATGGGCCCGCCGGCCTGATGTCGGCCGCCAGCCAGCGGTCCCGCTCGGCCACCAGCCTGACCTCGACGCGCAGGCCGCCGCCGAGCTCGACCACCGCGGCCCCGGCGAACGGACCGGCCTGCTCGAGGTCGACCCGGCGCACCTGGCCACGCGGCAGTCGTGCCGGGTCGGTGACCCGCAGCCCCTGGTACAGCGACGGGGTCGTCAGCGGCCTGATGTGGTGCAGCCACTGCCAACGGGGCTGCTGCGCGTCGCGCGCCCAGGCGTCGACGAACACACGCGCGGACCGCACGATCCCGGTCCGCACCGAGGGCGGCACCCGCTCACCGGACACCGGCGCCTGGTCGCCTGGCGCCGCCGTCGGCGTGCTCACCCGCGCCACCGGCCGCGGGTGCTGGGCCACGTGTCGTGCCGGTGGGGGTGCCTGCGACCTCGCGAGCACGACGCCGCCCACGACGATGCCCGCGACCATGAGGCTGACCGCCACCAGGCGTGCCGGTGAGTGGAACGCCCAGCGCAGGATGCTCGGCGGCCCGGACGGCTCAGGCGGCACTGTCGCTGCCGGTCTTGTTCGCTCCGTCGGGCCGGTAGATCGCGTAGACCTCCTCGCCGTCGACCCACTCCGGCTCGCTCGCGACGCCGGAGGACACCGCCTCGCTCAGGCGGGGCACGAACACGTCCGCGGCGGGCATCGCCTGCGGCTCGGGCGGCGACAGCTGCGCGGGCGCCGGCGCGTGCGCGACCCGGTGCGGCTCGTGCGGACCTGGTTCCGGTGTCCGAGCGACCTGCCGGGGCTCGGTGGGGCCCGGCGCTCGTGCGAGCTGCGGCGCCGGGTCGGGACCGCGGCCGGTGACCGCCGGGGGCACGGGTGCTGGGGGCGGAAGGGCCGTGGGCTGTGCCTCGACACGGTCGGGTACCTCGTCGGTACCGGCGCCGTCGTCGTGTCCGCCGGCGGCGGCCTTGGCGGCGACCGCGCTGCCGGCGAAGCTCGTGGCGGCCATGACGCCGGCCCGCTTCGCCACCCGCCCGATGCGACGGGACTGGGTGCCGAACGCACCCGCGGCCTCGCCGAACGGGTTCACGTTCGCCCCGGTCATCGCGGTCAGCCGCCGGAACGGCTTGAGCGCGAACCACATGACGAAGCTGAACACCGGCATGAGCACCAGCTGGAGCCACCCGGGCAGCCGCGACTCGGGGTCCAGGATCAGCCCGATGCCCAGCACCGTGACGGCCGCGCCGACGCCGAACACCACCGCGTTGACCAGTGCCGCGCCGACGACCCGGCCGGTGTTGATGACGATGCCCCGGGCCGGCGGGAACAGGCCGAGCGTCGCGAACGCCGGGAACATCATCACCGCGAGCCGCACGACCAGGAAGGACCCGATGAGCAGCAGCGCGGAAACGAGCAGGAAGGGCAGGGCGAGCAGGGTCGCGACGGTGCCGAGGAGGGCGTAGCCGACGCGGGTGTCGGACTGGTGCCCGGTCAGGTACTCGTACGCGGCCGGGTCCTCATCCTGCACCCGCGAGGCGACGTCCTCGAACTGCTGCTGCTTGTCCTCGATGATCTGCTGGCCGCGCTGGGGGTCCTTCTCCAGGATCGCGGCCTGGCGCCAGGTCAGCGCCTGCGACTTGAACAGCGCGGGCCCGTACTTGCGGGCGGTGGGGCTGTCGGCGTCGCCGAACTCACCGGCGAGCCAGTTCTGGTAGAAGATCGACTCGTGCACGCTCGACGACGCCGCGACGGCGGGCGGCGTGCCATCGGCGTTGCGGTTCAGCCCGCCGACCACACCGCCGACCGTGGACGTGATGCTCTGGTCCGCGAAGTGCCCGGCGACCACGGGCCAGCGGAACAGCACGACCGCGAGCAGCAGGACGACGATCGACCACCCGACCGCCGCCGCGGTCGAGGCCAGGTTGTTGCGCCGCGACCGGATCAGGATGAGCACGCCGACGACCACCAGGACCACCGGCATCCACGGCGAGAACAGCCGGTGGTACAGCGTGCCGGACACGTGTGAGATCGCCGGGTCGAAGATGCCGAGGAACGTCGGCTGGAACGCCGCCCCCGTCACCGAGCTGGTGAGCGCCGCGAACGAGATCGGCACGTTCATCGCCCAGTTGCCCATCGCGGTGCCGATCACCGCGTCGGGGCTGCGGGCGACGTCGGTGCCGCAGCCGAGGTCGTAGGTGTTCCAGCGCAGCCCGGCGTAGCCGTACTGCTGGTAGATCGTGGTCGTCGCACCCGGCGCGAACGGGTCCTGAGCCGGCGGCAGCTTGTCGGGCGCGTCGAGGAAGAAGCCGGAGAGCCCGCGTCCGGGTACCTCGGGCGTCGGCGCCTCCTTGCAGTCGCCGAACGCCGACGCCGTGCTCGGCGCCAGCAGCAACAGCCCCACTCCCAGTGCCAGGGCGACGAGCAGGCGACGGATCATGCGACCTGCTCCTCGCCGTCGGCCTCATGGTCGGCGTCGGCGGGGGGCAGGTGTTCGTTGGGTCTGGCGGTGGTGTCGAGCGCCTCGAGCAGCGCGGGGTTGTGGGTCAGGTCGACGCGGATCTTGTCGACGCGGCCGTCGACGTCGCGCATCACGAACTCCCGGAACCCGGCCGCCCCCCTGCCGGCGCCGAGGCTGGCGAGCGCACGCTCGTAGCCGGCGTCGGTGGGGACCCGCAGCATGCCAAGGGCCTTGCGGGCGGCCTCGTCGTCCTCGGTGCGGCCGACGAACGCGGCGGACATGAAGTTGGCGACGTCCATGCCGAGCACGTCCTGCGGGTTCTGCGACGCGGCCAGCACGCAGGTGTTCCACTTGCGCGAGTCGCGGCCGAGCCGGTTGAACAACGCCCGCCCGGCCGTCCACTCGCCGAGGAAGTGTGTCTCGTCCAGCCCGACGAGCTTGCGCTCGTGCATCCTGCGGCCGTACACGGCGCGGGTGGCGTACCAGGCGGCGAGGTGCAGCAGCGGCACCGCCAGCTGCTCCGAGGTCGACCAGTGCTCCCGCGGCACGTTG
This sequence comes from uncultured Propionibacteriales bacterium, assembly GCA_965653225.1. GTDB lineage: Bacteria > Actinomycetota > Actinomycetes > Propionibacteriales > Nocardioidaceae > JALZDI01. Next base: position 11,266 of record CBFGZI010000023.1, on the reverse strand, counting down.
CGCGGCGGCAGCACCAAGCCCGGCATGGTGAGCACGGTGAGGGTGGTGTCCAGCCGCGTGAACGCGTGCGTGCCGGAGGGGAACAGCAGCCGCGCCAGCGGCATCTCCGCCATGTCGCGCAGGTACGCGGCCACCACCCGGCCGTGCTCGGACTCGAGCCGCTCGAGGTTGGCGACCACGTCCCACAGCGACGCGCGCGGGTTGCCCTTGGTGCCGCGCACCGCCTCGGTGATCACCAGCGGCGTCGCCGCCATCGCGTCGACCGACGACGGCAGCAGCATCCGCAGCACGTCGACCGCCAGCAGCTTGCGGTCCTGCGCGGCCATCACCCGGGCCTCCTCGAACGCCTCCTCGGTGTCGTAGGCCGACTGCGTGGGCTCGAGCACGACACCGAACGGGTTCAGCGTTCCGGCCGGGGCGGTGGTGAGGTCGATGTGCCGGGAGTCCTCGGCCAGCTCGGGCAGCCGGGTCAGCCGCGCCAGCGGACCGGACGGGTCGAGCAGCACCGAGGCGATGCCGCGGCGCACCGCCTCGTAGGCGATCTGCCCCAGCAGCACCGACTTGCCCGCGCCCAGCCCGCCGACCACGGGCACGAGCCCGGAGGTCTCCTTGACCTCGGTGGCGTAGTGGGTGTCGAACATGACCGCCCGCCGGCTGGCCCCGCAGGTGTAGCCGACGTACGGGCCCTGCCGGTCGCCGACCTGGCTGGTCGCGGTCGGCACGCCGGCCGCGACGTACAGCGCCGGCAGCCGGCGCCGGTACGCGGAGGTCGACACCCCCTCGCCGGGGATGAACTCGCGCAGCAGGCCGTACTGCCCGCGGGGGTGCTCCACCGTCACCCCGCGGCTGCGGTACGACGCGGTGAGCCGCCGGACCCGCTCGAGGCACTCCTCCTCGGTCGGCGCGGACACCGCCAGCCGGAACCAGCCGTGCAGCCGGGCCCCGGACAGCTCCGCACCGCGGGTCATCTCGTCCTCGATCACCCGGGCCTGGCCGGCCTGCCGGTCGAGCACCAGCGGCTCGTCCAGCCCGTGGTCGGCGTAGTGGCGCTGCATGTCGCGCACCACGAGCAGCTTGCGCTGGATCGCCTTGCGGGCGTCCACTCCCGACAGCACGTCCATCTGGGCGGTCCACTCGACCGGGAACGGGAGCCGGTCGGTGTGGGCCAGCCACGGCTCATGGGCGGGGTCGGGCGCCTCGATCTCCTCCAGCCGGCCCAGCGACATCACCGCGACGTGGCGCTCCACCACGGCGCGGCCGTCGACCCGGCCGGTCACCTTGACCGTGCGGGCGAACGGGACCGCGGCGTAGTCCACGGCGTCGGTGAAGGCGTGCAGGTCGTCGTACTCCCAGTGCCCGTCGGCCACCGGCGACAGCGAGGTCGGTGCCGGCAGCCCCAGACCCACCGACCGCCGCAGCAGCCACTCGGTCTCGCCGGGTGTCGCCGCGCGGCCCTCGAAGCCCGGCAGCGCCACGACCTCCGCGACACGGTCGGACAGCTGCCGCACCTTGTCGAGCTCACGGCGCGCGGGGCGGCGCAGCATGCCGTTGACCAGCCGCTCGCCGGCGCCGCGGTTGGTCAGCCGCACGCCGAGGAAGACCTCCTTCTCGGCCATGGTCTGGGTGCGCAGGTGCTGCTGGACCGAGACCAGGTGGTCCGACCACGACGGCCCGGCCTCGGCACGCAGCGGAGCCGGGGTGTTGTGGTCGAGCCGGCGGGCCCACTCCGCGGCCGGGTAGGGCCGCGTGGTCACCCGCAGGTGCAGCCGGTGCCCGGCCAGCGACGCCAGCGCGTCGCCCCCGCCGACCAGCAGGCCCTCCCGCTGCCGGTCGGAGCGGAACGCCCACGGCTGGGTGGGCAGGGCGAACCAGGCCCAGGCGGCATCGTCGGTGAACGTCAGGTTGCCGCGGATCTCGCGCAGCGCCAGGCGCACCCTGTCGACCCGCTCGTTCCGACCCGACTCAGCGCGAGTCCTTCGAAGCATGTTTCCTCCTCACTGGCCGCTGCTCCCGTACGCGCACCCGCGACGCCGTCAGCCGCACCGGCCGGGGCAGCTGGGTCGCGCGTGGGGCGGTGGTCTCGACCCGCACCAGCTGCCACACGCTGCGCACCGGACGGTCGTGGTCGATGAACGTCGTGACCGCGTACGTGGCCAGCACGGTGAGCACGAACTCCCAGACCGGGGGCACGCTCACACGCATCGGCAGCACCGCCTCGGCAAGCAGCACGGCCACGAACAGCAGCAGCCAGATGCCGTAGGCGCTGTAGCGGGCCGACCAGGGCAGCGTCAGCCCGGTGGGGCCGAGCCAGACCGCGTCGACGCGGTAGACCTCGTCGTCGGGGCGTAGCCGCACGACGGCTCAGCTCTTGAAGACGAAGTTCGCGATGTTGTCGGCGAAGCCGTAGAAGAGAGCCGCTCCGGCGATGACCACGCATCCGAGCATCACGTTGGTGATGGTCATCGCGTTCTCGCTCATGCGCCCTTTGCGGGCGCTGGCGATGATGCCCACGCCGACGATCAGCAGCAGGATCGGGATGATGTTCTGCACGCCCCACTCGACGATGCCGTCGGTGTTGATGTCGGGCGCGGCGGAGAGGCGATCGGTCAGGTGGGTCATCGGCGGGTCCCTCCTCAAAGCCGACGAGGCGCAGCACCCCTCTCCGTGCCGCACCCCCCAGCGGTGTGAACACGAACATGTACAAACTCACGGCAACCCGGATGAACACGAAGCAGGCGCGCCGTAATGGGGCGCGAACATACGGTGACTTTCCGGATGACTCAACCGATTCCGCAAACCGGACGGTAACGTCCCGAGCCCTTCCGAGGGGCCGGGCGCGGTGCCAGGCTTGGCAATGACGGTGGGGGATCAGGCGCGCAGGCGCGATGTCACCAAGGGGAGGGAGCACGACCATGAGCACCATCACGGTTTCCGACGGCACCGAGATTTTTTACAAAGACTGGGGCGCCGGGCAGCCGGTCGTGCTCAGCCACGGCTGGCCGCTCAACGCCGACGCCTGGGACGAGGAGCTGGAGCTCCTGGCCTCGCGCGGCTACCGCGCGATCGCGCACGACCGGCGCGGGCACGGCCGCTCCGGTCAGACCTGGCAGGGCAACGAGATGGACACCTACGCCGACGACCTGGCCGCGCTGGTGGAGGTCCTCGACCTGACCGGCATCGTGCTGGTCGGGCACTCCACCGGCGGTGGCGAGGTCACCCGCTACCTCGGCCGCCACGGCACGTCGCGCGTGGCCAAGGCGGTGCTCCTGGGCGCGGTCCCGCCGTTGATGCTGCGGACGAAGGCCAACCCGGCCGGGCAGCCGATCGAGGCCTTCGACGCCCTGCGGGCCGGGGTAGCCGGCGACCGCTCGCAGTTCTACAAGGACCTCGCCATGCCCTTCTACGGCGCCAACCGCGACGGCGCGGAGGTGTCGCAGGGCATGCTCGACGCGTTCTGGCTGATGAGCATGCAGGCGGGGCTGCGCGCGGCGCTGGAGTGCGTCAAGGCGTTCTCCGAGACCGACTTCACCGACGACCTCGAGCGCATCGACGTGCCGACGCTGGTCGCACACGGCGACGACGACCAGATCGTGCCGATCGACGCCTCGGCCCGCCGCACGGCGAAGCTGGTGAAGGGCTCGACCCTGAAGGTCTACCCCGGTGCTCCGCACGGCCTGGTCGGCGCGTACCGCAGCGCCTTCCACACCGACCTGCTGGAGTTCATCCGGTCCTGACGCCGACGCACCCGGCGCAACGGGTCAGCCGCCGGCCACGCCCGCGGCACCACCGGCCGTCACCACGGTGATCGCGGCGACGGTGGCCGCGTTGACCGCGTCCACCGCCCGGCGGACCGCGGCGGCCGCCCACGCGCCTTCGGAGATCTGCTTGGCCCGCGCCTGGACGCGCTTGCGTTCCGTGCGGTCCATGCCGCCCATGTGGTCAGGGCCTCGTTCGACCACCTTGGGTATGGCCCGGAGGGCGAACAGCAGCGAGACCAGCGCCGCCACCGGCGGCGCGGGCTCGCGGCCGACCACGAGCGTGTCGTAGAGCGCCTGCCGCAGCCGTGCCCCGCATGAGGGGTCGACGGTCGGCCAGTGCGTCGCCGCGAACAGGCCGAGCACCTTGGTCCGCTCGGCGCGCAGGACGCCCTGGGTGGCCAGGCGTTCGTACAGGTTGTCCCGTAGGCCCTTGCGCAACGCTCCCAGCACCGTCTCCGGCTTGCGACCGGGCTTCTGCGCGATCCGCCGCAGTGCCTCGTCGAGGACGGGCTCGCCCACCGCGGAGCCGTCCGTCACCACCAGCCGTTCCTTACGCCCGAAGCCGCGTCCCGGCTCGACGTCGACGCGTCCACTCATCGCGAGCTCGAGCAGCACGGCACCGGCGAGTCCGTGCTCGAGCTCCGTCGACCCCACCACGGGCTTGCCGCTGGTGTCGTCGGTCAGCAGCAGGAGAAGCTCCTCGGCGATGAGCACACCGGCAGGCTATCCGCGCCCGCATCCTTCCGCACTCGGATCACCGCAAGGACGACGCGGGCACGGATGCCCCGGCAGGAGACGGCTCAGGTCACCAGCGCGCTGAAGAACCGGGAGACAGCGGTCAGCACCTCGCCCAGTGCGTTCGCGATGACCTCGACCGTCCCGGCTGCGTTCGCCGGCTGGGTCAGCAGAAAGAACACACAGAAGATCACGATCAACGGTCCGAGCGCCTTCTTGGCCACGGTGCCCACCTCTCCCAACGCCAACCGTGCGCCGACGTTCCTGACAATCTGGACGCGCCGTTTCTACCGCATCACGCGCGCCCATGCACGCTGACGCTCCATCGTGCGGGACAGCCGGGACGACCGGGCGCCCCCACGAGCACGGACGGTTCCTGGACTCTGTTCTAGCGGTGTTTTGCCCGGAGACGCACGGTTGTTAACCTCCCCCGGTCAGCGAAGGCCGGGTGGCCAGCCTGCGAGGCGGTTCACCGTCACATCTCGGTTCGGCCTTCTTGCCCGCATGCGGGCGCGGGCTCGGGGGCCGTCCGCCGACAACCCACGAGAGACCGCTGATGCGTCATCGAGCTTCCCGGCACCTGCCCGCGTTCCTGCGGCTGCACCGCACCCAGCCCAGGCGGCGACTCGCGCGGCTGACCACGGGCTGGCACCCGTCCGGCTGGCTGCCGTCCCGGCCGAGCACGCGACTGGCCTCCGCGCTGGGCGCGATGCTCCTCCTGATCTCCGGAGGCGTCCTGGCGGTCGGCGCGCTCGACAACGACACCGTCCCGGCCGTGGACGGCACGTCGCCCCACCGGTCGTTCGTCCCCAGCACGTCGCGGTCGAGCGACCGGCCGACGCTGTCGTCGTCGCCGGACGACGAGGACACACCGGACCAGGCGACCACGCCGAACGTCGCGGACGAGTCGACTCCCGACACCCCGGCACCCGCGCCGACGAGCACGCCCACGCCCGACCCGTCGCCGTCGCCGAGCAAGTCGCTGCCGGTGCGAGTACCCGCCGCGCCGACGACCGACGGGACGCCTTCGCTGCCCGCGTCGGCCGGCCACGGCCTCCCGGCGCAGACGCCCGCGGACTCCAGCGGCAACGGTCCGGGCACATCGAGGTCGGTCGCGGTCGACCGGGCGGCGCCGAGCACCATCCTCGACTCGACGCCGGCGGCGCGTGACGACTCCGCCACCGCGGACTTCTCGTTCCACGCCACCGAGGCCGCGTCGTTCACCTGCAGCCTCGATGGTGGGGCGTTCCGGCCGTGCTGGTCGGGCGTCGGGTACGCCGTGCAGCCCGGCTGGCACGACTTCGCGGTCCGGGCCACCGACCGGGCCGGCAACGTGGACGCGAGCCCGGCGCGGTGGCACTGGCACACCAGCGCCCGCGACTGAGCAGTCGTCAGCCTTCGTCAGCAGTCGCCTGAGCCGGGCGCACCCGACAGGGGTCACGCAACCCGCGTCGTCGCCGGTTCGGTGTCGCTGAGCGCCTCCGGTGCGGTCACCTGTGACTCGGCGGCCCGCGTCGCGGGCCGGTCCACAGCGTCGGTCACGTCCTCGGCCAGCCCGAACGCCGCCCGCAGCAGCGCCAGCGTGGCCTCGTCCTCGTCGGCGGCAGCCTGCCGGGCCAGCACGGTCGGCCGGTGTGCCACCGCGCCGGCCACCGCGTGGGCCATGTGGGCGAGCACCTCCTCGGGCAGCCCGAGGCCCTTGGCCGTGCGCCGCAGCTGGGCGAGCGCGGCCTGCTCGACGCTGTCGCGCAGCCCGGCGATGGTGCGACCGGCGCGCCGCGACCGGATCAGCGCGCAGTAGTCCTCGGCCGCGGCGGTGGTGACGGCCTCGGCGGCCTCCAGCGCCCACAGGTCGGGCACGACCCCGGCACCGGCGTCCCCCAGAGCGTCGAGGTCGAGCAGGCGTACGCCCGGCACCGCGTCCACGGCGGGATCGACGTTGCGGGGCAGCGACAGGTCGACGACGGTGAGCGGGCGGTCCGGCCTGGCGGCGGCCACGTCGCGGACCAGCTCGGCCCGCAGGATGCGGCGGCCGGCGGAAGTGGCGACGAAGACCACGTCGGCGGAGACCAGCCGCCCGGGCAGCTCGTCCAGCGGGTGGATCGTCGGGCCCCCGGGCTTGGCGCTGGACGTACGGCTGAGCAGGGTCGCACTCGCCTGTCCCGCGGGCAGGGCCGCGAGCACCTGGCGTCCCATGGTCCCGGCACCCACGACCACGGCCTCCAGCGGCCGGCGGTCGGCGTGCGCCTCGAGGACACGCTGGACCGACCTCTCGGCGAGCAGGCCCCGGCGCAGCAGGCGGGGCTGCTCGGCGGCGGCCTCCCGTGCCGCGGCTACGGCCGCGGCCACCACGTGGCGCTGCTGGTGGGGCTCGCCCTGCCCCGCGGCGGCGGAGCGGGCGGCGGCGCGGAGCTGCGCCTGGACCTCGGTCTCGCCGACGATGCGGCTATCCAGGCCCGCGGCGACACGGAACAGGTGGCGCACGGCGTCGTCGCCGGTCGCCACGGTCGCGGGTGCGACCGGGCCGGCGCCGTCACCGACCAGCAGCGCGACCAGGCGGTCGGCGACCACCGAGGCCTGCGTGTGCTCGGCGGTCGCAGCACGGTCGGCGCACTCGGAGCAGTCGGAGCCTGGGTCTTCGGGGTGCTGCTCGCAGCCGTGGCTGCCGGGCAGGTCCAGCACGGCGTGCAGCTCGACCCGGCTGCAGGTGGACAGCACGAGGATCTCCGCGCATCCGGCGGCCAGCGCCTGCGCGCGCAGCCGGGCCCGGGCGGCGGACGTTACGGCGACGCGCTCCAGCTGCGCCAGCGGCGCGTCGTGGTGCGCGATCCCCACGGTCAGGAAGGTGCTCATCGATCCCCCACTCGGAGCCACCCGATCCCCACAACCAGGTCTACTCCGACATCCGCAGGATGAGTGCCTCACGTCAATCGAGCGTGAAATGTCCTCGACGGTCCTCGCCTGGGCGCGTCTGATGGACCCCGACCGTCGCGAGCGACGTCCGGTGGGATGCATCGCAAGGCCGAGGAGGAGGTGCGATGCGGAGCATCGTGCGACGACGAGACGCAGCGAGGCGCCCACCGGGCGGCGCGCAGCAGGTCAGTGGGTCCGTCAGACGCGCCCTACACTCGGCAACCGTGATCTTCAAGCGAGTGGGAGACGAGCGCCCCTACCCCGACCACGGGCTGTCCCAGCGCGACTGGGCGGACCTGCCGCCCCGGCAGGTGCGTCTGGACCAGCTCGTCACCACCAAGGGCACCCTCGATCTGGGGACCCTGCTGTCGGAGGACTCCACGTTCTTCGGCGACCTGTTCGCCCACGTCGTGGAGTGGGACGGCGACCTCTACCTCGAGGACGGGCTGCACCGGGCCCTGCGCGCGGCGCTGCAACAACGCAATGTTCTGCACGCGCGCGTGCATTCCATAGCAAGATAGGGAGCGCTGAACGGCAGCGCACATCGCGGAGGGGGCCGTCGTTGTCACGTGGGGTACGTACCGCAGCGACCATGCTCGTGTTGCTCGGGATTCTCGTCTTCGCCGCCTACCTGGGCTGGACCGGCCTGACGCAGGGGCTCGGCGGGCTGGACGGCGTCGCGTCCGAGAGCCCGCGCGCGTCCTGCTCGACGCCTCCTCCGCAGACAGTCCGCTCGAGAAGCGTGACGGTCAGCGTCTTCAACGCCGGCGCCCCGGAGGGTCAGGCCACGGCGACGATGGAGGCGCTGACCGGCCAGGGCTTCGACCAGGGCGAGCTCACCGACGCTCCCGACGCCATCACCGTCGAGGGGATCGCGATCTGGCCCGGGGACGCCGACCCCGGCACGGTCGAGCTGCTCAAACGGCAGTTCGACCACGTGCGCGTCGTCCCGAAGCGCAAGCCGCTGGGCCCCGGGGTCAACGTGCTGGTCGGCGAGGAGTTCCCCGGGCTGGCGCAGAACGCACCGCAGACGATCACGGTCCCGCAGCCGGCGGTCTGCTCGTCCAACGGCTAGCACCGTCGGACGAGCGGCCCGGTCGCTACCCGCCGCCGAGCGATCCGCTCTCACCGAACCACTGCGCGAGGCGTCCGGCCCGGCCGACCGCGCGCAGCCGCTCCTCGGTCGCCTCGCGGACGTCCCGGGGGGTGACCACGAGCAGGTCGTCGCCGGTACGCAGCACCCGCCGACCGTCGGGGACGAAGCTGGCGTCCCCGCGGACCACCAGCGACACCGACGCACCCTCGGGCAGACGTAGCTCCCGCACCTCGACCCCGTGCAGCTGCGAGCCCGGCGGGATGCGCACCTGCAGCAGGTCGGCTGACAACCGGTCCAGCGGCGCAGCCTCGACCTCGACGTCGCGCGCCTCGCCGCTGGTGAACACCCCGAGCAGCCGGGCGGCCACGGGCAGGGTCGGCCCCTGGATGAGCGTGTAGAAGATGACCATGATGAACACGAGGTCGAACAGGTCGTCCGCGCCGGGCACCGCCTCGTCGAGGGGGATGGTGGCGAGCACGATCGGCACCGCGCCCCGCAGCCCCGCCCAGGCGAGGAACGTCTGCTCCCGCCACGGCATGCGAAACGGGACCGCGCACACCGCCACCGAGATCGGCCGCGCGACGAACGTGAGCACGGCGCCGGCCAGCAGCCCGAGCACCACGTGCTGGGTCTCGATGCGGCTGGGCGAAGCGAGCAGGCCGAGCATGATGAACAGCCCGATCTGGGCCAGCCAGGCCACACCCTCCGAGAACGAGCGGGTGGCGAGCCGGTGCGGAAGCTCGGCGTTGCCGAGGACGAGTGCCGCGACGTAGACCGCGGCGAACCCGCTGGAGTGGATGGCCGCGGCGCCGGCGTAGGAGAACACCGCGAAGGTGAGCACCGCGATGGGGTACAGACCCGACGACGCGAGCGCCACCCGCCCGAGCACCCACACCCCGGCGTACCCGACGACCAGGCCGGCGATCGTGCCCGCGACGAGCTCGTAGGCCATCAGGCCGATAACGGAGGCTGGACCGTGGTCGGCGATGACGCCCTCGCTGACCAGCGTGACCAGCAGCACGGTCGGTGCGTCGTTGAGCCCGGACTCGGCCTCGAGGGTGCCGCCGAGCCGGCGCGGCAGCGGCACCCGCCGCAGCACGCTGAACACCGCGGCAGCGTCGGTGGGCGAGGTCACCGCACCGAGCAGCACGGCCAGCTGCCACTCCAGGCCGAGCAGGAAGTGGGTGAGCACGGCCATGGTGGCGATGCTGACCCCCACTCCGACCGTGGCCAGGACGCCGCCGAGCCGGATGGACGACCGCACCTCGGTCCAGCGGGTGGTGAGACCGCCTTCGGCGAGGATCAGGGCGAGGGCGGCGAAGCCGAGCGAGTGGGCGACCGCCGCGTTGTCGAACTGGATGCCCAGCCCGCCTTCGCCCAGCGCGACACCCATCAACAGATAGACGAGAAGGCTGGGCAGGCCGGCGCGTACCGACAGCCGGACGGCGAGGATCGCGGCGAGCAGAACGGCAGTCCCGACGAGGAGATAGTCGTCGAGCTGCTCTACCGTCACACGAGTCCTTCAGCGTCGTCGGCCGATGGTGCAGTCTAGCGTTGGCGCGCACCCCACCCGCCGTTCTGACCAGGAGCCGAACGTGACGAAAGACCGTGCCCGAGGCGCTGTCCCGGACGCTGCTCAGGACAAGGCACAGCGGCTCGGCGTGGCGAGCCGGGCGGCCGTGCCGCCGTTCCACGTGATGGACCTGCTGGCGGCCGCCGGGGCTCGCCAGCGCAGCCACGGCGACGTGGTGAACCTGGTCGCCGGACAGCCGTCCACGCCCGCACCCGCACCGGTGCGTGCGCGTGCCAAGGAGGTCCTCGACGACCAGGTGCTCGGCTACACCGAGTCACTCGGCATCCCCGAGCTGCGCGAGGCGATCGCGGGGCACTACCGCCGCGTCTACGACCTGCACGTGTCGCCGTCCGACGTGGTGGTCACGACGGGGTCCTCCGGGGGCTTCCTGCTCGGCTTCCTCGCGGCGTTCGAGCCCGGTGACCGGGTGGCGATGGCGCGCCCCGGCTACCCGTGCTACCGCAACATCCTCACCGCGCTGGGCTGCGAGGTGGTCGAGCTGCCGTGCGGGCCGATGAGCCGCTTCCAGCCGACGGTGCCGATGCTGGAGGCACTCGACCGCCCGATCAAGGGACTGGTCGTGGCCAGCCCGGCCAACCCGACCGGCACCATGGTCGCCCCCGACGAGCTCGCCGACCTGGCCCGCTGGTGCGACGACAACGGGGTCCAGCTGGTCAGCGACGAGGTCTACCACGGCATCGAGTACGCCGACCCCGCGATGCACTCCTGCGCGTGGACGACCTCGCGCGAGGCGATGGTGGTCAACTCGTTCTCGAAGTACTTCTCCATGACCGGCTGGCGGCTGGGCTGGATGCTGGTGCCCGAGCGCCTGGCCCGCGCGGTCGACGTGCTCACCGGCAACTTCACCATCTGCCCGCCGGTGCTGGCCCAGCATGCGGGGCTGGCCGCGTTCGCCGACGAGTCCTACGCCGAGGCCGACTCGCACGTCTCCCGTTACGCCAAGAACCGGTCGCTGCTGCTCGAGGGGCTGCCCCGCCTGGGCATCGGGAAGCTGGCTCCTGCCGACGGCGCGTTCTACGTCTACGCCGACGTGTCGCACCTGACCCAGGACTCGATGGCGTTCTGCCGGCGGCTGCTGGCCGAGACCGGTGTCGCGACGGCGCCCGGCATCGACTTCGACACCGAGTCGGGCAACCGGTTCGTGCGGCTGTCGTTCGCCGGCTCGACCGA
>CBFGZI010000022.1:0-40539 GCA_965653225.1 uncultured Propionibacteriales bacterium | reverse complement strand
ACCCACCACCGACATCGCAGCCCGCGAATGGACGCCCAGAACCCCTTATCCACAAGGGATCTGAAGATTTTACCCTCTCGGTTCAGGGCATGCGGCAGCTCGCCGACGGTGCGGCTGCCCTAGGTGCGCACGGGCCGCGAGGTGGCGACGTCGTCGACGATGTCGACGACGTTGAGCAGGTTCGAGATCAGCGCGCCGTAGACCGGCCAGAGCAGACCCGGCAGGTCCTCACCGGACAGCTCACGGGTCAGGTCGTCGAGCCGACCGTGCAGCGGCGCGACGTCGGCGGCGACGTCGCTGACGCGTCGTCCGGTCTCCTCGAGTATGTCCAGCCACGGGTCGCGGAAGCGCGCGTCCCACGCGTGGGCGGAGCGGGTGGACTCGTGGATGGTACGCGCCATCGCACGGGTCTGCGCCACGCCCTCCTCGAGGCGGTGCAACACCTCCTCGTACTGCGTGGGTGCAAGCGCACGACCGGCCAGCCGGCGACGCGGGTTCCACCAGCCGCTCTCGTGCGCGTGCCGGACCAGATGCCAGGCATGGTCGAGGTCGTCGTCCATGTCGCGGGTCTGCTCGATCCACGACTGCGAGCGCTCCTCCGACCATCTGGACCGCATCTGGGTGGCCATCTCGCTCATCAGGAACCCGAGCTTCTCGTTGATCCGGTCGATCTGCTGCTGGGCGCTGCGGTCATTCAGCGGCGGCACGATCACCAGATTGGCCACGATGCCGACGGCCACGCCGATCGCGGTGTCGAGGAAGCGGTCGAGCAGCATGGTCTGCTGCTGCTCATAACCGGTGGTCAGCACGAACAGCGCCGTGGTGGCGACCGTCACACCCTCGTCGCGCAGCACACCCGCCCGGGCGAGCAGCAGGCCGGCCAGCAGCGCCAGCCCCAGCGACACCGCACCCAGCCCGACGATCTCGGCCACTGCGAACGACAGACCGATGCCCAGCGCGGTAGCCAGCACGGCCTGGGCACCGCGCCAGAACGTCCTGTACACGGTCGCGTGCACCGTGAGCAACGCCGACCACGGCGCCAGGAAGGGCTGCTGCAGGCCGAAGTACTGGACCGCGAGCACCCAGGCCACGACAGCGGCCACCACGGCCTTGACGATCTGCAGCAGGTCGGTCTGGGTCGCGGGGCTGCGCAGCGGCGCGAGCGCGCGGGTACGCAGGTCCGGGACGGACGGAGCGGCGACGGGCATACCCGAAACCCTCACCGGCGGCGCCGCCGGCGTGCAACTCGGGAGCTGCTAGCCCCATACCTCCTGCGCGGTCTGCACGATCAGCTCGAGCTTGCCGACCTGCTGCTCGTAGTCGAGCACGTTGCCCTCCACCGTGGACGAGAAGCCGCACTGTGGCGAGAGACACAGCTGCTCGAGCGGCACGTGCCGGCTGGCCTCCTCGATGCGCCGCTTGAGGGTGTCCTTGTCCTCGAGCTTCCCGCTCTTGGTGGTCACGAGGCCGAGTACGACGTTCTTGCCCTCGGGCACGAACCGCAACGGCTCGAACCCTCCGGACCGCTCGTCGTCGTACTCGAGGAAGAAGCCGTCGACGTCGAGCTCGCTGAACAGCGCCTCGGCGACGAAGTCGTAGCCGCCCTCGGCGGCCCACGACGAGCGGAAGTTGCCGCGGCACATGTGCGTGGTGATCGACATGCCGTCGGGACGGGCCGCCAGGACCTTGTTGATGTTGCGGATGTACTGCTCGTGCTGGTGCTCGGCGTCACCACCGCGCTCGGCGACCATCGCGCGCTGACGCGGGTCGTTGAGGTAGGCAAGGCTGGTGTCGTCGAGCTGCAGGTAGGTGCAGCCGAGCTCACCCATCCGGCGGAGCTGCTCGGCGTACGCCCCGGTGAGGTCCTCCCAGAACATCTCCTCGTCGGGGTAGACCTCGGGATCGAGCGCAGCGGGTCCGCCGCGGTAGTGCACCATGCTCGGCGACGGCATCGTCAGCTTCGGCGTGGCGCGGGTCGCGGTGTCACGCACGAACGTGAACGCGTCGGCGAAGATCGGCTGGTCGAGACGCACCCGGTCGTGCACCTTGAGAGCCGCGGACTCGAAGTCGAGCTCGCCCTTGTCGTTGTAGAAATGGACCTTGATCTTCTCGTCGGTCGGACTGATACCGCCGAGCTGGTAGATGAAGTCCATGTGCCAGGCGGTCCGCCGGAACTCCCCATCGGTGGCGGTCTGCAGGCCCACGTCCTCCTGCATCCGCACCACGTCGCGGATGCACTCGTCCTCGATCTCGCGCAGCCGGTCGGCGTCCATCTCACCGGCGCGGTGCGCGTCCCTCGCGGCCGTCAGCCGCTGGGGCCGCAGCAGGCTGCCGACGTGGTCGGCGCGGAAGGGTGGGGTGTCACGGTGGGTCATCGCGTCTCCCGGACCATAGTCGTGTCACTCATGGCTCACTGCTTCGGTCGGTGCTCGAGGTAGGTGGCCGACATGTCTTTGTCACCGTGTCCTGAATCCGCGGCGCGCGCCAGGTGTGCAAGCACGGCCTCCTGGACGGTCGTGTCGAGCCCGGCCTGCTTGGCCGCCTCTGCGACGAGGCCCATGTCCTTCACCGCGCCGTCGAGTCCGAACGCCGCCGAGAACTCACCGTCCAGCATCGCCTTCCCCTTCATCTGGACGTACGGCGCGTCGAGCGGGCCGCCGGCCACCGCCTCGAGGAACAGCGCCGGGTCGAGGCCGAGCTCGCGCGCCAGGGACAGCGACTCGGCGACCCCCTCGACAACAGTCAGCACCCAGTTGTTGACCGCCATCTTCAGCCGCGAGCCCGCGCCCGCACCGCCGAGCCACATGGTGCGTGAGCCGACCGCGTCGAGCACCGGCGCGCACCGGTCGCGGGCGTCATCCGGACCAGACGCGAGTATCACCAGCGCACCCTTCTCGGCGGGCTGCTTGGTGCCCAGCACCGGTGCGTCGACAAGGACGAGCCCGAGCTCGTCGGCGAGTGCCGCCAGCCGGTCGCAGCCGGAGACACCCACCGTGCTTGTCTGCAGCCACACCGTCCCGGCAGCCAACGACTCCCGGGCCTGGCTCATCACGTCGACGACCGAGTCGGTGTCGAACAGCATCGTGACGACGACATCGGCGCCGGAGACCGCGTCCGCGGGACTGTCCGCGACATGGATCCCGTCACCCGCGACGGCCTCCGCGCGGTCCCGGCTTCGGTTCCACACGGTCAACGGCAGACCGGCGGCGGCGATGTTGCGGCACATGCCCGCACCCATCGTGCCTGTACCGAGCACGGCGACGCGGGGCTTGTCCTGGTCGGACATCGGGACCTCCTCGACAGCTTGGGCGATGCAGCATCATGGGCAGGAGTTCTGGTGCACGATGCAACCACTCAACGGCGCCGGCGCCAAATGGCCCTCCGCCGAGGAAGGACTCCATGCAGCAGCGCAACCTGGGAAGCCAAGGACTCGTCGTGCCCGAGCAGGGGCTCGGGTGCATGGGCATGTCGTTCGCCTACACCGGCGGCGACGACAACGAGTCGACGGCGACCATCCACCGTGCTCTCGACCTCGGTGTCACCCATCTCGACACCGCCGACATGTACGGTCCGTGGACCAACGAGGAGCTCGTCGGACGGGCGATCGCGGGACGTCGCGACGACGTCGTCCTCGCCACCAAGTTCGGCAACGAGGTCGACGACCATGGACAGCTCGCCGGCCGCGTGAACGGTCGCCCCGAGTACCTGCGCAAGGCCGTCGAGGGCTCCTTGCGCCGCCTGGGCGTCGACCACATCGACCTCTACTACCAGCACCGTGTGGACCCCGGGGTGCCCGTCGAGGAGACGTTCGGCGCCCTCGGTGAGCTGGTCGACGCGGGCAAGGTGCGCTACCTCGGCATCTCCGAGGCGGCGCCGGAGACGATCCGCAAGGCACACGCGACCGCTCCGCTGTCGGCAGTGCAGACGGAGTACTCGCTGTTCTCCCGCGACGTCGAGGAGAACGGCGTACTCGACACGGTGCGCGAGCTCGGTATCGGGTTCGTCGCGTACTCGCCGATCAGCCGCGGGTTCCTCACCGGGGCGATCCGCAGTATCGACGACCTCCCCGAGGACGACTGGCGTCGCTCGTCGCCGCGCTTCTCCGGTGACAACTTCGACCGCAACCTGCAGGTCGTCGACAGGGTGACCGAGCTGGCGCGGGAGAAGGGCGTCACGACCGGCCAGCTCGCGATCGCCTGGGTGCTGGCGCAGAGCGATGACATCGTGGCGATCCCCGGCACCAAGCGGCGCCGCTACCTGGAGGAGAACGTCGGTGCCAGCGATGTCACGCTCACCGACAAGGACCTCGCCGTGATCGACGAGGTGTCGCCGTACGGTGTCGCCGCCGGCGGCCGGTACGACGAGAACGGCCTACGCACCGTAGACATCTGAGGGCACGTCGAGCGACGTCGGCGTCACACCGGCCTCAGGCCGGTTCCTGCTCGTCCGCGGTGCTGAGCAGGATGCGGTTCTGCTCGACGAGCAGGTCCTCGATGTCTCCCGCGGCCACCGGCGGCGAGAAGTGGAAGCCCTGGCCGGTGGTGCAGCCCTGGCGGCGCAGCATCAGCATCTCCTGCGGGCTCTCGATGCCCTCGGCGACGGTCTCCAGCTTCATCGTCTGGCCGAGCCGCAAGATGGTGCTGACCAGCGCGGCGTCGCCGCCGTTGGACAGGCGCTCGACGAAGCTGCGGTCGATCTTGAGCACGTCGACAGGGAACTGGTGCAGGTAGCTGAGCGAGGAGTAGCCGGTACCGAAGTCGTCGATGGCCAAACGCACGCCCAGGTCGCGCAGCCTGCTGAGCGTGGCCAAGGTCTCCTCGCGGTTGTCGATGAGGACGCTCTCGGTCATCTCCAGGGTCAGGCGCTCAGCCGGGAGGCCGGTCTCGAGCAGCATCTCCTCGACGTGGTCGGCGAGATCCTCCTGGTGCAGCTGGCGCGCGGACACGTTCACGCTCACCTTCAGCGGCGCCATATCCGGCATCGTGTCGTGCCAGCGCATGGTCTGCAGGCACGCCTCGCGCAGCACCCACAGGCCGAGCGGCCGGATCAGGCCGGTCGACTCCGCCATCGGGATGAACTCGGTCGGCGGGACGATCCCCCGCTCCGGGTGCTGCCAGCGCAGCAACGCCTCGACACCGGTGATCTGGCCGGTGCGCATGGACATCATCGGCTGGTAGTGCACGACGAACTGCTCGGCGTCGAGCGCCTTGCGCAGGTCGGCCTCGAGTCGCACGCGCTCGACCAGGCCCTCGTGCAGACCTGCGTGGTAGACGGCGTAGCCGCCGGCACCCACGGACTTGGCCTGGTACATCGCCAGGTCGGCGTTGCGCAGCAGCTGCTCGGCGTTGCCGGAGTTCACGTCAACCCTTGCGATGCCCACGCTCGCCGCGACATGAACATGCTCGCCGTCGAGCTCGAACGGCTCGCGCATGGTTTCGTTGATGCGCTGAGCCAGCTCGGTCTCGTACTCGCTGTCGGGAAGGTCCTCGACCAGCACCGCGAACTCGTCACCGCCGAAGCGCGCAACCGTGTCGCTGGGGCGGACGACGACGCGCAGCCGGTTGGAGACCATGACGAGCAGCTCGTCACCGGCGCTGTGGCCGAGCGTGTCGTTGACCGCCTTGAACCCGTCAAGGTCCAGGAAGAGCACCGCGACGGACACGTCGGCAGTGCTGCGGCGGCTGAGCGAGTGCTGCAGCCGGTCCTTGAAGAGGGCGCGGTTGGGCAGCCCCGTGAGCGAGTCGGTGAACGCCTGCGTGGTGAGCTGGTGCTCGAGCACCACCCGGTCGGTCACGTCGCGCGAGTTGAGGACCAGCCCGCCCACGTCGGGGTTGTCGAGCAGGTTGGTGATCGTCACCTCCACGCGGCACTCGCGGCCGGTGGCGTGCAGCCAGGTGGTGTGGACCGTGTGGATGCGAAGGCTCTCCGACGCCGCCTGGTCGAGCGCCTCGAGGAACGCCCGCGCGTCCTGACGGTTCATCAGCTCGCACAGGGACCGGCCCACCAGGTCGTCGGGGTCGTAGCCGAGGACTCGCTGGCTGGACGCGCTCTGGTACGACACGTTCCCGACGCGGTCGACGACGGTGACCACGTCGGAGCTGTGCTGCACCAGCGCCCGGAAGCGCTGCTGGCTTGCGCGCAGCTCGGCCGTCCGATCCTCGACGCGCTGCTCGAGGTTCCGGGTGAGCGAGTGGTTCTCCAGCAGCGTGAGGATCTGGCGGACGACCAGCAGCGCCATGATCAGCGTCCGGATCCAGGAGATGAAGACGTCGGCGTGACCGGTGCGAATCACCTCGATCGCCGAGGTCAGGAGCGCCGCGATGACGGCGGCGTACGGCAGGAGGTTGCCCAGCGGTCTGGCCACGACGTCTGCGCTGTCGGTGACACCCTCCTGCTCGGCGGGCCGCAGGGCCGCCACCCACATCAGGATGAACCCGAGGAACCACCCGATGTCGATGAAGCTGCCCGAGCTGTAGCCGCCCGTGGTGGTCAGGTAGACGAAGCCGGAGTCGGCGACGGCGAAGGCGAGCAGGCCGACGCCCACCAGCGGCAGCGACAGCTGCAGGCGGCGGTGCTGCTGCCTGGCGCGCAGCCAGGTGTAGACGACGATGGTGATGACCACGAGGTCGGTGAGGGGGTACGCGAGCGAGATGACCTCGGTCAGCAGGCTGTCGCTGCCGGCACGGAACACCGGGCCAAGCACCATGATCCAGCTGCACAGCAGCAGCGAGCTGGCCACCATCAGCCCGTCGAGGATGGTGCGCACCTGCCCGGCCAGTGTCGGAGCTGCCAGCGGCAGCGACAGCAGTGCGGCGGCGGCCAGCGGCGGCAGACCGAGGTAGCCGACGTCAGCGAGCGACGGGAACGGCACGTCCACACCGAGCACCGACTCGTACCACGTCCAGACCGCCTGCCCGGCCGACCAGGACAGCAGGGCGCCGCTCAGCAGCCTCCAGAAGCCTCGGATCGGCCCACTGTGGCGACGCGCCCGGCGAAGCGCGGCCCATCCGGCCCCCATCGCGGCCAGCGCCAGCCCGATGTTGGAGAAGTGCTGCGCCTCCGGCTTTCCGCCGAGCAGCAGCAGGATGACCACCCAGACGAGGGTGGCCGCGAGCACGGAGCCGACCGCTACTCCGGGCGCGCCGACGAGCCTTCGCATGGACCTCATGGGCTGTCTATCGGCAGCCGTCGCCGAACCTGACCAAATCGGACAACCCGAATTCCTTCACGTCCCGCGGGCCCTGCCGATCACCCCTGCTACGGGGGCACTTCCGCCCGCCTCCGACCGAGGAGGGTGACTATGAGCGCGTCGATGGCCGAGCTCGGACCGTACGTCGAGCTGCCGCGGCAGTGGCCGGAGAGCCTGCACCCGACGCTGCTGTCCGAGATCGACGCGCCCACCCCGTTCCTGGCCGGCGACCTGTCCCTGCTGGCCCGACGCTTCACCCGGTTCACCGCGGCGCTGCCGCGGGTGCAGCCGTTCTACGCCGTCAAGTGCAACTCCGCGCCGGAGGTGCTGAAGACCGTGGTGGCGCAGGGCGCCGGCTTCGAGGTCGCCTCGCTCGGCGAGCTTCGCCAGCTTCAGGAGATCGGTGTGCCGCCGGCGGACGTGCTCTACAGCAACACTGTGAAACCCCCGGCCCACGTCGCGGGGGCGGCCGCGGCCGGTGTGTGGCGCTTCGCCGTGGACTCCGAGGGTGAGCTGGACAAGATCGCCCGGCACGCACCCGGCGCCGCCGTCTACGTACGCGTGCGGGTCGACGACAGCGGCAGCGTGTTCCCGCTCTCGCGCAAGTTCGGCGCCGAGTCACACCACGCCCGCGCGCTCATGCAGCAAGCCGGGAACCTCGGGCTGCAGCCGTACGGGCTTACCTTTCACGTCGGCTCGCAGTGTGTGGCGACCTCCGCGTGGGTGCAGGCGATCGCGTCGATGGCGCGATTGATGCGGCAGCTGCGCTCGGACGGCATCGAGATCTCGATGCTCAACCTCGGCGGCGGCTTCCCCGCGCAGTACGACGACCCGGTGCCGTCCATCGGACAGATCGGCAGCGTGGTCAACCGCGCCCTCGACGACCTCCTGCCCTACGAGCCGGCGCTCATCGCCGCCGAGCCAGGCCGTCACATGGTCGCGGAGAGCGCGGTCATGGTGACCACCGTGCTCGGACGTGAGGAGCGGGCGGGAGAGGAGTGGCTGTACGTCGACGTGGGCGCCTACAACGGCCTGATGGAGACGCAGCAGACCGTCAGCCAGTGGCGGTTCCCGCTGTGGAGCTCCCGCTCCGACCACGGCGTGGTCTCGCAGACGTACTACACCGTCACCGGGCCCACCTGCGACAGCGCCGACACCATGTTCTACGGCGCCGCGCTGCCGGTGACCATGGCCGAGGGTGACCGGCTGTTCGTCGCGTCGGCCGGCGCCTACACGCTCAGCTACGCGTCGCACTTCAACGGCTTCCCGCCGCCGCACACGGTCTTCCTCGCGACCTGACCATGGGCGGCGGGGGCGGGGTGGGCAGCGTGTTCGGTATGGCCGGCATGGTCGGTCGGCGGAGGCTGCTCGGCCTGATGGCGGCCGGCCTGGTCGACTCGCTGTGCCTGTCGGTGGCCTGGACCGTGCTCGTCCTGCAGGTCAACGACTCCTACGGTCTGGCCGCGGCCGGCATGTGCAGCGCGGCGATGCTGGTCGGCGTCGCGCTGTCCGCGCCGGTGGCGGGCTGGATGGCGCGGCTGATGACCGGTCGCCGCCTGCTGCGTACCGCTGCCGGGTTCGAGGCCGTGCTGCGGCTGTCGATGTTCGTGCTGCTGTTCGGGCACGCACCGCTGTGGGTGCTCGCACTGTGCGTCTCCGCGATGAACGTGACCGCATGGACGGGCTACGCCGGGATGCGCGCCGAGGTCGCCGCGACCAGCAGCGGCTCGGTCGCGCTGACCTGGTACGGCACCATCGTCGCGGCCGTCGAGGCCGTCGGCGTCGCGCTGGCCGCGCTGCTGCCGTCCGGCACCGGGAGCCGGCTGGACGCGGTGCTCGTGTGCGTGATGGCGGCCTACGTGCTGGCGCTGGTGCCGACGGTGGTGATCGCGGGTGGCTCACGGGTGCCCCGGGCCACCCGGCCGGCCGCACGTGCCCGCCTGCGCCGGCCGTCGGTGTCGGGCACGACGGTCGCCGGCGTGCTGCTGATGTTCTTCGCGTCCGCGCCGACCCTGCTCTCGGTCGCACTGGCCGCGCAGCTGCACGGGCGCTCCTCGGTGGGCCTGGCGGCCTGCGCGTTCACGGTCGGCTCGCTGGCAGCTCCAGCCCTGGCCGCAAGGATCGAGCGTCGCCGCGCCAACAACGCGGTGACCTGGTCGCTGTGCGGTGCGGGCATGGTCGTCGGCTGGGTGCTGGCGCCGTGGCACGTCGCGGCGCTGTGCCTGGCGCAGCTGCTTTCGGGCCTGTGCATGACCGCCCTGGAGGGCCTGCTGGACACCACGGCCGCGCGGTGCAACCCCGCGCGGGTCACTGGGGCGCTGGCTCGCGCCACGGCCGGACGGGCACTGGGGTCGGCGGCCGGCTCCGCGGCACTGCCGCTGGTGGTCGCCGACGTCGGCCTGCCCACCGGCGTCGGTGTGGTGTGCGTGGGGCTACTGGTCGTGGGTCTCGTGCTGCGGCTGTGGCACGCACGTGCCCGGGTCGTCATCACGCCGGTCTCGGAGGCCTCCCCGGTGGTCGCTCCGACGACAACGCCCGAGATCGCCTCGGTCTAGCTGCTGGGGCATGCCTTGGGTGGCGCCCCGCAAGGCAAAAGCCCGCGGTCGTCGCGGCCCTCACGGCAACGGCAGGCCGACGTAGTTCTCCGCCAGGCTCGTCGACGCGGCGGTGGAGCTGGTGACGTACTCGAGCTGTGACCGCTGCAGCCTGGCGTCGTAGCCGTCCTGGTCGGTGAAGCGGTGCAGCAGGCTGGTCATCCACCAGGAGAAGTGCTGCACCCGCCACACCCGGCGCAGGCACGTCGCGGAGTAGTCGTCGAGGCCGGCCGCGTCGCCGCGGTGGTACCAGTCGTCGAACGCGTCGGCGAGCACCTTCACGTCGGCGACGGCGAGGTTGAGGCCCTTGGCTCCGGTCGGCGGCACGATGTGCGCGGCGTCGCCCGCGAGGAACATCCTCCCGTGGCGCATCGGCTCGGCGACGAAGCTGCGCATCGGCGTCACGCCCCTGTCGAAGATCGGGCCCTCCTGCAGCGTCCAGTCGTCGGTGTCGACCCGGCGGTGCAGCTCATCCCAGATCCGGTCGTCGGACCATTCGGCGATGTCCTCCTCGGGCTCCACCTGCAGGTACATGCGGCTGACGGTCGGGCCGCGCTGGCTGAGCAGCGCGAACCCGCGCTCGTGGTGGGTGTAGACCAGCTCGTCGTAGCTGGGCGCGACCTCGGCCAGGATGCCCAGCCAGGCAAAGGGGTACTCGCGCTCGTACACGTCGAGGGCGGCCTCGGGCAGGCTAGGCCGGCAGATGCCGTGGAAGCCGTCGCACCCGGCCACGAAGTCGGCCTCCAGCACCTGCTCGGTGCCCTCGTGGCGAAACCGCACCGAGGGCGAGTCGGTGTCGACGTCGTGCACGTTCACGTCCTCGACCTCGAACAGCAGCTCGCCGTGGTCGGGCCCGCGCGCGTCGATGAGGTCCTCGACCACCTTCTGCTGGCCGTAGATCCAGATCGAGCGGCCGGTCAGGTCGGTCAGCGGGATGCGGTGGCCCCGACCGTCGAAGCGCAGCTCGATGCCGTGGTGCGCGTCGCCCTCCTTGTGCATGCGGTCACCGACCCCGGTGTCGGTGAGGAGGTCGACGGTGCCCTGCTCCAGCACTCCGGCTCGCACCCGGTTCTGCACGTACTCACGGCTGCGGCACTCCAGCACCACCGACTCGACCCCGCGAAGATGCAGCAGGTGCGACAGGACCAGCCCGGCCGGTCCCGCGCCGACGATGGCTACCTGGGTGCGCATGCGGTCCAGGGTCGCACCTGGCGCGTCGGGACCGCTACAGCTCCTCGAGTACGCGGCGGGCGATGCCGAACGCGGTGTTGGCGGCGGGCACCCCGCAGTACACCGCGGTCTGCAGCAGCACCTCGCCGATCTCCTCCGCGGTGAGCCCGTTGCGCTGCGCGGCCAGCAGATGGAACTCGAGCTCGTCCCAGTGCCGGCCGGCGACGAGCGCGGTGAGCGTCACGATGCTGCGGCTGCGGCGGTCCAGCCCGGGACGCGTCCACACGGAGCCCCAGGCGTAGCGGGTGACGAGGTCCTGGAAGTCCCGGGTGAGCGGGCCGGAGGCCGCGGACGCCGCATCAACGTGCTGGTCGCCGAGCACCTCGCGGCGCACCTGCATACCGGCGTCGTACGGGTCGGCCCGGCCGGCCGGGTCCGGGCTCACGGGCTGGTCCGGCTCAGGTGCTCGACGATCGCCGACGTCACCTCGCCGGGCTGCTCCACGTTGGCCAGGTGCGCGGCCTCGCGGACCAGATATAGCTCGGCGCCGTCGATCCCCGCCGCCAGCTCCTCGCTCAGCTCCGGTGGGGTTGCGGGGTCATGCGCGCCGGCCACGACGAGGGTCTGCGCCCCGATCTTGTCGAGCCAGCCGCGGCTGTCGAACTCCGCGAGCGCGGCGCAGCAGCTGGCGTACCCCTCCGGCGGTGTCTTGCGGAGCAGGTCCAGCATCCGCTCGACCTGCGCGGGCTCGCGTTCACGGAAGGCCGACGTGAACCATCGTTCCCGGCTGGGTTCCAGCAGCCATTCCGTGCCCTCGGCACGCACCCGCTGCTCACGCTCGCGCCAGTCGGTGTGCTCACAGAAGTACGCCGCAGTGCAGCACAGCACCAGCGACCGGACCCGGTCGGGCTCGGTGGCGGCGAGCTGCTGTCCTATGGCGCCCCCGAGGGATATGCCGCAGTAGGCGAACTGGTCGACGCCGAGGTCGTCGGCCAGGGCGAGCACGTCATTGGCGAGCTCCGGGATGGAGTACGGCCCGGCCGGGACGGGGGAGTCG
Source organism: uncultured Propionibacteriales bacterium (assembly GCA_965653225.1). GTDB lineage: Bacteria > Actinomycetota > Actinomycetes > Propionibacteriales > Nocardioidaceae > JALZDI01. The sequence continues at coordinate 28,529 of CBFGZI010000022.1, read as the reverse complement.
CCGTGCCCGCGCGTGTCGAACCGGATGACGCGCCAGTGCTCCGCCAGCGCTTCCACCTGCGGGTCCCACAGGCCCAGTGCGAGCCCGACAGCGGGGCCGAGCACCACCGCCGGCGCGGTCGGGTCTCCGTCGACACGGTGGTGCAGTGCGACGTGGGTTGCGTCGGCGCTCACGAGATCACCTTCCTGTAGTCGGCCAGGGCCCGGTCGACCCACGGCGTGGCCGCCAAGCGTGCCTGCGACACGACCTGCGCGTCGAGGTCCGCCTCGCGCAGCAGCTGGTCGAGGTTGCGCTGCATGGCCGATCCGTCGACCCGCAGGCCGGCCAGCACCTGCGCGCACCGGTGGACCGCCGCGCCGCACAGCCGCATCGCCTGTCGGAGCGGTTCCCACTCCGCGTGCCAGGCGCCCGCCGGACGTTCCTGCTCCGCGGCCAGCGACGCGTCGACGACCGAGACGAGGGCAGGCACCTGGCGGGCGGCCGCGGACACCAGCACCGACTGGGCGGGGTTGGCCTTGTGCGGCATCGACGACGACCCGCCACCGGCGGCCTCGGCGACCTCTCGCACCTCCGAGGCCGACAGCACGACCACGTCGGCGGCGATCTTGCCGGCCGCGCCGGTGGCGAGGACGAGGGCGTGCCCGAGGTCGGCGACCGGCGTACGCCGGGTGTGCCAGGCCAGCGTCGGTGCGGCCAGCCCGAGCCGCGCGGCCACCGCCTCTACGACGGCAGGCCCCTTCTCGCCGTATGCCGCGGTGGTGCCGACCGGGCCGCCGAGCTGCACCGGCAGCGTGACCGCGACGGTCTCGACTCGTCGCAGGGCGTCGGTGAGGCCGGTCAGCCAGCCGGCGGCACGCAGGCCGAACGTGGTCGGCATCGCCTGCTGCCCGAGGGTCCGGCCGCAGCAGGCGGTGTCGCGGTGCTCCTCGCACAGCCGGGCGGCGTGCTCGGCCGCGGCGCGCAGGTCGGCGGCCGTCTGCCGCAGCACCTCACGCGCGGTCAGCATCAACGCGGTGTCGAGGACGTCCTGGCTGGTCGCGCCGAAGTGCACGACCGGGGCGGCATCGGGATCGTCGTCGCGAACCCGTTCGCGCAGGTCGGCGACCAGCGGGATGACCGGGTTGCCGCCCTCGGCCGCCCGGACCGCCAGGTCGTCGAGACAGGACGTGTCGCCCACCATGTCGGCGCAGGCACGCGCGACGGCGTCGGCCGCGTCCGCGGACACCAGACCGACGTCGCCGAGCACGCCGGCGAGCACCGCCTCGGTGTCCAGCATCGCCGCCAGCACGGCGTGGTCGCCGGCGAGCCGCTCCGCCGCCGTGCCGGCCGCTACCGGAGAGAGCAGGCTGTGGCCGCTCACCGAGTCATCGTGCGAAGACGTCAAGGAACACCGTCTCGTGGTCGCCCTGGATGCGTACGTCGAAACGGTAGCCACCGTCGGTGCGCGCGGCCACCAGCGTCTCCGCGCGGTCCGCGGGCAGCTCCTGCAGCAGCGGGTCGGAGGCGTTGGCACCCGCCTCGTCGTCGAAGTAGACCCGGGTCACGACCCTGCGCAGCATGCCGCGCGCGAACACCGACATCGCGATGTGCGGCGCCTGCGCGGTGCCGTCGACGGTGGGCACGCCGGCCGGCTTCAGGGTCACGAACTCGTACCCGCCCCCGGCGTCGGTCGCGCAGCGCCCGAAACCCCGGAACGCCGTGGGCTCGTCGTAGACACCTGGCTGCTCGGGGAAGGTGCCGTCGGGACCGGCCTGCCAGATCTCCACCAGCGCGTCGGGGATCGGCGCACCCTCGCCGTCGAGCACCACACCGGACAGCCGAACGACACCGTCGGAGCCCTCGGCGACCAGCCGCGGGCCTGCGTCGTAGGGCAGCGCGTAGTGGAAGAACGGCCCGACCGTCTGCGAGGGCGTCAGCCCGGGTGCTGTCTGCGAACGTGTCGCTGCCATGGGCTCACTCCTCCAGCGGGGTGGCCTCGGCGCCGCCGAGGACGATGTCGAACCGGTACCCCGTGGCCCACTGCTCCACCGTCGTGTCGTGGTCGTAGGCAGACACCAGGCGCTGCCGGGCGGACACGTCGCGGATCGCCTGGTAGATGGGGTCCTGGAAGAACAGCGGGTCGCCCGGGAAGTACATCTGCGTCACCAGCCGCTGGGTGAACGCGCGGCCGAACAGCGAGAAGTGGATGTGCGCGGGACGCCACGCGTTGGTGTGGTTGCCCCACGGGTAGGGGCCGGGCTTCACGGTGACGAAGCGGTAGTGACCGTCGTCGTCGGTCAGGGCGCGTCCGGCGCCCACGAAGTTGGGGTCGAGCGGTGCCGGGTGCTGGTCGCCCTGGTGGATATAGCGGCCGGCGGAGTTGGCCTGCCAGACCTCCACCAGCGAGCGGCGCACCGGCCGGCCGTCGGCGTCGGTCACCCGACCGTGCACGATGATGCGCTCGCCGATCGGCTCGCCGCTGCCGTGCACGGTGAGGTCGGCGTCGGTGTCGTGCACGTCGCCGTCGCCGAACCTCGGGCCGGTGAGCTCACTCAGGCCCGGCGGAGGCACCACCAGCGCCTTGTTCGGCGAGCGCAGCACCGTGGAGCGGTAGTCGGGGTGCAGGTACGGCGGGTCGAGCGGGGTCCGCGTGCTTGTCGGCTGCCTCGTCGTCGGCTGTGTCATCGCTGCATCACCACCGCCATGCCCTGTCCGACACCGATGCACAGCGAGGCGACGCCGACGCCGCGGCCCTTGTGCTTGAGCTGCCAGGCCAGGCCACCGGCGAGCCGGGCGCCCGAGCAGCCGAGCGGGTGGCCGATGGCGATCGCGCCGCCGCGGGGGTTGACCACGTCGGGGTCCAGGCCCTTCCACTCGGCCAGGCAGGCCAGCGACTGGGCGGCGAACGCCTCGTTCAGCTCCAGCACGTCGAGGTCCTCGAGCCGGTGCCCGGACTTGGTCAGCGCACGTTGGACCGCGCGCACCGGCCCGATGCCGTAGCGGTGCGGCTCGACGCCGTCGACGCCGGTGGCGGTGATGCGCGCCAGCGGCTCGGCGCCGAGGGCGGCCAGCCCGTCGTCGTCGACCAGCAGCAGCGCGCCCGCGCCGTCGGACAGCTGTGAGGCGTTGCCCGCGGTGACCGTGCCGTCCTTGCGGAACGCGGGCTTGAGCCCGGCGAGCTTGTCGAGCGTCAGCCCGTCGCGCATGCCCTCGTCACGGTCCATCTCGGCGTCGGGCACCTGCACGATCTCGTCGCGGTACAGGCCGTCCTTCCACGCGCGTACGCCGAGCTCGTGGCTGCGCAGGGCGAACTCGTCCTGCGCCTCGCGGCCGATGGAGTACTCGTCGGCGAGGATCTCCGCGCCCTCGCCGAGAGAGGCGGTCCACTCCGCCGGCATGTTCGGGTTGACCATCCGCCAGCCGAGCGTCGTGGAGTACAGCGTCTCGTCGCCGCGCGGGTAGCCGCGCGAGGGCTTCCGCAGGACCCACGGCGCCCGGCTCATCGACTCGACACCACCGGCGACCATGACCGACGCGTCGCCGACCGCGATCGTGCGTGCGGCCTGCAGCACCGCGTCGAGGCCGGAGGCGCACAGCCGGTTGACCGTCGAGCCGGGTATCGACGTGGGCAGGCCGGCGAGCAGCACCGCCATGCGGGCGACGTTGCGGTTGTCCTCCCCGGCCTGGTTGGCGGCACCGAAGATGACCTCGTCGATCCGCGCCGGGTCCAGCGACGGCGTGCGGCCGACCAGCTCGCGCAGCACGTGCGCGGCCAGGTCGTCGGGGCGTACGTCGGCGAGAGCGCCGCCGTGCCTGCCGACGGGTGTGCGTACGGCGTCGACGACGTAGACGTCACGACCCTGCACTGTTGGCCTCCTTTGGCTGCTCCGTTTGCGCTGTCTGCTCGGCGCTGTGCGCCTTCGCGGTCCGCTCCTTGAGCTCGCGCAGCACGCGCAGCTCCTCGGTGGTGGGCGGCGGTGTGGTCCGCACGTCGTCGGCGACACGCAGGTCCCAGCCGGTCGCCTCGCGCACCTGCTCCACGGTGACACCGTCGTGCACGGCGACGAGCGTGAGCTCGCGCGTGTGCGGGTCGGGCTCGAGGATGCCCAGGTCGGTGATCACCTCGGTGGGGCCCGCGCCGGTCATGCCGAGCCGCTCCCGGTCGCCGACGCCGGACCCGTGCCCGACCGTGGTGACGAACGCCAGCCGCTCGACGAACACGCGCGTCGAGTGGCGGGCCGTGATCAGCACCCGGCCGGAGTGCGCGGCGATCTCCGGCGCACCGCCGGCTCCCGGCAGTCGTAGCTCCGGCTTGCCCTCGCCTCTGTCGATCACGGTGGTGTTGATGTTGGCGAAGCGGTCGATCTGCGCTCCGCCGAGGAACCCGACGTCGCAGCGGCCGGCCTGCAGCCAGTAGTTGAAGATCTCCGGCACCGAGACCACCGCGTCGGCGGTGTCGGCCAGCTCCCCGTCGCCGATCGACAGCGGCAGCACGTCAGGCTTGGAGCCGATGGTGCCCGACTCGTAGACCAGCACCAGGTCGGGCTGGTGCACGTGCCGGGCGAGGTTGGCGGCCGTGCTCGGCAGGCCGATGCCGACGAAGCAGGTCGTGGCTCCTTCGAGCGCGCGGGCGGCCGCCACCGACATCATCTCGTCGGAGGTCCAGTCCGCCGTCTGCTTCGGGCTGCTCGTCTGCGTCGTCATCCGGTCGCACCTGCCTTCGAGACGTCGCCGGCCTCGACCACGTGCTCCTGCATCCACGTGGTGAACGTGTCGCGGTCGCGGCTGATCGCGTCCCATGCGCTGTAGAAGGCGTTGTCGCGGTCGGTGTACCCGGCGGTGTACGACGGATGCGCCCCGCCCGGGACCTCCGCGACGGCGGTGACCACCCACGCCGGCAGCACGATCGCGCCCGGCCGGGGGTCGAGGTGGTCGACGACCTCCTCGACCGTGACCAGCACCCGCTCGGCGGCCAGCACGGCCTCCTTCTGCACGCCGAGAAGTCCCCACATCTGCACGTTGCCGTCGCGGTCGGCGCGCTGGGCGTGCACGACGGTGACGTCGGGGTTGATGGCCGGGACCGCGCTCAGCTCCTCACCGGTGAACGGGCAGGTGACCGTGCGGATGGTGTCGCTACGGGAGGCGAGGTCGCTGCCGCGGTAGCCGCGCAGCACCGCGAACGGCACCCGGGAGGCACCGGCGACGTAGCGGTTGGCCATGCCGGCGTGGCTGTGCTCGTCGACCTCCAGCGGAGTCGGCCAGCCGTACTCGACCGCGTCACGGAAGCGGTGCAGCGAGCCGACGCCGGGGTTGCCGCCCCAGCTGAACACCAGCTTGCGGGCGCAGCCCATGCCGATCATCTGGTCGTAGACGAGGTCGGGCGTCATGCGCACCAACGTCAGGTCACGGCGCTTCTGGCGGATTATCTCGTGCCCGGCGAGGGTGGGGATGAGGTGCGTGAAGCCCTCCAGCGCCACTGTGTCGCCGTCGTGCACGAGCTCGGCCACGGCCTCGCGCAGAGAGGTGATCTGTGCCATCGCGGTCCCGGTAGTCTTGGTGAATGTTCGCATGGTGAACATGCGTGCTTATCGTGAACACCTTAGGTTAGGCTCGTACCTGCGGTCAACGCGCAGTCAACGAAGGAGCCGGACGCAGTGAGCGACGCGGTGCGCGAGCAGCACTACGTGCAGTCCCTGGCACGCGGCCTGTCCGTGCTGCGCGCCTTCGGGCCCGACTCGGCCGAGCTCACGTTGAGCGAGGTCGCCCGCCGCACCGACCTGACCCGGGCCGCAGCCAGGAGGTTCCTGCTCACGCTGGCCGACCTCGGCTACGTACGCTCCGACGGCCGGCTGTTCTCGCTGACGCCCCGCGTGCTCGAGCTCGGCTACGCCTACCTCTCCGGTCTGACGCTTCCCGACATCGCCGAGCCGCACCTGGAGTGGCTGGTGCGCGAGGTCGGCGAGTCGTCGTCGATGTCGGTGCTCGACGGCGACGACGTCGTCTACGTCGCGCGCGTGCCGACGTCGCGGATCATGACCGTCGCGATCAACGTCGGCACCCGGTTCCCGGCGTACGCGACCTCGATGGGCCGTGTCCTGCTTGCCGGCCTCGGCGAGACCGCGCTGGACGACTACCTCGCCGGCGCCGACCTGCGGCCGCTGACCGGCAGCACGATCTCCGATCCGGAGTCCCTGCGTACCGAGCTGCAGCGGGTGCGACGGCAGGGCTGGGCGATGGTCGACCAGGAGCTCGAGGAGGGTCTGCGCTCCATCGCCGCGCCGGTGCACTCCCGCTCGGGAGCGGTCACGGCGGCGGTCAACGTGTCGTCGCACGTCAGCCGCATCTCCAAGGACACCGCGAAGCGCCGGCTGCTGCCCGTGCTGCTCGAGACCGTACGCCGGATCGAGGCAGACCTGCGGCGCTGATCGTCGGCGTTGGGCGTCACTGCTGCGGCGTGGCGTCCAGCGGCTTGCGGGGCGGCCTTCGGGTGAGGTCGCGTACGAACATCTGCCTGGCCACCACCAGCAGCGAGGCCGAGAGCAGCATCACGGCCGCGGTCACGCGCCACGCCGTCTCGAACGACGTGGCCGCGACCAGGACGCCGAACAGGGCCGGCCCGAACGCACCACCGGCGAAGGCACCGCCCTGGATCGTGCCGGACGCTGCCGCGGGGCTGTCGCGCCCGACCCGCACGACGGCGAACAGCAGCAGCCCCGGCCAGGCCCACCCGATGCCGAACGCGACGATGGTGCCGACCAGCAGCGCGGGCACGTGGTCGAAGGACAGGACGACCATGCCGACCCCACCCGCCAGGAGGTAGGCGCTGACCACGGGCAGGTTGCGTCCGCGACGCCGGTCGGCGCGTGCACCGCTCAGCACACGCACCAGTACGGACAGGGCGCTGCCCGCGGCGACCAGCACGCCCGCCTCGCTGGGAGTCAGACCGACCCGGAACGCCCACGACGGCGCGAACGAGCCCAGCGAGTTCGTCGCGGCACTGGCCAGCACCATCGCCACCGCGCTCACGACCAGCGCACCCTTCGGCGGGAAGTCGCGTTCCACCACGTGGTCGGTCACCGTGGGCGTCGACTGCGGCAGGCGCAGCCCGGCGAGCACCACCAAGCCCGCCGCCGCCGCGAGCGCGACGAACGTCCACCGCCACCCGACGACAGCGCCAACCGTCGGAACGGCCAAACCGCCGAGCAGGATCGCGGACGGGATCGCGGACTGCTTGACACCGAACGCGAGACCGCGCTGCCCGGCGTCCACCGACCGGGCCAAGGTGAGGTTCGACGTCATCTGCATCGCCGCGTTCGCCACACCGGCCACCACCAGCAGCAGCAACAGCACGATGAAGGACTGCGCGACAACCGCGACGAGCAACGCCACCACCATGGTCAGCCCGCCCGCCACCAGCGTGGCCACCCGACGACCGAGCCGGTCGGCGAGCGCCCCCGCGAAGAAGGACGCCGCGGCCGCAGCACCGAAGAAGGCGCTGACGGCGAGGCCGAGCTGCGCATCACCGAAGTGCAGGTCCTGGCGGATCAGCACCGACTGCGCCGACAGCAGGAACACCGGCAGCGCTCCCAGCGTCGTCATCGCCGCGGCGGCGAGCATGGTGCGCACTGCGGCAGTCTAGGTCGACGCGAGTTTCAGGCTGTTCTGTAGGGGATTCGCCGCCCTCCTCGCGGGTAGGTCGGGTGGTGTGCTTCAGTGGCGGGGCACTGTGGCGGCAGTCCACGCACCCGAGCACGAGGAGATCGAGCCATGAACGTGGGACGCCTGGCAGCACGAGTCATCATCGGTGGGCTCTTCATCGGCCACGGGACCCAGAAGCTCAAGGGCTGGTTCGGCGGGCCCGGACTCGAAGGCACCGCGGGCATGATGGAGTCCCTTGACATGCACCCGCCGCGCCGCAACGCGCTGGCCGCGGGTGCCACCGAGACCGTGGGCGGCGCCATGCTCGCGGCCGGGATGGCGACACCGCTGGCGAGCGCAGCCCTGATCGGGACGATGATCACCGCGATCCGCAAGGTCCACCTGCCGAAGGGCCCCTGGGTCATGGAGGGCGGCTACGAGTACAACCTGGTGCTGATCGCCGCGCTGCTGGCGCTCGCCGAGGAAGGGCCGGGCGACGTGTCGCTCGACGCCGCGATGGGTATCGAGCGCACCGGCCTGACCTGGGGCCTGTTCGCGCTCGGCCTCGGCGCCGGTGCGTCCTCGGCCGCGATCGAGGCCGGACGGCGCAACGCGCCCGCCGAGCAGTCGGGCACCACTCCGCAGCCTGCGCAGACCAACGCCTGAGCCGGCCCTCGAGCAGCGCCCGCAGGTGGAATACCTTGCCGTCACCGCCCTGAGCCACGAGGGACTGGTCCGCGAACACAACGAGGACAGCCTCCTGGTGGGCCCGTGGACGACGCCCGCGACCGTGACGCAGACACCGCAGACGGTGTACTTCCCGCTCACCGACCCGGTCGTCGTCGGCGTCGCCGACGGACTCGGCGGGCACCCCGCCGGCGAGGTCGCCAGCACGCTGGCCGTGCAGGAGCTGGCCCGCGCCGGCCCGACGATGACCGACGAGAGCTCGGTACGCGAAGCCCTGCAGGCCTGCAACGACACCGTGTACTCGGCGGCCGAGCGCAGACCGGACTGGGGCGGGATGGGGACCACGGTGGCCGGTGTGGTCCTCAACGGCGACGACGTGATCGTGTTCAACGTCGGCGACAGCCGCGTCTACACCTTCTACGACGGCGACCTGCACCAGGTCAGCGTCGACGACAACCCGCCGCTGACAGCCGGGCAGACACACACCTCCGTGCTCACCCAGACCATCGGCGGGCACCCGCGCGACCGGGAGGTCGAGCCGCACGTGTCGACGCTCGGGCGTACTCAGCACGGCGTCTTCCTGATCTGCTCGGACGGCCTCAGCGACGTCGTCGAGCCCGACACCATCGGCACGATCCTGCGGCGCAACACCGGCGCGAAGGCCACCTACCAGCTGTGGCGGGCGGCCATCGACAACGGGGGACCCGACAACATCACCATCGTGGTGGCCGAGCTGCGGACCAGTGACGACCAGGACGGCGGACCGACCGGTGACGAGGGCGTGGTGTCCGACACCAAATAAGCAAAGTTAATAGATAAAGTTGACTTTGCGGACAGAGTTCGCGAGGCTCGACCGCATGACCACTGCTGCCACCTCCCCCACCCGGGAGCTCAAGCTCCACTGGTTCCTCCCCACCACCGGCGACGGGCGCACGCTGGTCGGAGGCGGACACAGTGTCCCCAAGGGCGTCGGCGTGCGGGCCGGGGAACCGGGGTCGGCGGCGATGTTCCGCGAGCCCGACATCGACTACCTCGCGCACGTCGCGCGCACCGCGGACACGCTTGGCTACGAGGGAGTGCTCACGCCGACCGGCACCTGGTGCGAGGACGCGTGGCTGGTCACCTCCGCGCTGATCCGCGAGACCCGGCGGCTGAAGTTCCTGGTCGCGTTCCGGCCGGGGCTGATGAGCCCGACGCTGGCTGCGCAGATGGCGGCGACGTACCAGCGGATGTCGCGCGGCCGCCTGCTGCTCAACGTGGTGACCGGCGGCGAGGCCGAGGAGCAGGCGCGGTTCGGCGACTCGCTCGACCACGCCGGCAGGTACGCGCGCACCGACGAGTTCCTCAGCATCGTGCGCGGAGCGTGGAGCGACGCACCGTTCGACTTCTCCGGCGACCACTACCAGGTGACCGGGGCTCGTACCCGCCAGGCGCCCGACCCCCTGCCGCGCATCTACTTCGGCGGGTCGTCGCAGGAGGCGGGGCCGGTGGCGGCGCGGCACTGCGACGTCTACCTCACCTGGGGCGAGCCGCCCGCCCAGGTCGCGGAGAAGATCGCCTGGATCCGCCGTCTCGCGCACGCGCAGGGCCGCGACGTGCGCTTCGGGATCCGGATGCACACGATCTCGCGCGAGACCAGCGCGGAGGCGTGGCGGCACGCGCAGTGGCTGCTCGACGAGCTCGAGCCCGCCGACATCGCCAAGGCTCAGGAGGCGCTGGCGCGCAGCCAGTCGGTGGGCCAGGCGCGCATGCGCGAGCTGCACACCGGCGTGACCGACCTGCGCTCGGTGCACGCGCTGGAGATATCACCGAACCTGTGGGCCGGCGTCGGGCTGGTGCGCGGCGGCGCGGGCACGGCGCTGGTCGGAAGCCACACCGAGGTCGCCGACCGCATCGCCGAGTACGCCGAGCTCGGCATCGAGGAGCTCATCCTGTCGGGCTACCCGCACGTCGAGGAGGCGTACTGGTTCGCCGAGGGTGTCATGCCGGTGCTGCGCCGCCGCGGCCTGCTCGGCGCCGGCGGCGAGGCGGCCCGGCCGAGCTCGCTCGGCCAGACCGCCTAGCCTCCGCCTACTGGACCGGCTGGACGTCCGGGATGCCGCTGGCGGGCGGCGCGTCCTTGGCGGCGGACTCGTCCTCCTCGATCGGCGCGCTGCCCGTGTCACTGGTCAGCACCGGTGTGATCGGCACGGCCTTGGTGCCCTGGAGCTTCGCCACCTGCACGCCGTTGATGCCCATGTGGCTGTCCGCGGAGTAGCGGTACGACGCCAGAGCCGGACCGTCGAGCTGGCCACCGATCTGCTCCACCGCCTTCACGATGCCGTCACGCGTCGGGTTGGGGCCGGCGGCCTCGAGCGCCTGCACGAACGTGTAGGCCTCGGCCATCCCGTAGATGCGGTAGTTCGTCAGCGGGCCACCGCTGCCCTCCTGGTCCCACACCTTCTGCCACAGCTTCACCCACGGGTCACTGGGGCTGTCGGTGCCGGCGAGGTACTGGGTCGTGAGCACGCCGTCGAGCATGCTGCTGCCGTTCTTCACCGCGCCCTTGGAGAACTCCGACAGCAGCGAGCCGACCAGCGTGGGGTCCGACCCGACGTTGCTGTAGAACCACTGCGGCTTGAAGTTCAGCTTCAGCGCGACCAGCTGGCTCAGTGCGGTGTACGCCGGGGTGTTGAACCCGATCACCATGTCGACGTTCTTCGACTGCAGAGCGGCGATCTGCGGTGCGACGTCGGTGGTGCCAGACGTGTACCGCTCGACGTCGACGATCTGGTCGTCGATGTACTGCCGAACGCCCTTCTCGCCGTCGGCGCCGAAGTCGTCGTCCTGCAAGAACAGCCCGACCCGCGCATTCGGCATGTTCTGCGAGATCCACTGCCCGATGATCTTGCCCTCGAGCTCGTAGTCGGGCTGCCAGCCGAACGTGTACGGCTTGGCCTGCGGGTTGTCACCCCACTGCTCCGCCCCCGAGGACACGAACAGGTCGGGCACCTTCTCGCCGTTGAGGAAGTCGACGACGGCGCTGTGGGTGGGCGTGCCCAGACCGCCCATCATGGCGAAGATGTGGTCCTGCAGCACCAGCTCGTTGGTGACCTGGCTGGTCTTGGTCGGGTCGTACGCGTCGTCCTTGACGATGTACTCGATCTTGCGTCCGTCCACGCCCCCGTGCGCGTTGACGTAGTCGAAGTACGCACGCGTGCCGGTGGGGATCTCGCTGTACCCCGGCGCGGCCACACCGGTGAGCGGCATGTGCGTGCCCACCGTGACCGTGTTCTTGGTGACACCGACATCGGACGCCGCGGACTGTCCGCTGCCCTCGGGCCGGCCCCCCGCCCCGCAGCCCGCTACCAGCGCACCCACGGTCAGCAGCCCCATGGTCGCGGCGAGTCGTCTGTGGATGGTTCTGGTCACGTTGCGCCTCCGGTGGTGTCGTTTACTGCGATGCGGTCCTGTCGTCGTCGCCATCGCCCGCGCAGCGTGCCGACGATCCCGGACGTCGCCAGAAGGACCACGAGGACGAGGGTGAGCCCGTACACCAGCGGCGCGAGCTCGGCGGCCTGCACGTCGGACAGTCCGGCGCCCAGGCCGATGTCGGTGAACCACGGGGGAAGGAAGGTCAGCAGCGCGGCGCCGATCAGCGCGCCGGTGAGGCTGCCGAGACCGCCGAGCACGACCGCGGTGACCAGCGAGAGCGACAGCGCCAGCGTGAAACCCGTCGGCGCGGCGATCCGTACGACCATCGCCAGCACCGCGCCGCCCAGGCCGGCGCAGGCCGCGCTGACCACGAACGCCAGCACGCGTGTGCGGCCCAGGTGGATTCCGGCGATCTCGGCTGCCACCTCGTCGTCGCGCACCGCGCGCCACGCACGGCCCGTGCGACTGCGCGCGAGGTTGGCCAGGAGCACGAAGGTGAGCAGCAGGAGGCTCCAGCCGATGTAGGCGACGTACTTGGTGCTCGACGTCTCCGTGGCGGTGATGAAGTAGACGGCGTCGGAGAACCAGCGCGGAGCCTCTGGCACCAGCACCGGGATGCCCTGCTCGCCGCCGAGCGTGTTGCTGAAGTACAGCGCCAGTCCCGGCAGAGCGACGGCGAGCGCGAGTGTCGCACCTGCGATGTAGGGACCGTGCAGCCGTGCCGCCGGGATGCCCACCGCCACTCCCACGAGCGTGGTCAGCACGGTGGCGACCAGCAGGATCACCAGCAGCGGCATCTGCTGGTTCTCCAGCAGCACGGCGGTGGTGTACGCCCCGACGGCCATCAGCGCGCCGTGCCCCAGGGACAGCTGGCCGTTGAGGCCGGTGAGTACGGTCAGGCCACCGGCCGCGATGCCGTAGTAGGCCATGGTCGCGTACAGCGAGTTCGCGTACTCACTGGACCTCGACAGGACGAGAACCACCACGACGAGACCCGCGAGCGCGATGAGCACGTGGCTGGCCAGCGGGGCGTCCTGGTGGAGCCGGCGCAGCCGCGCGGCGATACCCCGTGGGGACGTCCTGCTCGCGGTGGTCGCGTTCGCCATCGTCACACCCTCCGCGCCTGCGTGTGCGAGAACAGCCCACCGGGGCGGACGAGCAGCACGACCATCAAGATCACCAGGGCGGCCAGCGCGACCAGGTCAGAACCCAGGTAGCCGCTGACGAAGCTCAGGCCCAGGCCGAGCAGCAGGCCGCCGACGACCGAACCCAACGGGCTGTCCAGACCGCCCAGCACCGCCGCCACGAAGCCGAACACGACCACGGGGTCCATGTAGGACGGGCTCACCAGGCTGCCGCCGGCGATGAGCAGGCCCGACAGCGAGCCCACCATCGCCGCGAGGGCCCACCCCAGGGTGAGCATGCGTCCGACCCGCACGCCGAGCAGCCGCGAGACCTCCTGGCTGAACGCGGACGCCCGCATCATCAGGCCCAGGTCGGTGAACCGGAACAGCACCACCAGCAGCAGCATGACCACCAGCACGGCGACGATGGTGAAGATCCCCGAGCTGGTGATCGCGAGGTGGACACCGCCGACCTCCAGCCCGTGCAGCCCGAACGGGGCGGGGAAGGACCGGAAGTTCGACCCGAACAGGATGGACGCCAGCGCGGTGAAGACGATGTACAGCCCCAGGGTGAGGATCACCGCGTTGATGTGCGCCTTGCCCTCCACCGGCCGGATGACGAGACGCTCGACCAGCGCCCCGAGCACGAGCCCCGACAGCAGCGCGGCCACGAATCCGACCCAGTACGAGTAGCCGGCGTTGATCAGCGTCAGCGCGATGTAGGTGGTGAGCATGGCCATCGGTGCCTGCGCGAAGTTCACGATCCTGGTGGACCGCCAGATGAGCACCAGTGCGAGCGCGAACGCGGCGTAGACCATCCCGAGCGTGAGCCCGGTGAGCGCCGTCGTCAGGAACTGCTGCAACGAGATCTCCTGTCCCTGGGCCGGTCAGAATCCGAGGTAGGCATGTCGCAGCTTCTCGTCGGCGGCCAGCGCGGACGCGTTCTCGCTGGCCACGACGCGGCCGAGGTTGAGCACCACGCCGGTGTCGGCGATCGACAGGGCGCCGCGCGCGTTCTGCTCCACCAGGACGACGGTCATGCCCTCCTGCTTCACCAGGTCTCGCAGCAGGGCGAAGATCTGCCCGACCACACGGGGAGCAAGGCCGAGCGACGGCTCGTCGAGCAGCAGCACCCGCGGCCGCGCCAGCAGGGCTCGGCCGATCACCAGCATCTGCCGCTCTCCCCCGGACAGCACCTCCGCACGAGCCGAGCGACGGTCGGCCAGCGGCGGGAACTTCGAGTAGACGTGGTCGAGCCCAAGCCGGTCCGAGCCGGTCGCACGCCCGAGCGCGCCGAGGCGCAGGTTCTCCTCCACGGTCAGCTCGGTGATCACCCCGCGGCCCTCGGGCACGTGCGCGATGCCCATCCGGCACATCCGCTCCACCGGGGCCGAGGTGACCGGGCTGCCCTCGAGCAGGACCTCGCCGGAGCGTGGCCGCACCAGCCCGGAGATGGTGCGCAGCAGGGTGGTCTTCCCGGCGCCGTTGGCACCGAGGACGGCGGTGACCTTGCCGGCCGCCGCGGTGAACGACACGTCCGACAGCGCGTGCACGGCGCCGTACGTGGTGGTCAGGTCACGAACCTCGAGCATCGTCACCCTCCGCCGCGCTCAGCGCGAACGACCCGGTCGCGTCCTCGGACACCTCGTCGCCCAGGTAGGCCTCCATCACGGCCGGGTCGTTGCGGATCTGGTCAGGCGAACCGGCAGCGATCACCCGGCCGAAGTCGAGCACGGTGATGTCGTCGCAGACGCTCATCACCAGGTCCATGTGGTGCTCGACGAGCATGATCGACATGCGCGAGGTGAGCCGGCGGATGGTCTCGGCGAGCTCGGCCATCTCGTCGGTGGACAGACCGCTGGCGGGCTCGTCGAGCAGCAGCAGCTCGGGTTCGCTCACCAGCGCCCGGGCGAGCGCCACCCGCTTGCGCCCGGCGTACGGGAGGCTTTCGGGAAGGCGCTGGGCGTACTCGGCCGCGCCGAGGTCGTCGAGCACCGCGAGCGCGCGCTCACGCAGCGCCCGCTCCTCGCGGTGCGTGCGTGGCAGCGCGAACAGCGCCGACGCGAACCCCGTCCGTGCGTGCCGGTGGGCGCCGACCATCACGTTCTCCAGAACCGTCATCCGGTCGAACAGCCCCAGGCCCTGCAGGGTGCGCCCGATCCGCAGGTCGGCGAGCCGGTGCGGGCGCAGCCGGGTCAGGGTCTCGCCGCGCCAGCGCACCGTGCCGGTGTCGGGGGCGACGAAGCCGCAGGCGACGTTGAACAGCGTGGTCTTCCCGGCACCGTTGGGCCCGATGATGCCGTGCACCTGCCCGGCCCCCACGTGCAGCGAGACCTCCGACAGGGCCACCAGCCCCCCGAAGGTGACCCGGACGTCGGTCATGGAGAAGGCCTGGTCTGGGCTGCTGGGTGCGTCAGCTGGCGGGGGCAAGGTGTCTCGTTCGGTTCGGCGCCGGTGAATGTGGTCCTCCTCACCTTGGGCACCGAGCACCGAAAGGGGAATGGGCGCAGTGCACAAATCCTGTCGTGCCGTCCGTCCGGGAAATCCGAATCACCCTGGTGCAACTGTGCAGCGCGTGCAAGGCTGCGACGGTGCACGGCTCTGCTCGCTCCGCTGCCCAGACTGACCTGGGGCCGGAGCGGCAGCGCCAGCTCGCCACGGCCTGGGCCGCGCTGCTGGACCGCACCTCGGCCATCGCCGACGACATGGCCCTGCGGCTGCTGGCCGACGAGCCCAGCTACACCGGGGCCGGCAAGGAGATGCAGGCCGAGCTGCGGGCGTCGTGTCGCGAGCACGTCGAGCGTGGCGTGCGCACGATGGCGGGGCTGGCCGAGCCCGGCGAGGAGGCGGTGCACGTCTGGCGCGAGACCGGACGCCGGCGCGCCCGCCAGGGCATCCCGATGGACGTCGTGCTGCGTGCGTACAGCCTCGGCTGCCGGCTGCTCTGGGAGGGACTCCTCGAACGCTCGAAGGAGGGTGACCTCGACGTCGACGAGCACATGCTGCTGCTGGCCGGACAGACACTGTGGCGCTCCATGGACGTGCAGACCGCGACGCTGGTCGACGCCTACCGCCGCGAGCACGCCCGCCTGCAGCTGCGCGACCTGCAGCGCCAGCACAGCATGCTGGAAGGTCTCGTCGAAGGCCGCGGCGCCGACCCGGCCTTCGCCCAGGAGGTGTGCGAGGGGCTCGGGTTCGCACCGGACGAGCCCCTGGTGTGCGCGGTGGCGCCGGTCGACGACCCGATGGTCGAGCCGCTGAACGCGCCCGACGACCGGCTCGAGCGCGGCGGGATCGTGTCGCACTGGCACGTGCGGACCGGCACCCACTTCGGCGTGATCGCACCCGGCAGCCGGCGCCTGCGGACGCTTGTCGACCTGCTCCGGCCCGCCGTGCACGGACGGGTCGGGCTGGCGCTGGCACCGGACGGCCCGGCGGGGTTCGGGCTCGCCTACCAGCTCGCGGCACGTGCGGCCAGCACGTTCCCCGAGGGCCAGCGCGGCATCACCACGCTGGAGGAGCGGCTGCCCGAGATGCTGCTCACCGGCAGCCCGGAGATCGTGCCGTGCCTGCTGCGCGAGACCCTCGGCCCGCTGCTGGCCCAGCCGGACCAGCAGCGAGAGCTGCTGCTGGACACGCTGGTCGCGCTGCTGGCCAACGACGGGTCACCCACGCATGCCGCGCGCAGCCTGTACTGCCACCGCAACACCGTGCTCTACCGGCTGCACCGGATCGAGGAGCTGACCCGTCGCAGCCTCAACAACCCGCGGGACAAGCTGCTGCTGTCGCTGGGCGTGCTCGCGACGGGGCGTACGTTCTGACCGGCAGCCCTTCCCAGGAACGCCGAACACAGGAGGAACAGGAGTGACCGACGTCGACGCAGCCGCGACCGGAGACCGGCTCAGAAAAGGGGTCGCCGACCTGCTCGCGGCACACGACCCGAGCACGACGGACCGCATGGACTTCCTGCGCGCGCGCTTCGACGCGGGCCTGGCGTGGGTGCACTACCCCGAGGGGCTCGGCGGGCTCGGGCTGTCGCGTTCGTGGCAGCACGTGGTCGACGAGGAGCTCGAGGCGGCCGGGGCACCCGACAACCAGCCACGCAGGATCGGCATCGGGCTCGGCATGGCCGCGCCGACGATCCTCGCGTTCGGCACCGACGAGCAGAAGCAGCGGTTCCTGCGTCCGTTGTGGACCGGCGAGGAGGTGTGGTGCCAGCTGTTCAGCGAACCCGGCGCCGGGTCCGACCTGGCCGCGGCGGCCACCCGGGCGGTTCGCGACGGCGACGACTGGGTGGTCGACGGGCAGAAGGTGTGGACGTCGAACGCGCACTCCGCACGCTGGGCGATCCTGCTCGCCCGCACCGACCCGACGGTGCCCAAGCACGCGGGCCTCACGTACTTCGTGTGCGACATGACCGCGCCCGGCGTCGAGGTGCGCCCGCTGCGCCAGATCACCGGCGAGGCGGAGTTCAACGAGGTGTTCCTGACCGGCGTGCGCCTCCCCGACAGCCTTCGGCTCGGAGACGTCGGCAACGGCTGGCGGGTCGCGATGGCCACGCTGATGAACGAGCGGGTCGCGATCGGCGGCGCCGCGATGCCGCGCGAGGGCGGGTTGATCGGCGTGCTCGCGCAGACCTGGCGAAGCCGTCCGGACCTGCGGACCCCCGAGCTGCACGACCGGCTGCTGACCCTGTGGGTCGAGTCCGAGGTGCGGCGGCTGACCGGCGAGCGGCTCCGGCAGCAGCTCGCGGTCGGCGCGCCCGGCCCGGAGGGCTCGGGGATGAAGCTGGCCTTCGCCCGCCTCAACCAGGAGATCAGCGGCCTGGAGGTGGAGCTGATGGGCGAGGAGGGCCTGCGGTACGACGACTGGCGCATGCGACGTCCTGACGTCGTGGACTTCGCCGGGCGCGGGCCGGGCTACCGCTACCTGCGCACCAAGGGGAACTCCATCGAGGGCGGCACCTCCGAGGTGCTGCGCAACATCATCGCCGAACGCGTGCTGGGGCTCCCGCCCGAGCCGCGCATCGACAAGGACATCGCCTGGAAGGACCTGCCCCGATGACTGTGCCCAACCGGGCCGACCAGACCGACCTGCTGTACGGCGACGTCGAGGACTCGCTTCGCCGCAGCATCCGCTCGCTGCTGGAGGACAAGTGCACCCCGGAGTCGGTGATGGGCCGCTACGACGGCGACGCGACCGACCCGGCGCTGTGGCGGTCGCTGGGCCAGGACGTGGGCCTGGCCGGGCTGCTGGTGCCGGAGAAGCTCGGCGGCGCCGGCGCGAGTGCCCGTGAGGCGGCGGTCGCGCTCGAGGAGCTCGGCCGCTTCGTGGCGCCGGTCCCGTTCCTCACCAGCGCCGTGCTGGCCACGACCGCGCTCGTCACGGCCGGCGACGACCGTCTGCTGCCCCGGATGGCCGCCGGCGACCTGACCGCGGCACTCGCGGTACCGCTGGGGCGCGGCCCGGGTGATGGCCTGCGGCCGACGGTGCGTCGCGATGAGGACGGACGGCTGCAGGGACAGGTCTCCAGCGTCGCCGACGCCGGAACGGCCGACGTGCTCGTCGTCCCGGTCGAGACACCGGACGGTGTGGAGCTGCACCAGGTCACCGGCGGGGCCGAGGGACTGACCGTCGAGCCGGTCCTGTCGCTGGACATGAGCCGCCCGCTCTTCGACGTCGGCTTCGACGGCGTCGAGTCGGACAGGGTGACCGAGGACGGCGCGCGCAGCGTCCAGCAGGCGCTGGTCACCGGTGCCGCGCTGCTCGCCTCCGAACAGCTGGGGGTGGCGGAGTGGTGCCTCGACAGCACCGTGGCCTACACGCGCGAGCGCAAGCAGTTCGGCCGCCCGGTGGGCTCGTTCCAGGCGCTCAAGCACCGGCTGGCCGACCTGTGGCTCGAGGTGGGGTCGGCGCGCGCGGCCGCCAGGTACGCCGCCGGGACGGTGGCCGACGGCAGCGACGACAGCGCGACGGCGGCGTCGCTGGCGCAGGCGTACTGCTCGGGCGTCGCCGTGCACGCCGCGGAGGAGTGCGTCCAGCTGCACGGGGGTATCGGCATGACATGGGAGCACCCCGCACACCTGTACCTCAAGCGGGCCAAGGCCGACGCGATCGCACTCGGCACCGCCGGTGCGCACCGCCGGCTGCTCGCCGACCTGCTGGACCTGCCGGCCCCCACGTGACCCACCGCCCGTGAAGCTCGACCACAGCGCGTGCGTGCCGGCGGGCTGCGACGAGGTCTGGCGGTTCGTCAACGACATCCCCGCGGTCGTCGAATGCGTCCCGGGGGCGCACGTGGCCGAGAGCGTCGACGAGTCGACCTACCGCGGGCTGGTGAGCATCTCGGTGGGCCCGTGGTCGCTGGCCTACCAGGGAACGCTCGTGGTGGTCGACCGCGACGACGGCGACCGGACGCTGCGGATGGAGGTCTCCGGGACCGACCGGAAAGGAGCGGGCACCGCGCGTGCCGCGATCTCCCTCGAGGTGGTGCCCGAGGACCCGAGCTCAGGAATCAGGGGCAGAGCCGACGTGGCGCTCACCGGGCCGGTCGCCTCGCTGAGCGCCGCGATCACCCGTGCGGTGTCGAGCCGGCTGTTCGAGCAGTTCGCCGTCGAGATGTCCGAGGCGCTCACGCGGGGCTCGTCCGGGCATCCCCGGCCCACCGACCGCCGTCCCGACTCGGTGCAGGTGGCGCCGCTGCTCTGGTCGGTGACCCGTGAGCGTGTCGCCGGATACCTGCGGGGGCTTGGTCGCCGGCGGCCCTGAGGGCACCGGCCCCCTGTGGTCGACGCCGCCTGCGCACAAACGGACTCGCGGGGCGATTTCCCTCCGCCGGCATTGTCCGGGTCAGGTACTTGAAGGTCGTCCCTGGCGGTTCTTCCCAACCCTTCCGAAGAAAGGTGTTGCAACCGCTGGGGCCTCTCAGCCGTTTCCGGCTCCCTTGCTCACCTCGCGAGCCACTTCAGAGGATCGGCCTCGTCCGACCAACAATCAAGGCCGATTTTCGGGCTGTTTTCGCGCCACCCGTTCGGGTCAGACCAGCTCGGGCACGTGCAGGTGCGCCAGCACCAGGTCGAACTGCTGGACGTCGAGGATCTTCTGGCGGGTCTGCTCGACGTACTTCTCGCGCAGGCCCCGCGCCGCCTCGCGAGTGCCCTCCTCGGCGGCGGCGGAGTCGAAGGTGATCGCGACGACCCCCCTGCCGGTGGCGCGGTCGATCATCACGCTGGCGCTGCAGAAGCCGTCCGCCTCATCGTGCGTGGGCAGCGTGATGGTCTTGGTGAAGTCGACCATGCGCTCGATGTCGCCCGGTTCGGCCTTCACCCAGGTGGCGCGCACGCGGGCGCCCTCTCGCGACCGGTGGTCGCGGTGCAGCAGTGCGATGTCCCACAGCTCGACCTCCGACGGGCCGCCGAAGATCTCGGCCATCCGCCCGCGCAGCGCGCCGATCTGCTTCTCACTGGCCTTCCGCGCCTCCGCCGTCTCCCAGGCGCTGGTCGAGATGCACAGGCCGGTCTCGCGGTTGGCGAGCAGCGAGAGCCCGATGCACCCTTCCATGCCCATGCACGCAGGCAGGACCTCGTCGCGCGTGTACTCGATGCCGGCGCCCACGGACTCGGGACGTGCCCGGAACGTGCTGGAACGTGCGTACATGCTCTTCCCTCCCTACCGAGGCAGCGCCCGCCGTGGCGCCGCCGCTCGCCCCCAACCCTTCTCTTGCGCCGACCGTGGTGGCAACGGCTCCGACGGGCCGGACAGGGCCCACCCAGGCTGACTAGTCCGCGCCCTTCCAGAGGTACTCGACGACCGGACGGCCTGTGCTGGAGTAGCGCGGCTGACGACCGGCCAGACCCACGCTGCACAGGTACTCCAGGTAGCGGCGCGCCGTCACCCGCGAGGCCGAGGTGCGCGCCGCGACCTCACTGGCGCTGAGTGGGTCGGGGCCCTCCCGCAGCAGCCTGGTCACCGCGTCCAGCGTCTCCTCGCTCAGACCCTTCGGGAGCGTGCTGGTCGCGCCCGCGGCCCGCGTATGCGTCAGCAGCCGGTCGACCGCCTGCTGGCTGGTGGCAACCTCGTCCGCGTCGAGCTCGTCGCGGTAGCGCGCGTAGGACTCCAGGCGTTCGCGCAGCGTCGAGAACAGGAACGGTTTCAGTACGTACTGCACGATCCCCAGGGACACCGACTGGCGCACCACCTGCAGGTCGCGCGCGGACGTCACGGCGATCACGTCGGTGCTGTGCCCGGCCGTGCGCATGGCCCGCACGATGTCCAGGCCGTGCACGTCGGGCAGGTTCATGTCCAGCAGGACCAGGTCGACCCGCTGCCCCGACAGCGCTCGCAGCGCCTCCTGGCCGGTACGCGCGACCGAGGCGAGCTCGAAACCGGGGACGCGGCGGACGTACTCGGCGTGGGCCTCGGCGGCCACCGGCTCGTCCTCAACGACCAGTACGCGCAGCATCGTCCACCTCCGGAGGACCCTGGGATGTCACCGCGGGCGAGGGCGCATCCGCGTCGGAGCGGGCAGGTGGCAGCACGACCTCGAACACCGCGCCGTCATGGTTGCGGACGTCGATGCGGCCGTGCAGCCGGCCGACGGTCTGCTGCACCAGGGCCAGCCCGAGCCCGCGTCCCGAGGCTCCGTCGTCGGTCTTGGTCGACCAGCCGCGGGTGAACATCACCGACGGGTCCGGTGGCGGCCCGTCGCCGGAGTCGGTGACGGTGAGCCGCACCTCGGTGGCGGTCGCGGTGACGCCGACACGTACCGCCCGGGGCCGGTCGTGTCCGCCCGACCGACCGAGCGTGGCGTCGAAGGCGTTGTCGACGAGGTTGCCGACGATGGTGACCAGGTCTCGGGCGGGAACCAGGCCGGGCGGCAGGTTGCTGTCCTCGTCCACCTCGAAGGCGATACCCAGCTCGGCGGCCTGTGCGGCCTTGCCCAGCAGCAGGGCGGCCAGCGCCGGCTCGTTGACCGAGGACACCAGCCGGTCGGTCAGCCGCTGCGCCAGCTGCAGCTCCTCGACCGCGAACGCGAGCGCGCGGTCGGTGTGCCCGAGCTCGATCAGCGACACGACGGTGTGCATGCGGTTCATCGCCTCGTGCTGCTGGCTCCGCAGCGCCTCGGCCAGGCTGCGCGCGCTGTCGAGCTCCCCGGTCAGGGACTCCAGCTCGGTGCGGTCGCGCAGGGTCGCCACCGTGCCCAGGTCACGGCCCTGCCAGGCGGTCCGTGACTGCCGAAGGACCAGAACCCGCGACGAGGTGAGGTACAGCTCGTCCTGGCGCGCCTCACCCGACAGCAGCGCCGCGGTCAGGTCCTCGGGCAGCCCGAGCTCGCCGACGTGGCGGCCGACGTCGTGCTTCGAGACGCCGAGCAGGCGGGTCGCCTCGTCGTTGACCACGTGCAGCCGGCCGTCGACGTCCACGACCAGCAGCCCTTCGCGTACCGAGTGCAGCACTGCGTCGTGGTAGTCGTACATCGCCCGCAGCTCGCCCGGAGCCAGCCCGCGCGTCTGCCGGCGTACGCGCCGGGTCACCAGCCAGGTGCCGAGCGCGCCGAGCGCGAGGGCCGCCAGAACCGCGGCTGCCATCCAGGGCAGCCGGCGGGCCAGGACGAGCCCGATGTGCTGCTCGGTGATGCCCACCGACACCAGGCCGGTCACCCTTCCGTCCGACCTCACCGGCACCACGGACCGCACCGACGGGCCCAGCGTGCCGGTGTAGGTCTCGGTGACCGTGCCGCCGGCGGCCGCCGGAGCGATCGTGCCGATGAAGTGCCTGCCGATCTGCGCCGGGTCGGGGTGGCTGTACCGGATCCCGGTCGGGCTCATCACCACCACGAAGTCGGTGTGCGTGCGCGTACGTACTCGCTCGGCCAGGGGCTGCAGGGTCGCGCTCGGCCGCGGGTCGTCCAACGCCCGGGCCACGGTGGGCATCTCGGCCACGGTCCACGCGACGGCGAGCGTCTCCTGCGCCGCCTGGTCCTGGCTGGCGTCGGCGGCCTGCACGTAGGCGGCGACCGACCCGGCACCGAGCAGCAGCACGACGACCGCGAGCTGGAGGGCGAGGAACTGGGCCGCGGCGCTCCAGCCGCGCGGATGAGCGATGCGCTTCACGTGCACGCCCTTCGACGGAGGTGAACGCAATGAACACAAGCGTGACTCACCTCACTGTGCACCGCATCGTCAGTGCCTGCACGAACATCTCGAGGAGGAGTCATGACTCAAGCACCCACCGAGGCGAGACAACCGGCGCGACGGAAGGACCGGACGCACTGGCTGTACGTCAGCGTCGTGGCGGCGGTAGTCGCCGGCGCGGTCCTGGGGCTGGTCGCCCCCGACCTCGCGGTCAACCTGGAGCCGCTGGGAGACGGTTTCGTCGCGCTGATCACGATGATGATCAGCCCGATCATCTTCTGCACGATCGTCCTCGGCATCGGCTCGGTTCGGCAGGCCGCCCAGGTGGGCAAGGTGGGCGGTATCGCGCTGGCCTACTTCATGGTGATGTCCACCGCGGCGCTGGCCATCGGCCTGGTGGTGGGCAACCTACTCAAGCCCGGCGCCGGCCTGCACCTGGACCCGGCAGGCGTCAAGGAGGCCACCTCGGCCGCAGCCGAGGCTCACAGCAGCACCACCGACTTCCTCATCGGGGCGATCCCGGACACGCTGGTGTCGGCGCTCACCAGCGGTGAGGTGCTGCAGACACTGCTGGTCGCCCTGCTCGTCGGGTTCGCCCTGCAGGCGATGGGCCCCACCGGCGAGCCGATCCTGCGAGGTGTGGAGCACGCACAGCGCCTGGTCTTCCGTGTGCTGGCGATGATCATGTGGGCGGCGCCGGTGGGCGCCTTCGGCGCGATGGCGGCCGTCGTCGGCGAGACGGGCTGGGACGCACTGCTCGGGCTGGCGCAGATCATGCTGGGCTTCTACGCGACCTGCCTGATCTTCGTACTGGTGCTGCTCGGCACGCTGCTGCGGGTGGCCACCGGGATCTCGGTGTTCTCCCTGCTCCGCTACCTGGCCCGCGAGTTCCTGCTGATCCTGTCCACGTCGTCGTCGGAGTCGGCGCTGCCGCGGCTGATCGCCAAGATGGAGCACCTCGGGGTCGCCCGCCCGGTGGTCGGCATCACCGTGCCGACCGGCTACTCCTTCAACCTCGACGGAACCGCCATCTACCTGACGATGGCGTCGCTGTTCATCGCCGACGCCACCGGCTCGCCGATGTCGCTTGGGCAGCAGATCTCGCTGCTGGTGTTCATGGTCATCGCGTCCAAGGGGGCCGCCGGTGTGACCGGCGCCGGCCTGGCGACCCTGGCCGGTGGGCTGCAGTCGCACCGGCCCGACCTGGTAGACGGCGTGGGCCTGATCGTGGGCATCGACCGCTTCATGTCGGAGGCACGGGCGCTGACCAACTTCGCCGGAAACGCGGTCGCCACCGTGGTCATCGGCACCTGGACGGGCCAGGTCGACCGCAGCCAGGTGCGGGCGGTGCTGGCCGGGGAGCGTCCGTTCGACGAGTCCACCATGCTCGACGAGGACGAGGCTCCCGCCCTCCAGGCTCAGCCGGACGACGACGCGCGGGTGCCGGCCAGGGTCTGAAGCGCTGCTGCTGCGACCGTCCGTACAGCACAGGACGCCGTACCCTCGCTGATGGGTACGGCGTCCTGTCCTTCGTCAACGGGAGAGTGTCGCCGCCTCAGCGCTGGGGAACGGGGAAGGCAACCGGGCTGCGGTGACCGCTGCGGTCGACCGCCCGCAGGCCGAAGAAGACGTTGTCCTTGGACAGGTCGACCTTGGCGCTGGTCACCCTGCCGAACGAGATGACGTTGGTCCAGTCGTCCTCCGGAGTGGGTCGCCAGACCACCTCGTAGCCGGCGAGGTCGTTCTCGGGGTTCGGGTCCCAGGTCAGCTCGGTGTTGTTGTCCAGCGCCGCTGTCAGGATCTTGACGTTCTTCGGGGTCCCGGGTCCCTGCGCCAGTGACCACATCGCCGCGGCGTTGACCTTGGCGACGCGAGCGATGAACTCGAAGTCGCAGAACTCCGGCAGGTCCCCGAACTGCAGGCCGTTCTCGACCCGCACGTCCTGGTGCTGGTGGGCATAGTTCTCGTTGGGCTCGGTGAAGCGAGCCGCCGGGTAGCTGCGCTCCAGGAAGGAGATGTGGTCGCCGCCGCGCAGGTACCGGTCGCGGCGGTAGATCACCCGCACGCGCATGCCGGTCGCGTCGTTGTCCGCGACCTCGCTGACGAACCGAGCCAGCTGGCGTGCCGGCGAGTCGTTCTCACCGCCGACCGACCGACGGGTCGCGGCCTGATCGGGTGTCTCGGTGGTGGGCACCCCCTCGGCGAACAGCCGGATGCTGAACGGGTCCTTGGTGCCGTCGTCGGCGGTGGAGCTGCCGACGATGTCGTTGGTGAACATGCCCTGCACGTCGGCGCCGGCGTCCTTGAACACCTGCGCCATGTGCGCGGAGCCGTACAGCCCCTGCTCCTCGCCGGCCACGGCGGCGAAGACGAGCGTCGCCTCCGGGCGGTAGGTCGCCATGACCCGGGCGAGCTCCATGGACACCGCGACCCCTGACCCGTCGTCGTCGGCTCCGGGTGCGTCGCTGGTGAAGTTCATGACGTCGGTACAGCGGGAGTCGTAGTGCCCGGAGATGAGGTAGATGCGGTCGGGGTACTTCGAGCCGTGCAGAGTGGCGATGACGTTGGTGATGCGCGTCGGCGTCGGGATGCGGTTGGCGGGCTCCTGGGTGTATGACTGCTGCTCGACCGTCATGTTGCCGTGGGATGCCGCGGCGTAGCCGCTCATCTGCTCGTAGATCCAGTCACGCGCGGCACCGACTCCCCGGTCGGGGTCGGTCTGGGACGACAGGGTGTGCCGTGTGCCGAACGAGGCCAGCTTGCGGACGGTGGCCTCGATCCGTGCCGGGTCGATCGCGGCGAGGATGGCCCGCAGGTCCGCGTCCGGGGGCTGCGGCTGGTTGGGCTGACCTGGGCCCTCAGGCCAGCCCTCGCTGTTGTCGATCGGGCTGCCGGCGGCGGCGACCGCCGGTGCGGCGAGGGATGTGGTCAGTGCGGTAGCTCCGAGTGCTGCGGAGCCAGTGATGAAGGTGCGTCGGCTCGGCCGGGTAGGCCGCCGTGGTGCGTCGGGGATGGCCATTCGGCGGAGTCTGCACCCAGGATCGCGGTTTGTCCATAGTGTGAGATGGTCACAGTTGCGCGCGGATCGCGCGCGTGCGGTCGATCTCGGCCTGCTGCTCGACCGACACCTCCGCCGCGATCTCGTTCACCCGGTTGTCGCTGCCGCGGCTCATCACCTGCGCGGCCATCTGCACCGCGCCCTGGTGGCATCCCACTGCAGCTCAGCGCGAACAGCCCGGCCTACCCGTTGGTTGGGCTGTCCGTGTGCTCCGGCCGGGAATTAATGCCAAATGACCATAGGTGGGCGAATTAGTCGGGCATACTCTGGTGGCTGAGTGACCGCTGTCCCGCACGGACGCGCCTGACGTGTCGGCCCACGCCTACCCGCCGGTGAGCGAGACCGACATGGCGCGGCACGAGTGACGCCGTGGGAGGCAGCGATGGGGCACAACAGATCGGTCGTGAGCTGGTTCGCGAGCACGCTCGCGGCCGCGGTGCTGGTGAGTCTGGCGTGTGCGCCGACCAGCGCCGTTGAGACATCGGAGAAGCGCGGGGGCGACCGCGGAAGCGGCCGTTTCACCGACCTTCGCCAGCTGCGCGCGACGGCCATCGCGGCCAAGACAGGCGCTGCCGTGAAGGCTCCGCGCGGCCCGAACCCGTACCTCGCCCTGCTGCCCGACCCGAGCAAGGCCGACTACGCGGGCTGGCGCGCGTATATGCAGGAGAAGGCCGCGGGGCGTGCCGCTGTGCTCGCACGCCGGCAGCGGGCGGCCGGGCTGGTGGCTGCGCTCGACGTACGTGAGCGGGAGCGGCACGCGCGCGGCCTCAACGACCGGCGGGCCACCGCCCAGCGCATCGCCGGTTTCGGCACGGGGCCCGACCAGCACTTCCGCACCCACATCGCCGGTCGGCTGTCGCCGGAGGTCGTCCCCGCGCGGCGGGTGAAGTCGAGCCGCGAGGACGACGGCTCGATCCGCCAAGCGCGCGCAACCGGCCTGCCCGCGCTGGGCAAGGGCATCCGGACCAACGGCCGGATCGGCGACGGACCGCACGGCAGTGCCGGCGACGGCACCGGCGACTTCGACTTCTACAAGGTGCGGGTCGGGGCCGGTCAGCGTCTGGTCGCGCGAGTGCGGACGCCCACGGGAAGGCTCGACCCGATCCTGGTCGTGTTCAACGAGCGCGGCCACGTCGTGGCGTTCAACGACGACCACGGCGGACTCGACAGCCTCATCAGCCAGACCATCCGCAAGCGCGGCGTCTACACGGTGATGGTGTCGGGCTTCTTCTCGGTCCCGCGCAACCCGTTCCGCAGTGGCAGCGGCCGCGGCGCCGACTCCGAGGGCCCGTACCGGCTGCGGATCCGCGTCGGGCAGGACGACCGCGACCTGTACGCCGTACAGCTGCGCGCCGGAGACGTGCTCGGCGCGTCGACCAGCGGCGGCGCCGCCAAGCTGACCGTGTACGACCCGCGGGGCGTGGAGGTGAAGGGGTCGACCCAGGACGCGTCGATCGCGTACCCGGCCGACTCGCCGCTGCCCGGTGGCGGACGCGCGGTGGTCGAGCACGTCGCCGACGAGGACGGGCTGCACTACGTGGCCGTCAGCGACGGCGGCGGTCCCTACCGCCTCACGGTCGAGACCTACCGGCCCGTGCTCGAGGGTGACCCGGTCACCCAGACGCTGTTCCTGGACTTCAACGGCGCGCGGGTCAACACCGCGATCTGGGGCGGGCCCGGAGTGCGTCAGCTCGCTCCGCTGCGCGACTTCCTGCCCCGCTGGGGCATGCGGCCGGAGGCGATCAACCCGCTGATCGACGCGATTGTCGCCGAGGTGCAGGAGAACGTCCAGGCCGACCTGGTCGCGAGCGGGCTCGCCGACAACTTCCGCATCGAGATCCGCAACAGCCGCGACGACGGTGAGATGTTCGGCGGTCAGAACGTCAGCCGCATCATCATCGGCGGCACGGTGCGGCAGTCCGGTGTTCCGACCATCGGCGTCTCGCAGTCGATCGACCCCGGCAACTTCGACACCGAGGAGTCATCGGTCGTGCTGCTGGACTCGCTGAGCGACCAGCCCGGCCCCAAGTTCTCGCTCAACACCTGGCTGCGGCCGAACAGCAACCGCGTGGCCTTCGTCGGGCAGGCGGTCGGCAACGTCGCCTCGCACGAGGCCGGACACTTCTTCGGTGACTGGCACGTCGACCAGTTCAACGGGAAGGCCAACCTGATGGACCAGGGTGGTGCGTTCAAGCTGATGTTCGGCGTGGGCCGCGACGGCGTCGGCGGTACCGCTGACGACCCCGACGTCGACTTCGGGCCGGACCGGTTCAACCCCGAGGAGGGCTTCACCGGCGTCGAGGACACGCTGAGCCGGCTGGCGACGGTGATCATCAGCTGACCCGGTCGGAGGTCTAGGTAAAGTTTCTCAGATCCCTTGTGGATAAGGGGTTCCGAGCGCCGTCTGGGGCGGGTTATGTCGGTGGTCGGTTATAGGTTTGTTGCATGGTCAGCGAACAGGTCACCGAGCTCTCCGAGCTCAGCGTCGAGGGTGTG
>CBFGZI010000021.1:0-41217 GCA_965653225.1 uncultured Propionibacteriales bacterium | reverse complement strand
AGCGCAGTCGACCGACGCAGCGAGCGTGACGCAACCGACAGAACGCACCGCAGCCGGTGCCCGCCACCCAAGGCGACACATCGCGCGAGGAGTGCGAACAGGGCGACGCCTGGCCATTGGAGGGCGACCAGGCACAGACGAACCGGCTGGCCCGGCTCAGCTGTAGTGCTCCGCAGACTCCAAGGACCGCGTGGACGATGACTCAGCCGGCGGGGACCGCAGGTCTCACGCTCTCGGCAGGAACCAGCTCGTACCGGCGCCCGTACGTGTCGATGACCGCCTGGATCGCCGCGACCACCGGGATCGAGACCAGTGCGCCCAGCGGCCCGAACAGCGCCCCGCCGACGATCACCGAGGCGAACGCGACGGCCGGATGGATCGAGATGGTCCTGGCGGTGATGCGCGGCGAGAAGAAGTAGTTCTCCACTTGCTGGTACGTCACACCGAAGAGGACCACCCACACCGCGTCGATCGGCTGCTCGGACAGTGCGATGACGGCCGGCAACGCGATCGCGAGGTAGGTGCCGATGGTCGGGATGAACTGCGACACCAGCCCGGTCCAGATCGCCAGCGGGAGAAAGTACGGCACGCCGATGAGTGCCAGGAACGCGCCGGTGAGCAACGCGCTCAGCGCCGCGAGCAACAGCCGGGACACGACGTAGCCGCCGGCCTTCTCGATCGCGATCGCCCAGACCGTCGTGATCACCTGCTGCTGCCGCGCCGGGAACCGGCTGGCCACGCTGTCCCGCAGCTTGGGCATCTCCGCGGACATGTAGAACGCGAACAACAGCAGCGTGAAGAACTGGAAAACCACGCCCACGACCTTCGAGACGATCCCGACGATTCCGGGCGTCAGCGTCTGGGCCAGCTCCTGGATGCGTTCCGGAGTAAGCCGCAGCGAGTTGGTCACATCCGCCGCGTTGAAGCTCGTCCCCAGCGTCCGGTTGACCAGGTCCACCGTGTCGGACACCGATCGGGGAAGGGCCCTGACCAGCTCGGTGAGCTGGTCCACCAGGAGTGCGCCGAACGCGGCGAGGAAGACGACGACCGACAGGAACAGCGTCAGCATCACCAGCCCGGTGGCCAGACCCCGCCGCATCCCCCGGCGCGCCAGCGCGCCCACGACGGCCTCCATGCTGATCGCGAACAGCCACGCCAGGAACAGCAACCCGAGGAACGTTCGCAGACCATGGAAGAGCCACTCGGCCACCTGTAGCGCGACAACGGCGAACAGGACGAAGATGACGGCGCGCCGGAACCACGGCTGCGCCTCCTGGAACCAGGAGGTGGTGCCGCCGGTCCCGTCGGTTGGCCCGTGGACTGCCACGCCGTGGCCGTCAGTGCTCAGGCGCCCGCGGGTCATGTTCGTCCGTTTCCGCAGCGATGGGCTCATGACTGCTTCCCCCCTAGGTCGGTCGCAGTACGTACGGGCCGGGTCGGCCGTACGGAACCAGCGCCCAAGTCGAAGGCGACTTCAGCGTTGCTTCCATGATGGCCGAAGCCACGGCGAGGGATCTGTCGAGTGGTCAGCCCTGGTAGGTGACCTCCAGGTCTCCCACACCATCGATATGCCCCTCGAGCCGGTCACCGGGCTCGACCCGGCCGACACCGGCCGGAGTGCCGGTCATGATCAGGTCTCCCGGCCGCAGCTCGACGAGCGTGCTGAGGTAGGCGATCGTCTCGGGCACCTTCCAGATCTGCTGGTCGAGGTCGCCTTCCTGCCGAGTCTCGCCGTTGACCCGCAGCCAGATGGCGCCCTTCTCCGGGTGGCCGATGTCCGCGGCCGGGCGGATAGGGCTCATCGGAGCCGAGCGGTCGAACCCCTTGGCCATGTCCCACGGCCGTCCGGCCTTCTTCGCCTCCGCCTGCAGGTCGCGGCGCGTCATGTCCAGGCCGACGCCGTAGCCGTACACGTGCGACAGCGCGTCCTCCGCCACGATGTCGGAACCACCCTCTACGAGAGCCACCACCAGCTCGATCTCGTGATGCAGCTCCTTCGTCACCGACGGAAAGGGGAGAGTGCTCCCGGTCGGGACCACCGCGTCACCCGGCTTCATGAAGAAGAACGGCGGCTCTCGGTCGGGGTCGTGCCCCATCTCGATCGCGTGGTCGGCGTAGTTGCGCCCGACACAGAAGATGCGCGCGACCGGGAACTCGGCGTCGGTGCCCTGTACGGGGACGGTGGTGACGACGGGCGGCTGGATCGCGTATGCCATGGGACTCCTCTCCGGGTCAGCTCAGCGGTCGGCACGCCATGGCTTGAGCCACGGCGTCTCGGGCCAGCCCTCGGCGGCGGCCATCAGCTCGTACATCGTGGCGCCGTCGATGTGCTCGCGGATGATGTCTCCGTGGCCGGCGTGCCGCGCGACCTCCTCGATCAGGTGCAGCAGCACCCAGCGCACCGACCAGGCCTCGACGTCCTTCGGGAACCACGGGGCGTCCTGGGGCACCGGCACCGGCTGGGACAGGTCGTCGATGCCGGCCACCGCCTCCTCGGTCTCGCGGGCGCAGGCCTCGTAGTCGGCGAGCAGGGAGGCCAGGGTGTCGTCGGCCGTGACCTGCCAGTCGGCGCCCCACTGCTCGGCCGCCTCCTCGACGCTCTGGTCCTTGCTTCGCTGCAGCATCGTGTCGACCCAGCCGCGCTCGCACGCGGTCACATGCTTGATCAGTCCTCCGATGCAGATCGCGCTGTTGGTGGGCTTGACGCGGATCTGGTCCTCGGTGAGGCCGTACGCGACGTTACGGATGCCGGCGCGCTGCTGCTCGAGGTACCTCATCAGGCCGTCGCGTTCGTCAACGACCGGGGGAACGTTTCCTGGCATGTCCCGGACACTAGCCGAGAACGTCGACACCCAGCCGGGAGACGAACGAACGCGGCTGCCCGAACAGCTGCGCGCTGCCGTGGGCGCGCTTGAGGTACAGATGCGCGTCGTGCTCCCAGGTGATCGCGATGCCGCCGTGCATCTGGACCGCCTCGGACGCGACGGCGAACAGCGCCTCGGAGCAGTACACCTTCGCCACCGACGCCCAGTGCGCCAGGTCCTCCTCGTCAGGATCGGCCGCGGCCCACGCCGCCGCGTATGCCGCCGATCGTGCGGTCTCCACGAGTACGTACAGGTCGGCCAGCCGGTGCTTGAGCGCCTGGAACGACCCCACTGGGCGTCCGAACTGCTCACGCTGCTTGGTGTAGTCGACGGTCATCTCCAGGCAGCGCGCGGCGGCGCCGACCTGCTCCATCGCCAGCGCGACACAGCCGAGGTCGCTCACTCTCGAGAGCACGCGGTGGCCCGTACCGTCCTCACCGACCAGTCTCCCCTCGCAGTGGTCCAGGGTGATGCTCGTCAGCCGGCGCGTGAGGTCCATGCCGGTCGTCGCGTGACGTTCCACGCCGGTCTGCTCCCCGGGTACGACGAACAGCGCGATGCCGTCATCTGTGCGGGCAGCCACCAGCTGATGGTCGGCGTGGTCGCCGTCGAGCACGTAGTGCGCCGTCCCGGTCAGCGAGAACGCTCCCCCAGAGATGGGGCCGGCGGTGACGCGGGTGGCGTCGGGCTCCCAGGAGCCGTCGGCGCCGGCCCAGGCGAGTGCGGCCGTGGTCCGGCCCGCGGCCAGGTCGGGCAGCAGCTTGGCGCAGAGGTCGTCGTCGCCGCACAGCAGCAGCGCCTGGGTGGCGAGCACCGCCGACCCCAGCATCGGCGACGGCGTCAACGTACGTCCGAGCTCCTCCAGCACCAGCATCGACTCGAGCATGGAGAAGCCGCTTCCGCCGTACCTCTCCGGTACGGCGAGGCCGGCCGCGCCCACCTCACCGGTCAGCCGCGACCAGAGCCGCGTGTCGTACCCGGCCTCGGACTCGGCCGCCGTGCGGAGCGACGTGTTGTCGGCGGCGCGTTCGACCAGGCGCCGGACGGTCCGTTGCAGCTCGTGCTGCTCCTCGCTCAGGTGCATCAGGGCGCACCCTGCTCATCGGTCGGGGTCAGCGCGGCCAGCACCCGTGACCGGTGGTACGACGCGGTGCCCCACGCGGTGACCAGCGCGCGGACGTACAGCAGCCACACCGACAGGTCGTGCTCCTGGGTGTAGCCGATGGCACCGTGCACCTGCAGGGCCGCACGGGCCGCCCGGTCGGCCGTCCGCCCGGCCGCGACCTTGGCCGCGGACACGTCCCGGACCGCGTAGGAGGATCGTCGATCGAGCGCGACCGCGGCCCCGTGGACGAGCGGGCGGGTGAACTCCACCGCGACCGCGACGTCGGCGAGGTGGTGCTTGACCGCCTGGAACTCGCCGATCCGGCGGCCGAACTGCTCGCGCTGCAGCGCGTACTCCGTGCTCATCGCCAGCAGCATCCGGGCAGCGCCGAGCAGCTGGGCGCTCACCATGAGCGTCCCCAGCTCGACGGCCCGCGCGGCGGCCCTCGCAACCCCGGGTCCGGAGGCGAGAACGTCGCCGACACTGCCGTCCGTAATCGTGTCGATCTGACGTGAAGGATCGATCGATCTCTGCGGCTCGAGCACGGATGAAGGAACGAGGCGCAGCTCGTCACCTTGCACCTGCAGCACGTCGTCGGCCCACCCGGCGCCGACCGCCCGCGGGCACAGCTCGTGCGCCACGGTGACGACGCGGTCGCCGCCGGCCAGCCCGGGAAGCCACCGCTCCGCGAGGTCGGGATGGTTGTCGACGAGCGCGCGCAGCAGCGCGGGTGCCACCGCCATCGACTCGACAGCCGGCCCGGGCAGGGCATGGTGGCCCAGCTCCTCGAACGCCACCACCGCGTCCGTGCAGTCGGCGTCGAGCCCACCCCAGCGTTCGGGGACGAGCAGGGCGGGCAGGCCCACCTCGGCGATCTGTTTCCAGACCGCGCGGCCCGCCGAGAGCTCACCGCCGGCGGCCGCCCGCGCGACCGCAGGCGTGCCGGCGTCGGTCAGCAGGTCGTGCAGGCTCTGCGCGAACTGGCGCTGCTCCACCGACGGCGCGAACCTCACCGTGCCCGCCTCACTGTGTGCACCTCATCGGGACCCCCGCGGCAGGCCGAGCACACGTTCGGCGACCACGTTGCGCTGGATCTCGTTGGTCCCGGCGTAGACGGGCCCGGCCAGGGAGAACAGGTAGCCGTCCAGCCAGCGCCCCGCGTCGACCGCCTCGGGCGAGCCGGGCGCGAGCTCGGCATCGCCACCGAGCAGGTCGAGCGCGGTCTCGTGCAGCGCGACGTCGAGCTCGGACCAGAACAGCTTGCCCAGGCTCGCCTCCGCCCCGACGCGGCCGCCATCGGCGAGCCGGGTCACGGTCTCGAACGTGTGCAGCCGGTAGGCCTGCGCGCCGATCCACGCGTCGGCCACCCGCTCGGCGACCGCGCCGTCGACCGTCTCTGGCAGCCGGCGCCGAAGGTCGACCAGCCGGGCGGCCGCCGCGCAGAACCGGCCGGGGGAGCGCAGCGACAGCCCGCGCTCGCTGCCCGCGGTGCTCATCGCGACCTTCCAGCCGGCACCGACCTCACCCAGCACGTCGGAGTCGGGCACGAACACGTCGTCGAGGAAGATCTCGGCGAACCCGGTCTCGCCGTCGAGCTGCGCGATCGGGCGTACGGTCACGCCGTCGGCATCGAGCGGGAACAGGAAGTACGTCAGGCCGCGGTGCCGCTCCGCGGCCGGGTCGCTGCGGAACAGCCCGAAGCCCCAGTCGGCGAACGCGGCCCGCGAGCTCCACGTCTTCTGGCCGCGCAGCCGCCAGCCGCCCTCCGTACGCGTAGCCGTGCTGCGGATCGCAGCCAGGTCACTGCCGGCCTCCGGCTCCGACCACGCCTGCGCCCAGATGTCGGCGCCCGTCGCCATGCGCGGCAGGAACCTGCGTCGCTGCTCGTCGGTGCCGTGCTCGAACATCGTCGGCGCCAGCAGGAACACGCCGTTCTGCGACACCCGCGCGGGTGCCCCCGCGCGGTAGTACTCCTCCTCGAACAGCACCCACTGCAGCAGGGTCGCGTCGCGCCCGCCGTACTCGCCCGGCCACGACACCGCCGACCAGCGCGCCTCGCCGAGCCGCTGCTCCCACTCGCGGTGCTGCGCGAACCCCTCAGCGGTGTCCAGCGACGGCAACGGCGTGGCGGGCACGTTCGCGCGCAGCCACGCCCGCGCCTCGTCGCGGAAGGCCAGCGACTCCTGGTCGAGGTCGAGGTCCATCAGCGCCCCGCGTCGCGCATCCCGCGTGCGTCCAGCCCGGCGAGCGAGTCCTTGGACACCTCGGCGTTGTGCGCGTGCGCGAAGTGGTGCAGCCCGAAGACCGAGTCCATGCCGGTGCGCATACCCATCTGGTCCTCCGCCTGGTTGACGGCCTTCTTGGTCAGCGCGAGACCGAACTGCGGCATCTTCGCGACCCGCTCGGCGATCGCTGTCACCTCGTCCTCGAGGTCGTCACGCGGTACGACCCGGTTGACCATGCCGACTTCGCGGGCACGTTCGGCGTCGAACCGGTCGCCGGTGAACAGGAACTCCTTCGCCGCACGCGGTCCCATCACCCACGGGTGCGCGAAGTACTCCACGCCCGGGATCCCCATGCGCACGACTGGGTCGGAGAAGAACGCGTCGTCGGAGGCCACGACCAGGTCGCACACCCATGCCAGCATCAGCCCGCCAGCGATGCAGGCGCCCTGCACCATCGCGATCGTGGGCTTGGGGATGTCACGCCAGCGGCGGCACATCCCCATGTAGACCTCGGACTCACGCGCGAACCGCTGGTCGCCGCCCTCGCGGTCGACGTGGTCCCACCACATCACCGCCTTGCGCTCGAAGGTCTCGTCGACGTCGCGTCCAGGAGTGCCGATGTCGTGACCGGCGGAGAAGTGCCTGCCCGCACCGCCGAGCACGATCACCTTCACCTCGGCGTCGTCGACCGCGCGGGTGAAGGCGGCGTCGAGGGCGTAGGTCATCTTGGAGTTCTGCGCGTTGCGGTAGTCGGGACGGTTCATCATCACGAACGCGACCGGCCCGCGCCGCTCGTAGGTGACGACCTGCTCCTCCGCCGGCGTGCTGCTCATCAGGACTCCTTCTCGGTGGTGGCGCCCGCGTTCGCGCGGTGGGCCGGCGACCGCTGCCGCAGGTCGCGCTTGAGCACCTTGCCGCCGGCGTTGCGCGGGAGGCTGTCGACCAGGTCGACGTAGCGCGGGCGCTTGTAGTTGGCCAGCCGCTCGGCGCAGAACGCCGCGATGTCGTCCTCGGTGGTGCTCGCACCGTGGCGGAGCACGACGAACGCCCGGCCGACCTCGCCCAGCCGTTCGTCCGGCACGCCGACGACCGCGGACTCCACCACATCGTCGAGCCGGGCCAGCACCTGCTCGACCTCGGCGGGGTAGACGTTGAACCCGCCGCTGGTGAACACGTCCTTGAGCCGGTCGGTCAGCGTCAGGTAGCCGCGGTCGTCGAGGTTGCCCACGTCGCCGGTGTGCAGCCAGCCGTCGGGGTCGATGGCCTCCGCGGTGGCCTCCGGGTCGTCGAGGTATCCCTGCATCACGTTGGGCCCGCGCAGCAGGACCTCGCCGTCCTCGCCCGGCCCGAGGTCGTCGCCCTCCCGGCCGGTGATGCGGATCTCGAAGTCGGCCGTGGCCCGTCCCGACGTGCGCGAGATCGTGTCCGGGTCGTCGCCCGGGCGGCACATCGTGACCACGACGGCCTCGGTCAGCCCGTATGCGGTGAGCACGGTGTCGAACGAGAGGTCGCGGCGCATGCGCTCCACCAGCGCGACCGGCACCATCGCCGCACCGGTCACCGCCAGCCGCAGCGACGAGGTGTCGATGCTGTCGCGTTCGGGCGCGTTGAGGATGCTCTGGTAGATCGTGGGCGGACCGGGCAGCACCGTGATCCGCTCGCGGTCGATCGCGCGCATCGTCTCGCCGATGTCGAACGTGGCCTGCGGCACCACCGCGGCACCGCGCGACAGGGCGGCCAGGATGCCGGCCTTGTAGCCGAAGCTGTGGAAGAACGGGTTGATCACCAGGTAGCGGTCGTGCTCGCTCAGCTCGCCGCACTCGGCCCACGCGTCGGCGACCGCCATCGCCTGCCGGTGGGTGCTCACCGCACCCTTGCTGCGGCCGGTCGTGCCCGAGGTGAACAGGACATCGCTGACGTCGTCGGGTCCGACCTGCCCGCTGCGCTCCTCCAGCCGTTGTCGTGACACGGTCGCGGCACGCTGCATCAGGTCGTCCCACCCGAGCACGCCGACTTCGGGCCTCGTCGCGTCGCCATGATCGGCGCCCTCCGCGGCGTCTCCGGGAAGAAGCACCACATGGCGCAGGTACGCCAGCCCGGGCACCGGCGCGGTGTCACCCGCGTCCTCGGTCATGCCCGCCGGGTCGGCAGCCGCGCGCAGCTGCTGCAGCCGGTCGGTGCCGAGGAACCGGTCGGGCAGTGCCAGCACGTCGGCCTGCGTGCGTTCGACCACGTCGAGTGCCTCATGGCCGGTGAAGCGCGTGTTGATCGGCACCAGGGTGCCGCCGACGCAGTGCACGGCCAACGCGAACAGCACCCAGTGGTGGGTGTTGGGCGCCCACAGCGCGACCCGTGCACCGCGCTGCACGTCGAGCGCGAGCAGCGCCCGCGCGACGTCGTGCACCTCGGTTCGCAGGGTCTCGAAGTCCATCCGGACGTCCCCGTCGACGAGCGCCTCGCGTTCCCCGAACCGCGTGGCTGCCTGCGCCAGCGCCTCGACCGTGGTCTGCGGTGGCCTCACCGGCTGCGCTCCTCACTGCCTACCTAGCAAGTGCTTGGTAGGGTAGCCTAGAGGCTCTCCAGTTGACCACCTCCGAGGAGTCATGCGTGCACGGTCGGGACGACGCCGAGGACGCCGCCTTCCGTGCGTCGGTTCGAGACTGGCTGGAGGACAACCTCGGCGGCGACTTCTCGTCCGTGCGCGGTCTGGGCGGTCCCGGTCGTGAGCACGAGGCGTTCGACGAGCGGCTGGCCTGGGACCGGCACCTGGCCGCGGCGGGCTGGACCTGTCTCGGCTGGCCGGTGGAGCACGGCGGCAAGGGGCTCCCGTTGCGTCGGCAGGTCATCTTCCACGAGGAGTACGCCCGGGCCGACGCCCCGGCGCGCGTGAACCACTTCGGCGAGGAGCTGCTCGGACCGACCCTGATCGCGTTCGGGACACCCGAGCAGCGGCAGCGCTTCCTGCCGCCGATCACCAGGGTCGAGGAGCTGTGGTGCCAGGGCTACTCCGAGCCGGGCGCGGGCTCCGACCTCGCCTCGGTGACCACCAGCGCACGTCGTGACGGCGACGCGTGGGTGGTGACCGGTCAGAAGGTGTGGACCTCACTGGCGCACGTCGCCGACTGGTGCTTCGCACTCGTACGCACCGAGCCGGGATCGCAACGCCACAAGGGTCTGTCGTACCTGCTGGTGCCCATGCGGCAGGACGGCGTGGAGGTGCGCCCGATCCAGCAGCTCACCGGCACCTCGGAGTTCAACGAGGTGTTCTTCGACGGTGCGCGCACCGAGCCCGGGTGCCTGGTCGGGGAGGAGGGCCAGGGCTGGAAGGTCGCCATGGCCACCCTCGGCTTCGAGCGCGGCGTGTCCACGGTCGGGCAGCAGGTTGGCTTCCGCCGCGAGCTGGAGCAGCTCGTCGCGCTCGCCCGCAGCAACGGCAGCATCGACGACCCGGTCGTACGCGAGAAGCTGACGCGCGCGTGGATCGGGCTCGACGTGATGGGCGCACACGCGCTGCGCACGCTGGCCACCGACGACACCGCGCAGCGACCGCCGGGCCACGACTCGGTGTGGAAGCTGCTCTGGGCCAGCTGGCACCGCGGTCTTGGCGAGCTGGCGATGGAGGTCGCCGGAGCGGCTTCGCTGACGGTCCAGGGCGAGCCGTACGACCTCGACCGGTGGCAGCGGCTGTTCCTGTTCAGCAGGGCCGACACGATCTACGGCGGCTCCAACGAGATCCAGCGAAACGTCATCGCCGAGCGGGTGCTCGGCCTGCCGAGGGAGGCGCGTCCTTGACCACCACGGGAGACCGCAAGGGCCTCGCGCGGGTGCCGGACCCACCCGCCGGGCATGGCCTTCTGCAGGACAAGGTCGTGGTCGTGACTGCCGCGGCCGGAACCGGGATCGGCTCCGCCGCCGCCCGGCGATGCCTCGACGAGGGGGCACGGGTGGTGCTGAGCGACCGCCACGAGCGCAGGCTGGAGGAGACGCGCGCCGCTCTCGCCGGCAGCCACAGCGGAGAGGCGGTGTTCGCGCAGGCTTGCGACGTCACCGACGACGACCAGGTGCGTGCGCTGGTCACGACCACGGCCGAGCATTTTGGTCGTGTCGACGTGATGGTCAACAACGCCGGGCTGGGCGGCACCCGCTCGGTCCTGGACATGACCGACCAGGAGTGGAGCACGGTGCTCGACGTGACGCTGAACGGCACCTTCCGGTGCACGCGTGCGGCGCTGCGGCAGATGGCCGGTCAGGACACCGGCGGCGTGATCGTCAACAACGCCTCGGTCGTGGGCTGGCGGGCGCAGGCCGGCCAGGCGCACTACGCCGCGGCGAAGGCCGGCGTGATGGCGCTGACCCGGTGCGCGGCCGTCGACGCCGCACCGCACGGCGTACGCGTCAACGCGGTCGCGCCCAGCCTGGCGATGCACGAGCACCTGGCCAAGGTGACCAGCGACGAGCTGCTGGCCGAGCTCGCCGAGCGTGAGGCGTTCGGACGCGCGGCCGAGCCCTGGGAGGTCGCCAGCGTGATCGCCTGGCTGGCGAGCGACTACGCGACCTACCTGACCGGGGAGGTCGTCTCCGTGAGCAGCCAGCACCCGTGAGGAGGGGGAACAAGGTGAGCCAGCGACGTCAGGAGCTGTTGGACCTGTCGGCCCGGCTGTTCGCCGAGCGCGGCTACGGCGCCACCACCGTGCGCGACATCGCCGACGAGGCGGGGATCCTGTCCGGCAGCCTCTACCACCACTTCCCGTCGAAGGAGGCGATGGTCGACGAGATCCTGTCGACCTTCCTCGACGACCTGTTCAGCAGCTACCGCGCGATCATGGCCCAGGACATCGGCGCCAGGCAGCAGCTCGAGGCCGTCGTCGTCGAGTCCTTCGAGTGCATCGACAAGCACCATGAGGCCGTCGCCATCTTCCAGAACGAGGCACCGCACCTCGCCCAGCTGGAGCGGTTCTCCTACCTCAACGACCGCGGGCAGGAGTTCCGGGAGCTGTGGGACCAGATCCTCACCGAGGGCGTGCGCACCGGCGCGTTCCGCGCGGGTCTCGACACCGACCTGGTGTTCCGGTTCATCCGCGACACGGTCTGGGTCGCGGTCCGCTGGTACCGCCCCGGCGGGCGGCTGTCCGCGCAGAACGTGGCGGCGCAGTACCTCGACATCCTGCTGGACGGCATCGCCGCCCGGCGCGGCCGCAGCCGCGTCGGCAACGGCACGAGACCCGCGCGACACAAGGAGAGGCAGCGTGCCTGAGGCCTACATCGTCGACGCCGTACGCACCCCGGTCGGCAAACGCGGCGGCGGTCTCTCGCAGGTGCACTCCGCCGACCTCGGCGCGCATGTCATCAAGGCGCTGGTCGGCCGCACCGACATCGACCCCGGTCTGGTCGACGACGTCATCTTCGGCTGCGTCGACACCATCGGACCGCAGGCCGGTGACATCGCCCGCACCGCCTGGCTCGCCGCCGGCTACCCCGAGGAGGTGCCCGGCGTCACCGTCGACCGGCAGTGCGGCTCCAGCCAGCAGGCGGTCCACTTCGCCGCGCAGGCGGTGATGAGCGGCACCGCCGACCTCGTGGTCGCCGGCGGCGTGCAGAACATGAGCCAGATCCCGATCTCGGCGGCCATGCTGGTCGGCGAGCAGTACGGCTTTCGTACGCCGTTCGAGGGCAGCCTGGGCTGGCGGCATCGGTACGGCGACGAGGAGATCTCGCAGTTCCGCGCCGCGGAGCTGATCGCGCAACGGTGGGACATCTCCCGCGAGGAGATGGAGGAGCTCGCCCTGCGCAGCCACCAGCGCGCGGGCAAGGCGCAGGCGGCCGGTGCGTTCGACGC
The DNA here is from genome assembly GCA_965653225.1 of uncultured Propionibacteriales bacterium. Lineage (GTDB taxonomy): Bacteria > Actinomycetota > Actinomycetes > Propionibacteriales > Nocardioidaceae > JALZDI01. The sequence continues at coordinate 29,187 of CBFGZI010000021.1, read as the reverse complement.
CGAGATCGTGCCCTGGGACGGCATCAGCTCCGACGAGGGACCCCGCCCCGACACCAGCCTGGAGAAGATGGCCGGGCTCGACCCCCTGGTGGAGGGCGGGCGCATCACCGCCGCGCTGGCCAGCCAGATCTCCGACGCGGCCGCGGCCGTACTGGTCGCCTCCGAGCTCGCGGTCAGTGACCACGGGCTGCGCCCGCGTGCACGCGTGCACCACCTCAGTGCCCGTGCCACTGACCCGGTGTACATGCTCACCGCACCGATCCCGGCGACCCGGCACGCCCTGGGCAGGTGCGGGCTGGACGTCGGCGACATCGACCTGTTCGAGGTCAACGAGGCGTTCGCCAGCGTCGTGCTCGCGTGGCTGCGCGAGACCGGTGCCGACCCGGATCGGGTCAACGTCAACGGTGGCGCGATCGCCCTCGGCCATCCCATCGGCGCTACCGGGGCGCGGCTGATGACGTCGATGCTCGGTGAGCTCGAACGCCGCGACGGTCGCTACGGCCTGCAGGTGATGTGCGAGGGCGGCGGTCAGGCCAACGTGACGATCATCGAGCGCCTCTGAGCCACCCAAGCGCGCGTTGCGCCATCTTTCCGGGTCGTTGCTGCCCGGAAAGATGACGCGTCACGAAGGGATGGTTAGCCGACGGCGGCTGCGAAGTCGGCGTAGCGGATGAACGTGCCGTGCCCGCCCACGATCCACTGCGGGTTGAGGCCCCGCGCGTTGACCATGTTGACGATCGCCTGGGCGTTCGGGTCACCCGCGGCCGGGAGCGCCGGCGGCGAGTAGATGTCGCTGGTGAACAGCACACCCGAGTCGCGCACGTACGGCACCACCATGTCGACGGCGTGGTCCTGCTGGATCGGGAACACGTCGATGTTGGGCCGCGCGTTGCCCGGGAGCGTGAGCCCGGCGGCCGGCACGCCGCGGATGTGGGTCGGCGCGTTGGACCCGTCGAGGCGGTCGGGCAGGATCTTCGAGTCACGCATGGAGAACACCTGACGGAAGAACGGCACGGCCTCCTGGCCCACCACGACGGTCGCCCCGAGCGCGACGTAGGGCCGCATGCCGCCGGAGTGGTCGGCGTGGTGGTGCGTGGTGACCACGTGCGTGATGCGCTGCCCGGGGAACCTCCGGTGGATGAAGCGGATCACGGCCTCTGCGCGGAAGCTGCTCAGCGCGCCCTCGACGACCACGATGCCGTTGCTGCGCCGGACGATCATCGAGTTGTTGGCCACCCCGCCGAGCAGGATCACGTTCGCGGCCGCGCCGTTGGCGTCGCGCACCCGGGTGGGGTTGATCGCGGTCTGCCCGCCGTCCTTGGAGAACCCGAGCATGTCGAACGAGAGAAGCCACTCGCTGGTGGCCGCACCGATGTGTGCCAGCCGCGGCTTGAAGGCGGTCGACCCGATGTTGGCCGGGAAGGCGAAGACCTTGCGGCTGACCGTCGGGTTGGTCTTCACGGCGGTCCGGCGCTCACGGATCATGGTGAACCCGTCGGAGGACAGCGACACCTGCCGCGGGAACATCATGCCGGCCCCCGCCGGGGCCCACTTCCGGTAGTGCACCACGATCGGCACGTCGCGCCGCAGGTAGTCGGCCTGCATCGTGCGCAGCATCGCCAGCCGCCCGGTGCGGGCGTCGACGAACATCCGGATCGGGGCCACGGAGTCGCGCAGCACCAGCACGCGGAAGGCGCGTCCCTTGATCCTGCGTGTCCCTCCGTTGCGCGCCATCGCCGGACGGCGCACCGCCTGCTCGAGCAGGACCTGCGGGTTGAGCAGAGCCTGCTCGCTGCGAATCGCCGCCAACCGGTCCGACGTCATCGCCTTGGTCGTGGCGGGGCTGAAGTTGGCGTCGACACCGCGGACGAAGCCGCGCTGTCCCGACAGCACCTCGTGCACCGGGCGGTCGGCACCGACCGACGTGCGCACCGAGTCGACGCGCACGCGCGCCGGAGTCTTGCCGTTGCGCAGGACGTAGCGAACGGTGGACTTGACGCTGGCGGCCGGGCTCACCGCGTTCGTCGTACGGAACCCCTCGTCCAGGATGAACCGCTGCGACGTCGCGGAGTACTTGAACGACTGCAGCCCGCGCAGCGCCGCGACGCTGCCGACCGCGTCGGCGGCCACCCGCAGCGACGCGGGCAGCTTCGCCGCGGCGGCTCCGGCCGCCGGTGCCGCCGCCTGCGGTGCGGCCGCTGCCGATCCGAGGCCTCCCAGCCCCGTGGCGACTGCGAGGACCCCGAACATGGATCCCCGGACAAGCTTGTTGACCTTCACTTTTTCCCCTCCCCGTAATGCGCCGACCGCAGGGCGAACCACGCAAGAGAGGGAGCCGTACGGGAGGCGCGGTCCGTCGGCAGACGGACGACCCGAGAATTCCGTTGCATCCAGAATCACCCGGTTGCGTGCGTGGGCTCAATGGCCCGTTCTGACCATGGGCCCGGAATCCAGGTCAGGTGTAACGGCCGCCGCCGATGTACGGCTAAGCGTCCGACGACGGTCGGCCGGCGAGGCCGCCAAGCCGCTCCAGCACGTCGCAGGCCTGCTCGACGACGCCCTCGACGACCTCCTGGCAGGTGGGTAGGTCGTGCAGCATCCCGACCACCTGCCCGGCCGCGAACACCCCGGTGTCGGTGCGTCCCTGGACCAGGCCGGCCTTGAGCAGGGTGGGTGTGTTGGCCGCCATCAGGGTCTGCGCCCAGGTCAGCTCGCCGCCGTGCCGGTGTGCCACGCCCTCGCGCAGCAGCTTCGGCCAGGGCGTGCCGGTGAGCCTCTGCAGCTCACGCGCGGACCGCACCGCACGCGCCAGACCACGCACCCGGCTGCCGCTCTCCAGCCGGTCGACCAGCTCGGTGCGCAGCATCCGGTGCGGCATCCCGTCGACCTTGCGCGTGACCACGGTGCCGTCGAGGCCAGACTCGAGGTACAGCCGCTTGACCGCGTCGGGCACCGTGCTCTCGCGGGTGAGCAGGAAGCGGGTGCCCATCGCGACACCGGCCGCGCCGTACGAGAGCGCGGCCGCGAGCCCACGCCCGTCGAAGAAGCCCCCGGCCGCGACGACCGGGATGTCCACCGCGTCGACGACGGAGGGGAGCAGCAGCGTGGTCGCCACTCCGCCGGTGTGACCGCCGCCCTCGCCGCCCTGCACGACGACGGCGTCGGCACCCCAGCCGGCGACCTTCTCCGCGTGCCGGGCGGCGCCGACCGAGGGGATGACCAGGACACCGGCGTCCTTGAGCTCGGCGATCATCTCCCGTCGCGGCGCCAGCGCGAACGACGCGACCCGCACGCCCTCGTCGACCAGCAGCCGTACTCGGTCTGCGGCGTCGTGCGCGTCGGCGCGCAGGTTCACCCCGAACGGCGCGTCGGTGCGCTGGCGGGTCTCGCGGATCGCCGCGGCCAGCTCGTCGTAGGTCATGGTGGCCGAGGCGAGGATTCCCAGGCCGCCGGCGTTCGCGGTGGCCGACACCAGCCGCGGGCCGGCCACCCAGCCCATGCCGGTCTGCACGACCGGGTGGCGCACGCCGACCAGGTCCGTGAGCGCCGTCCGCAGCGTGCTCCCGCTCATCCGCGCGGGACCTCGCGGTCGCGGTGGCTGTCCGGGTCGAGCACCTCGCGGACCAGCCGCAGCTCCTCGTCCGTCGGCAGCCGCGTCTGCGCGACCTGGCCGGGATCGTCGGCTTCGTCGTGGACCAGCGTGAACCCGGTGGCCTCCTGCACCTCCTCGACGCTCACGCCCGGGTGCAGCGAGCGCAGGCGCATCGAGTGGTCGGCGGTCTCGAAGTCGAGCACGGCCAGGTTGGTGACCACGCGGTGCACGTCGTGGAACCGCTGCGCCGCGGGGCCGGCGTCTCGGGCGCGGTCGTAGCCGACTCCGGACGCGACGTCGACGCGGTCGACGAACACGCGGGTGCTGTGCCGGGGCACCCAGTAGCTGGTGCGGTGGTTGACGGTGTTGCCGGGGCCCCCGCGTACGCCGAGCAGCTGCCGCTTCGGGTGGGAGTGCTCGCCGATGCAGGAGATGTTCTGGTTGCCGTGGCGGTCCAGCTGGCTGGCGCCCATCACCACGTGCCGGCTGCCGTGCGCCACGACGTCGAACACCTTCCGGTATGGCAGCCAGCCCTCGACCGTGTCGTCGCCGTCGAGCAGGAACGCCTCGCCGTCGCTGAGCAGCAGGTCGGGTGCGCTGGTGCGCCGCGCCAGCCTGGCGCCGATACCGGGGATGAGGCCCATCGGGCTGGCCAGGATCTCGCCGGCGCCGGCGAACAGGTCTGCGCACGCGGTCACGCACACCTCGGCACGCGTGACGTCCTGGGCCGTGGTCGTGCTCGTCGGGGTCATCGGGCGGCTCCGTCGGTCTGCTTCTCGGCCTCGAGGGCTCGGACGGCGTCGCGGTAGTCGTGCTCGCTGCCGTCGAGGAAGCGCTGCTCGAACGACCGCCACGCCTCGGGGTCCGCGGCCGCCTGCGCGTAGGCACGCTGGAACGCCTCGTCGCGGCCGTAGTCGGGCACGCAGCTGGTGAAGTGCGCACCTCCGGGGGACTCGACGACCCCGTCGACCATCATCCGGTTCAGCAGCAGCGACTGGGGCGGTGCGTCCCGGGTCAGCGTCGCGGTGTCGACCACCTGCTCGCAGGAGACGAACCGCTGGTCGGCTGCCAGGCAGAACAGGTCGTCGAAGTACGGGTCGGGCCCGAGGTACTGCGCGTTGCCGCGCCGGTCCGCGCGGTTGAGGTGCACCAACGCTGCGTCCAGATGCAGCGCCGGCATGGCGACCAGCTCCTCGCCGTCGTCGTACGGCGAGCGCACCGTGCGCAGCTCCTTGCCCCCGGCAGACTCCATCACCGCGGACCCCAGGCCGGCGCGGATCGGCAGGAACGGCAGCCGGTGCGCGGCGGCGCGCAGCCCGGTCTGCAGCATGCCCTCGTCGAGCTCGAGCACCTCGATCATCGCGTTCTCGCGTGCGGCGCGGAAGTGCGGCTCGAGGGGGATGGTGTCGAGGGACACGAACCCGTAGACGACCTTGCGCACCCGTCCGGCCGCGCACAGCAGCCCGACGTCTGGGCCGCCGTAGCTGACCAGGGTGAGGTCGCGCAGCCGCGAGCGCAGGATCGCGCGGACCAGTGCCATCGGCTTGCGCCGCGACCCCCAGCCGCCGATGCCGATCGTCATGCCGTCGCGCAGCCGCGCCACGACGTCGTCGGCGGTCATCTGCTTGTCCACGCGTACTCCGTGTCGGTCAGCCGGCGCTGCGCCGGTCGAGGAAGCCCTGACGCGCGGCGTCGGAGACGCCGGTGAGGTTGAGCTCGAACGTGAAGCCCTGCTCGAAGCGGTAGCTGCGGTCGACGTCGACGGGGTCGATGCCGTTCAGCGCCTGCTTCGCGCAGCGCAGCACGGTGCCGTCCTTGGCCGCGATGTCGCGCGCGAGGTCGAGCGCGGCGTCGTCGAGACGCTCGCGCGGCACGACCTCGTAGACACCGCCGTGCGCCTGCACCTGCGTCGCGGTGACGGAGCGGCCGGTGTAGTACAGCGCGCGCATCAGGTGCTGCGGCACCAGACGGGACAGGTGCGTGGCCGCGCCGAGCGCGCCGCGGTCGATCTCGGGGACGGCGAACGTCGCGTCCTCCGACGCCACCACGATGTCGGCGTTGCCGGCGACACCGACGCCGCCGCCGAGGCAGAAGCCGTGCACGGCGGCGACCACGGGGACGGGGCAGTGGTAGACCGCGGAGAACGCGGCGTAGCAGCCGTGGTTGGCGCCGACCAGCGCGTCGTAGCCGGAGTCCTGCTGGACCTCCTTGATGTCGATGCCTGCGCAGAACCCGCGGCCCTCCGCCCGCAGCACCACCACGCGCGTGGACGCGTCCGCACCGGCTGCGCGCACCGCGTCGGCGAGGTCGAACCAGCCCTGCACCGGGATCGCGTTGACCGGCGGGAAGTCGACGGTGACGACCACGACGCCGTCGTCGACCCGCTTGCTGCTGACTGCCATCGGGCGGCCCCTCGCCGTTTCCAACCTAGCACTTGCTTGGTAAGGTACCAGGCGACGTGGCGATGTCGCACCTTCAGGAGGCATGCGTGGCCGGGCCGGACCTGTGCGGACTTCGTCTGGACGGCGCGGTCGTGCTGGTCACCGGTGGCGTGCGCGGCGTGGGCGCGGGGATCAGCCGCACGTTTCTCGGCGCCGGAAGCACCGTGGTCGCCTGCGCGCGCAACCAGCCGGAGACGCCGGTGTCGCACGCCGGGCGCGCCGCTGAGTTCCTCGGCTGCGACGTGCGCGACGCCGCGCAGGTGCACGAGATGGTCGAGGAGGTCGTGCGTCGGCACGGGCGGCTCGACGTGGTGGTCAACAACGCCGGGGGCACGCCGTACGCCGAGGCCGCGACCGCCTCCGAGCGGTTCCACGCCGCCATCGTCGACCTCAACCTGCTCGCGCCACTGCTGGTCTCGCAGGCCGCGAACGCGGTGATGCAGGACCAGGCAGACGGCGGCGCGATCGTGATGGTCGGCAGCGTCAGCGGCCGGCGCCCTTCCCCGGGCACCGCGGCGTACGGCGCGGCCAAGGCCGGGCTGGCGAACCTGACCGAGAGCCTGGCGGTGGAGTGGGCGCCCAAGGTGCGCGTGAACGGCCTGGCCGTCGGCATGGTGCGCACCGAGCAGAGCGAGCGGCACTACGGCGACGCCGACGGTGTCGCACGGGTGGGCGCGACCGTCCCGCTCGGCCGGCTGGCCGACCCCGCCGAGATCGGCGCATGCGCGCTGTTCCTGGCTTCGCCGCTGGCGTCGTACGTCAGCGGCGCGACGCTCACCGTGCACGGGGGCGGCGAGCGTCCCGCGTTCCTGGCGGCCGCCCAGTCAGCTGCTCGGCCGGCCTCAACGAACCGATCGGAGTCCCTGTCGTGAGCTGTACCTGCACCGACCGCGTCGTGGTCGTCACCGGGGCGGGCCGGGGCATCGGCCGGGCGCACGCACTGGCGTTCGCGGCCAGGGGCGCGAAGGTCGTGGTCAACGACGTAGGCGTGGGTCTGGACGGCGCGGACCCCTCGGCGGGGCCCGCCCAGCAGGTCGTCGACGAGATCACCGCGGCCGGCGGGCGGGCCGTGGCCAACACCGACGACATCGCCGACTTCGACGGCGCCGCCCGGATGGTCGAACAGGCGGTGCGCGACCTCGGCGGGCTCGACGTTCTCGTCAACAACGCCGGTTTTCTGCGCGACCGCATGCTGGTGAACCTCGGCGAGGACGAGTGGGACGCCGTGATCCGCGTGCACCTGAAGGGACACTTCGCGCCGCTGCACCACGCCGCGCGCTACTGGCGCGAACGCGCGAAGGCCGGCGATGCCGTCGACGCGCGGGTGGTCAACACCAGCTCGGGTGCGGGGCTGCTGGGCAGCGTCGGCCAGGGGAACTACTCCGCGGCCAAGGCGGGCATCGCCGGGCTCACGCTGGTGGCGGCCGCCGAGCTCGGACGCTACGGCGTGCGTGTCAACGCGATCGCCCCCGCGGCGCGGACGCGGATGACGGAGAAGGCGTTCGCGGACATGATGGCCGAGCCCGGCGACGGCTTCGACGCGATGGCGCCGGAGAACATCTCACCGCTCGTGGTGTGGCTGGGCAGCGAGGAGTCGCGCGACGTGACCGGGCGGGTGTTCGAGGTCGAGGGCGGGCGCATCACGGTAGCCGACGGCTGGCGGCGCGGCCCGACGGCGGACAAGCAGGACCGCTGGGACCCCGACGAGGTCGGTGCCGTCGTGGAGAAGCTCCTCGCCGACGCGGACCCGCCCGACCCGGTCTACGGGTCCTGACTCACAGGCGCTCGATGACGGTGCCGGTCGACAGCGCGCCGCCGGCGCACATCGCGACCAGCGCGGTCGACGCGTCACGCCGCTCGAGCTCGTGCAGCGCGGTGGTGAGCAGTCGCGACCCGGTGCTGCCGACCGGGTGCCCGAGCGCGATCGCGCCCCCGTTGACGTTGACCCGATCCATGTCGGGCTTGTGCACGCCCGCCCACGACAGCACCACGGAGGCGAACGCCTCGTTGACCTCGAACAGGTCGATGTCGGCCATCGCCATGCCGCTGCGCTCGAGCACGCGCTCGGTGGCCTGCACCGGCCCGTCGAGGTGGTAGTACGGCTCGGCGCCGACGAGGCACTGGGACACGATGCGCGCACGCGGCGTGAGCCCGAGCGCGCGGGCGCGGTCCGCGTCCATCAGCATCACCGCGGCGGCGCCGTCGGAGATCTGCGACGAGGTGCCGGCGGTGTGGAAGCCGCCGTCGAGTACCGGCTGCAGCGCGGCGAGCTTCTCCACCGACGTGTCACGCAGCCCCTGGTCCCGCGTCACCGGCTGCCTCTCCTCAGTGGGCTTGCCGTCCTCGTCGAGAACCGGCGCCTCGACGGGCATCACCTCGCGGTCGAAGCGTCCCTCGTCCCACGCGCGCCGCGCCTTCTCCTGCGAGGCGGCGCCGAACGCGTCGAGGTCGGCGCGACCGATGCCGCGGTCCTGCGCGATCCGGTCCGCACCGAGGAACTGGTTGGGCAGGTCGATGTCCCAGGTCTCGGGCCGGGGGAGTCCTGCGTCCGCTCCGATGTTGGCGCGCAGCGGCACCCGCGACATCGACTCCACGCCGCACGCGATGCCGACGTCGATCGCCCCGGCGGCAATGAGCCCGGCCACCAGGTGGTTGGCCTGCTGAGCGGACCCGCACTGGCAGTCGATCGTGGTGCATCCGGTCTGGCGAGGCTGCCCGGTGTGCAGCCAGGCCGTGCGCGTGATGTTGTTGGACTGCTCGCCCGCCTGGGTGACGCATCCGCCGATCACCTGCTCCACCAGGGAGGCGTCGATGCCGGTCCGCTCGACCAGCCCGGCCTGTGCCGCGCCGAGCACCTCCGCGGCATGCAGCCCGGACAGCCAGCCGTTGCGCTTGCCGATCGGCGTCCGTACGGCCTCGACGATCACCGGTTCGCCCACGCGGCACTCCTCTCCGGGCAGCCACCGGGACGGGTGCCTGCCGTGGTCGCGGTCCCCAGCTCAGGCTTACAAAGTAGAACACGTTCTCGTCCGGAGCAAGCGCGCGCGAACACCCGTATGCACTGCGAGAGGGTTCACGGCACCGTCGCCGTTGTGCTCTAATGACCTAGAACACGTTCCAGATTTCACGTCTCGACCTGTCGTGTGTACCGGAGGTAGCCCGTGAGCACCGTGTCGCTTCCCGAGGGTTTCGACTTCACCGACCCCGACCTGATCGCGGAGCGCCTGCCGATCGCGGAGTACGCCGAGCTCCGGCGTACCGCGCCGGTCTGGTGGAACGCGGTGCAGCCCGGCGCGGGAGGCTTCACCGACCAGGGTTTCTGGGTCGTCAGCCGGCACCAGGACGTGAAGGCGGTCTCGCGCGACAGCGAGACCTTCTCCAGCGCCGAGAACACCGCGATCATCCGGTTCAGCGAGGGCCTCACCCGCGAGCAGATCGAGGCGCAGCGGCTGATCATGCTCAACATGGACCCGCCCGACCACACCAAGGTGCGCCGGATCGTCTCGCGGGGCTTCACGCCGCGCTCGGTGGCCGCGCTCGAGGAGCCGCTGCGTGAACGCGCCCGCAAGATCGTGCAGGACGCGTCCGCCTCGGGCGCCGGCGACTTCGTCACGCAGGTGGCCTGCGAGCTGCCGCTGCAGGCGATCGCCGAGCTGCTCGGCGTACCGCAGGAAGACCGGCTCAAGCTCTTCGAGTGGTCCAACCAGATGGTCGCCTACGACGACCCCGAGTACGACATCGACCCGGAGAGCGCCGCGGCGGAGATGATCGGCTACTTCGCGATGATGGCCGAGGACCGCCGCGCCAACCCCCGCGACGACATCGTCACCAAGCTGGTCAACGCCGACATCGACGGGGAGGCGCTCACCTCCGACGAGTTCGGTTTCTTCGTCATCCTGCTCGCCGTCGCGGGCAACGAGACCACGCGCAACGCCATCACGCACGGCATGTTGGCGTTCTTCGACAACCCCGAACAGTGGGAGATCTTCAAGGAGCAGCGTCCGGCCACCGCCGCGGACGAGATCGTGCGCTGGGCAACCCCGGTGATGTGCTTCCAGCGCACCGCCATGCGCGACACCACGCTCGCCGGCGTCGACATAGCCAAGGGCGAGCGAGTGGGCATGTTCTACAGCTCGGCGAACTTCGACCCCGACATCTTCGACCAGCCCCAGCGGTTCGACGTGCTCCGCGACCCCAACCCGCACCTTGGGTTCGGCGGCCAGGGCGCGCACTACTGCCTCGGTGCCAACCTCGCCAAGCTCGAGATCAACCTGATCTTCAACGCCATCGCCGATGTCCTGCCCGACATCAGCAAGGTCGGTGACGCGCGCCGTCTGCGCTCGGGCTGGCTGAACGGCATCAAGGAGGTCCAGGTCCGGTACTGACGGTGTCGCCCGGGCCTGCCGGCCCCGGCGGCTACTGCACCGGGGCCTGTGGCACCAGGCCGGGGCCGGGTCCGCCCTTGCCGGGCGGACGAGGGCGAGGACGCGGCTGTGGACGCGGCTTCGGCTTGGGGGCGACTACGCCGCCTTGCGCCCTGATCGCGATCCTCTTGATGGTCGGGATCTTGGTGTAGAGGTGGATCCCCGGGCACAGCGTCGCGCCGGCGTCACGGTGCCCGCTGATCGCCCGGAACACCTTGCCGTGCAGGAGCTGGTGCATGTCACCCGCGCGCACGTTGTTTATGCCCAGCTTCCAGCCCATCAGCCGGCCGAAGGCGCGGATCATCGCGTGTGAGGGCCGCGCGATCTGGAAGTTGCCGATCGCCGACATCGCGAACGCGACGTCGTTGAAGCCGAGCGTGTGCGCGCCGATCACGTTGCGCGCCACGCCGCCGAAGCGTCCCTCCCAGATCCGGCCGAACCGGTCGACGAGGAAGTTGTAACCGATGTCGCTCCAACCGTTGACCTGGGTGTGGAAGGCGTAGATGCCACGGATGATCGCGGGCACCTGCGCTCGGGTGTAGTGGTTGGTGTTCACGGTGTGGTGCACGAAGCCGGCCCGCACGATGCCGAACGTCGGAAGCCGGGTGCGCAGGCGCTCGTTGGCGCCCCACGCGGCGCGGGTGCGGATCTTCGGCCGGTGCGCCCTGCCGATCACGCCGGTGGCGCCCGGTGAGGTGAAGCCCTGCACGGCAACCGGGTCGTTGTCGGCGGGGCTGGTCCCGGGATCCACCACCGCGAGCCGGAGCGCGCGCGGCAGCTGTCCGGTGCGGCTGGTGGCGCGCATCTGGACCTGGTCGACGTTGCCGACGGCAACCGGGTCGGAGGCGGGGTGGGCGTTCCTGGCCTCGGCCGAGCCCGGGTCGGGCCCGTGGCCGGCGGTGTCGAGGCTCAGCTGAGTCCACGACGACCACACGGTGCCGGTCCTGGTGCGGATGGCGATGCGTAGCCCGGCGGGCTTCGCGCCGGCCCAGGTGGCACCCACGACGCCGTAGCCGGTCGAGGGCTCGGGCGCGCTCAGGGTGAAGGCGCGCCCGGCCGTGCTCTGGGTGAGGGCGTGCCGGGGCGCCGTTGCGGCGACCCGGTACTCATGCACCCGAGGAGTCACCGGCCGGGCGGCCTTCGGCGAGAGCAGCACCGCCGAGGCCGCCGGCCGGACCCCACCGGTGACCGACCCCCCCGGTTGGCTCGATGCGGTGCCGCTGCTCGCCACGGTCGCGGAGTTCGCCGACAGCGGCATGAACAACAGGCTCAAAGACGAGACAACTGCGCCGAACAGCAGAAATGTCCGAGACAGGTGAGTAGACACCGGAGCTCCTTACGCGACGAAAGGCTTGGCTCCCCCGGCAAACCTGGGTTGGGCAACATCCGTTTCTGGCTCGGGGACCGCAGGGCGGCTGCGGGCCTCGTTGTCAACCGCTGATCGCTTCGTGCCAGCAGTCAGTCACGCAATCGTGAGCAGCATGCTCTCGCATCAGGAGCCTCGCCAGCCCCAGACAGTAAAGGGAATCTCGCTAGTTTCGGTGCAGTTTCACGCTGCCCGCCTGCGTCCGACTACGTCGGGACTTGTCGTCAGCGATACGGTTTATCCGCTCCGACGACCCACATGGCGAAGAACTGCGACCCTCCGCCGTACGCGTGCCCCAACGCTGTGCGTGCGCCCGGGACCTGGTGCTCGCCGGCCACACCCATCACCTGCATGGCCGCCTCGGCGAACCGGAGCATGCCCGAGGCGCCGATCGGGTTCGACGACAGCACGCCGCCGGAGGGGTTGACCGGGATCTGCCCGTCCATGGAGGTCTCCCCGGACTCGGTCAGCTTCCAGCCCTCGTGCTCCGCGGCGAAGCCGAGGTTCTCCATCCACATCGGCTCGAACCACGAGAACGGTACGTAGATCTCGGCCACGTCGACCTCGGTGAGCGGGTCGGTGATGCCCGCGTCGCGCCACAGCGCCGCGGCGGCGTCGCGCCCCGCCTGCGGGTTCGCCTGGTCGCGACCGGCGAACGTGGTCGGCTCGGTGCGCATCGCGGTTGCGTGGATCCAGGCCGCCCGCGGCGCGCTGTCGGCGATGTCCTCGGAGGCGATCACCATCGCGCAGGCGCCGTCGGAGGACGGGCAGGTCTCGTCGTAGCGGATCGGGTCCCACAGCATCGCCGACTCCGCGACGCTTTCCATCGTGATGTCGGAGTCGTGCAGGTGTGCGTAGGGGTTGCGACAGCCGTTCAGGCGGTCCTTCACCGCGACCATCCGGCCGACGTGCTCGGGGGCGCCGGAGCGGCGGATGTAGGAGCGCACGTGCGGCGCGAAGTAGCCGCCGGCGCCGGCGTGCACCGGCATGATGAACGGGATGGGGATGGACAACGCCCACATCGCGTTCGACTCCGACTGCTTCTCGAAAGCCAGCGTGAGCACCCGCCGGTGCACGCCGCCCTGCACCAGCTGCGCGGCGACGAGGGAGGTCGAGCCGCCGACCGAGCCGGCGGTGTGCACCCGGAACAGCGGCTTGCCCACGGCACCGAGCGCCTCGGCGAGGTACAGCTCGGGCATCATCACGCCCTCGAACAGGTCGGGCGCCTTGCCGATCACCACGGCGTCGATGTCGGCGAGCTCGACGCCGGCGTCGGCCAGCGCGCGGTCGACCGCCTCGCGGCACAGCCCCGCGATCGAGACGTCGGTGCGCTTGCTGCGGTGGTGGGTCTGCCCGGTGCCGACGACCGCGGCCAGCTGCTTGCCCATCAGCCCTGTCCCTCCATCACGCACACGAGGTTCTGCTGCAGCGCGGGCCCCGACGTGGAGTGCGCGAGCGCGCGCCCGGCCTCGCCCTCGTGGATCCGGCGCGCTGCCTCTCCGATGCGCACCAGGCCCGCGGCGAACATCGGGTTGGCGCACAGCGCCCCGCCCGAAGGGTTCACGGTCACGTTGTCGCCGATGCCCAGCGCACGCCGGAGCACGATCTCCTGGTGGCTGAACGGCGCGTACAGCTCGGCCACCTCGACCCCGCCGTTGAGTCCGGCGGCCCGTCCCGCAGCGGTCGTGGACGCAGACGTGGTGAGGTCGCGCCCGCCGATGTTCTGGGCGTCGGTGCAGTGCGCGAAGCCGGTGATCCACGCGGGGTTGTCGCACACCTCGCGCGCTCGGTCGCCGGCGGCGATGACGACGGCCGCGGCGCCGTCGGTGATGGGCGGGCAGTCGTGCATGCGCAGCGGGTCGGCGTACGGCTCCTGCTCGAGCAGCTCCTCGACGGTGTGGTCGCCGGACAGCTGTGCGCGCGGGTTGTCCTTGGCGGCGTGTCGGCAGCGCACGACCACCTCGGCCATGTCCCGCTCGGACCACGCGCCGGAGTCGAGCCCGGCACGCGCCTGCAGCGCGGCCATGCTCACCGCGTCGACCCACAGCGGGGCCACGACGTAGGGGTCGGTCTGCAGACTGAGCACTCGACGCAGGGTGCCCGCCGACGACTTGCCGAACCCGTACGCGAGCGCGACGTCGGCCTCGCCGGTCAGCACCTTCACCCACGCCTCGTACAGCGCCCACGCGCCGTCCATCTCCACGTGCGACTCGATGATCGGGGGGAAGGCACCGATCGCGTCGACCGCCGACACGAACGAGAAAGACCGGCCGGCCAGGTAGTCGCTCGAGCCCGAGCACCAGAAGTCGATGTCGGTCTTGTTCAGTCCGGTCTGCTCGTAGACCTCCTGGAACGTCGGCACCAGCATCTCCACGCCGGTCGACGAGCCGGACGTGCGGCGCACGCTGGGCGCCTGGGCGAAGCCGACGACGGCGACGTCCCTCACTGGCCACTCCTCGCTGCTGGGCTCACGGGTCTCACAGGTGCTGTGCTCACAGGTGTTGGGCGAAGTGCTCGTACGGCGCGTCGGGCTCGCCGGTTGGACGGAAGTGGTCGATGTTCTCCAGCGTCGGCCGCCACTCCTCGCGCGGCTTCCACACCGCCTCGACCTTCATCCCCATCCGCACCTCGTCGACCGGGCAGCCCAGGATCAGGTGCAGGAAGGCGATGTCGGCACCGTCGAGCAGCACGTACGCCGACACGTACGGCGGCTCGATGCGCTGTCCCATGAACGGGACGTTGACGATGCAGAACGTCGTGACGATGCCGCGGTCGGGCAGCTCCACCTCCTCGGCCGTCGGCACACCGTCGACCGGGCACGACCCGCGCGGAGGCACGTAGACCTTGCCGCAGGCGGGGCAGCGCTGTCCGACCAGGCGACCCTGTTCCAGCGCGCGCAGGTAGCTGCTCTCCTCCGTCCCGGCGGTGTGCAGGTAGCTCAGGTGCACGGGCGTGGTCACCATCGTGACGGGGTCGGTCATGCGTGGGCCTCGGGCTCGAAGCAGGCGATGTCGCAGATGTGGCCGGTGGTCTCGTCGGCCCAGCGGATGCGCACCCGCATGCCGGTGCTGACCTGCTCGGGGCCGGTGACGTCGAGCGCGTGCACCATCGACGTGTCGGCGCCGTCGAGCCGCACCAGGACCCAGGCGAACGGCCGCTGCAAGGGTTGTCCCTCCAGCGGTCGCGCCATCCACGACCAGGAGGTGACGGTACCCGCCTGCCCGACCTCGACCAGCTCGGTGACCGGCTGCGCGGTCGCGGGGTCGAACTCCGGCGGCGGCACGTGCACCCGGCCGTCGGAGCTGCGGCCGCCGAGCACCTGGTGGTCGCGCAGCCCGGTCATGAACCCGCTCAGCGTCTGGCCCAGCGACCGGGTGTAGTCGAAACTGATGTCCAGTGGGGCGGTCAGCGGTGCAGTTGGGAGGCCACTCACGCCGAAAGTGAAACACGTTACAGTTCTGCCCGCAAGGTGACCGCGAGCACCCGACCGGGCGATGGAGGTGGCACGAATGCGGCTGGGACTGCAGCTGGGCTACTGGGGCGCGGGCCCGCCGGACAACGCGCAGGAGCTGGTGGACGAGGCCGAGCGCCTCGGGCTCGACGCGGTGTTCGCCGCCGAGGCGTGGGGCTCCGACGCGCTCACGCCACTCGCCTGGTACGGGTCGCGTACCGCGCGCGTGCGCCTGGGCACGGCCCTGGTGCAGCTGTCGGCCCGCACCCCGACCGCGTGCGCGATGCACGCGCTGACGCTGGACCACCTCAGCGGCGGACGCGTGGTGCTGGGGCTCGGCGTGTCCGGGCCGCAGGTGGTCGAGGGCTGGTACGGCGCACCGTTCGCCAAGCCGCTGGCGCGCACCCGCGAGTACGTGTCGATCGTGCGGCAGGTGCTCGCCCGCGAGGCACCCGTGGCCAACGAGGGCCCGCACTACCCGCTTCCGTACGCCGGCGACGACGCGACCGGTCTGGGCAAGCCGCTGAAACCGATCACGCACCCGCTCCGCGCGGACGTGCCGATCTGGCTGGGTGCGGAGGGGCCGAAGAACGTCGCGCTGGCCGCGGAGGTCGCCGACGGCTGGCTGCCGATCTTCTACTCGCCGCGTCTCGGCCCGATGTACGAGAAGTGGCTGGCCGAGGGGTTCGCAAGACCGGGTGCCCGTCGTACCCGCGCGGAGTTCGAGGTCTGCGCGACCGCCCAGGTCGTCGTCACCGACGACCGGGAACGGACGCTGGCGGCGATCAAGCCGTACATGGCCCTGTACATCGGGGGGATGGGGGCAAAACAGCGCAACTTCCACAAGGACGTGTTCGCGCGGATGGGCTACGAGGCCGAGACCGAGCAGATCCAGCAGGCCTACCTCACCGGTGACAAGGACAAGGCGGCCGCGCTCGTGCCCGACAGCCTGGTCGAGGACATCACACTGGTCGGCCCGCCCGAGCGTGTGCGGGAGGACGTGCGCCGCTGGGAGGAGGCGGGGGTGTCCATGCTGCTGGTGACGTGCCGCAGCGTGGACGAGCTGCGCGCCGTCGCCGACGCGGTCCTCGGCTGAGAGGGTTGCCCTGACGAATCAGGTCGGATTACCGTCGAGTAAGGACATTACTCGGGAGGTGTGGGGCACATGCGGCGTGCCGTCATTATCGTCGCATCGACGTTTGCCCTGCTCGCCGCATTCCTCGCGCCGGCGACATCGGCGCAGGCCGTCGTGCACCAGCCCATCGTGTTCGTGCACGGCTGGCACAGCAGTGCTGCCGCCTGGGACACGATGAAGAGCCGGTTCGCCGCCGACGGCTGGACGGCGGGCGAGCTGAACGCCTGGACCTACAACACGGCCCAGTCCAACGCCACCACCGCACGGCAGCTGGCCGACTTCATCGACACCGTGCGTGCGCGGACCGGTGCGGCCCGGGTCGACCTCGTCACCCACTCCATGGGTGGCCTGTCGTCGCGCTACTTCCTGAAGAACCTCAACGGCACCGGCGAGGTCGACGACTGGGTGAGCCTGGGTGGCCCCAACCACGGCACCAGGACCGCCAACGCCTGCTTCCAGACCTCGTGTGAACAGATGCGACCCGGGTCGGCGTTCCTGAAAGCCCTCAACCGAGGGGACGAGACGCCCGGGGCGGTCCACTACGGGACGTTCTGGTCCAGCTGCGACGAGGTGGTCGTCCCCCAAGACTCGACGGTGCTGACCGGGGCCGTGAACACCAACGTCGGCTGCCTGGACCACTCCGCGCTGCACGAGAACGCCGGCGTCTACGTCCAGGTGCGCAACTTCGTGCAGTGAACGTTCAACCAGCTAGGCCTGCCGGCTCGCCGGCGGGAGCACGTCGAACCCGCCGTGGTGCCACATCCACTCGTAGGCATGCCGGTGCGCGAACGGTGTGTGGTACCAGGCGCGCACCCACAGCGGCATCCGCTCGGGGCGGGGGCGCACGCCGTCCGGCGGGGTCCAGTCCCAGCCCGGCCGTCGGCCGTCGGGTGGTTCCCAGCCGGCGGGTGAGGGGGACGCGGACGCCCAGAAGTCGTCGTTGGCCTGCACCCAGGCGCGCAGCACGACCTGCATCTCCTCCTGACTCTCGCACTCGGCGAGGGCTGCCCACAGCGCGTCGTCGGGCTCGTACCCGCATGGCATAACGCCATCATGAACCCTGACGTGCCCTGGTCCAAGCAGACTGTTGCCCGATACTGCAACACGTTCTAGTCTGCTGGCCATGGCTGACGAGCTCGGACTGTGGCAGATCGCGCACGCGCGACCCGGCATGCTGGCGGTGGTGTCGCCGGACGGCCGCGAGACGACGTACGCGGAGCTGGCGGCGATGACCAACCGCTACGCGCACGGGCTGAGGTCGGAGGGCCTGGCCACCGGTGACACCGTCGCGGTGCTGCTGCCCAACGGCGTGGAGATGCTCGCGCTGTACTTCGCCGCGCTGCAGTCCGGCCTGTACCTGGTGCCGGTCAACTGGCACCTGGTCGGTCCCGAGGTCGCCTACATCGTCGGGGACAGCGAGGCCAAGGTGTTCGTCGCGCACGAGCGGTTCGCCGACGCGGCGCGGCAGGCGGCCGACGAGGCCGGGGTGGCCGGCGAGCGCCGGTTCGCGGTCGGGACGATCGAGGGGTTCCGCGGCCTCGGCGAGCTGGCCGAGGGTCAGCCGGACGCGCGCCCGGAGGGGCGTACCGCCGGCGCGCCGATGCAGTACACGTCGGGTACGACCGGCAAGCCGAAGGGCTTGAAGCGGCCGCTGTCGGGGGGCGACCCCGACGAGATCGCCGTGCGCATGTCGGGGTTCTTCGCGCTGTTCGGAATGCGGCCCTTCGACGACAACGTGCACCTGTGCGGGTCGCCGCTCTACCACACCGCGGTGCTGGTGTGGGCCTCTACGTCGGTGCACGTCGGGCATCCCGCCGTGCTCATGGACCCCTGGAGACCGAGGGAGATGCTCGAGCTGGTCGAGCGTTACGGGGTGAGCCAGAGCCACATGGTGCCGACGCAGTTCAACCGGCTGCTGTCGCTGCCCGAGGACGAGCGCAAGCAGTACGACCTGTCGTCGCTGCGCTACATGGTGCACGGCGCCGCGCCGTGCCCGAAGGAGGTCAAGCGGGCGATGATCGACTGGTGGGGTCCGGTCGTCATCGACTACTACGCGGCGACCGAGGGCGGGGGAGCGCTCATCACCTCCGAGGAGTGGCTGCGCAAGCCGGGCTCGGTGGGGCGGGCGTGGCCGGGGTCGGAGATCAAGGTCTTCGACGACGACGGCAACGAGGTGCCCGCCGGCGAGGCCGGGACCGTCTACATGAAGATGGCCAACTCCGACTTCTCGTACAAGGGCGACCCCGACAAGACGCGGAAGAACCGGATCGAGGACTTCTTCACCGTCGGCGACGTCGGCTACCTCGACGAGGACGGCTACCTGTTCCTGTGCGACCGCAAGAGCGACATGATCATCTCCGGCGGGGTCAACATCTATCCCGCGGAGATCGAGGCCGAGCTGCAGATGCACCCGGCGGTCGCGGACGTGGCCGTGTTCGGCATCCCGCACTCGGACTGGGGCGAGGAGATCAAGGCCGTCGTGCAGGCGGCCCCGGACGCAGTGCCCGGCGACGAGCTGACCGCCGACCTGCTGTCGTACGCCGGGGAGCGGCTGGCGAAGTTCAAGCGCCCGAAGAGCATCGACTACGTCGAGGAGATGCCCCGCGACCCGAACGGCAAGCTCTACAAGCGCAAGCTGCGCGACCCCTACTGGGCCAAGCAGGACACCGCCATCTAGCAACCATGTGGTGACGCGCCAAAGTTCCTGGCGACCTTTGCCAGCACTTCGTGTCGGGTCGGTTGCTTTGTGAAGCCGAGGCTGTCAGCGGGCCGGAACCACGGCGGTGCTTCCCCATGCAGAAACTCTGTGGTGAGGCGTCAATCGGTCGACAGGTGACGCGCCAAGATTCCTGGCTCAGTCGCGGTAGCGCTGGGCCTCCTCGAGCTGCTCGGCCAGGAAGCTCGGCAGGATGAACAGCCCCGAAGCCTCCACGGTGACGCGGCCGTCGGCACGCGCGATCTCGCCGCGGATCGTGGTCTTGCGGCCCTCCTCGCCCTCGACCCAGGCCCGCGCCACCAGCGGCCGGTGCAGCGGCGTCGGACGGCGATAGCGCAGCTGCAGCGTCCCGGTCATGCCGGGCCGGCCCGCGGCACCGCCGGCGCTGCCCAGGATGTGGTCGAGGATCAGCGCGCACACCCCGCCGTGCACCAGGCCGGGCGGGCCCTCGTACGCGTCTCCGAGCTCGAACTCAGCCCGCGCAGTGCCGTCACGCGAGGACTCGACGTACAGCGGCGGCGCCAGCGGGTTGGCCTCGCCGATCACCGGGTTGGCAAGTGCGCGCATCCGCCCGTCCGGGCCGAAGTCGGGCCGTCGCGGGTGCTCGAGCAGCCGCCGGCGCAGCCGCTGGTCGAGGTCCTCGACCTCCTTGGCCGCGACCTCCAGGTCGTCCGCGTCGACGTCGGTGAGCACCACCGCCTCCACCAGCCGCCTGGCCGCGGCCGCCAGGCGCAGCAGCGCGTCGTCGCCGCCCTCGTCGCCGGCCACCGTTCAGCGCCCCGAGAACTCGGGGGTGCGCTTGTCCGAGAAGGCCCGCGGCCCCTCCTTGGCGTCCTCGCTCATGAACACCCGCATGCCGATCTCGGCCTCGATCTTGAACGCGTCGTCCTCGGCCATCCCCTCGGTGTCGCGGATGGTCTGCAGGATCGCCTGCACCGCCAGCGGCCCGTTCGCCGCCACCTGCTCGGCGATCTCGAGCGCGGTGTCGAGCGCCTGCCCGTCGGGGACGACGCGGCCGACCAGCCCGATCTCGCGGGCCTCGGCCGCGCTCAGATGGCGGCCGGTGAGCAGGATGTCGGCGGCCAGCGTGTACGGGACCTGCCGCACCAGCCGGACCGCGGACCCGCCCAGCGGGAAAAGCCCCCACCGGGCCTCCGAGACGCCGAACCTCGCGCTCTCGCCGGCCACCCGGATGTCGGTCGCCTGCAGGATCTCGGTACCCCCGGCGATCGCGGGCCCCTCGACCGCGGCGATCAGCGGCTTGGTGAGCCGCCGGCCCTTGAGCAGCGCGTCGATGCGGGTGAGGTCCCATCCGCCGCCCTCGAACGACTTGCCCGGATGGCTCTGGGTCATCGCCTTCAGGTCGGCGCCCGCGCAGAACGCGCCCCCGGCACCGGTGAGCACGCAGACCCGGATGTCGCGGTCGCGGTCGACCTGGTCCCAGGCCTCGCGCATGATGTTCATCATCTCCGCCGACAGCGCGTTGCGGGCCTCCGGCCGGTTCATCGTCACGACCAGCACGTGACCCCGGCGCTCGACCAGGCAGTGCGGTTCTTGGCTCATCAGGTGACCTCGTCTCGTGTCCCGTGCTCGGCGTCGGCGTGAGGGTGCGCGCCAGCGCCCAGTCTGACGGACGCCGGCCGGCCGGGTATTGCCTCCAGTGAGAACATGTTCTACTTTTTCGGGGTGGCTTTCAACATCGCGGACATGCTCGAGCACGCCGTCGACCTCGCGCCGGACCGTCCGGCGGTGGTCTGCGACGGGCGCCGGGTGACCTTCGCCGAGCTCGAGGAGCGCGCCAACCGGCTCGCGCACCACCTGGCCGGCCAGGGCGTCGGCCGCGAGTCGAAGGTGGGCATCTACTCGCTGAACTCGGTCGAGTTCATCGAGACCATGTTCGCGCTGTTCAAGATCCGCGCGGTGCCCATCAACATCAACTACCGCTACGTCGAGGACGAGCTGGCCTACATCTTCGACGACGCCGACCTCGAGGTCGTGCTGCACCAGCGGCGCTACGCCCCGAAGATGGCCGCCGTGCTGCCCCGCGTCCCGGCGGTCCGGCACACCATCGTGGTCGAGGACGGCACCAGCGAGGACACGGGCGACTACGCCCCGGTGGAGTACGAGACCGCGCTGGCGGACTCCTCACCCGAACGCGACTTCGGCGAGCGCAGCGCCGACGACCTGTACATGCTCTACACCGGCGGCACCACCGGCATGCCCAAGGGCGTGGTGTGGCGGCAGGAGGACGTGTGGCGCGTGCTCGGCGGCGGCATCGACTTCATGACCAACGAGCCCGTCGAGGACGAGTGGAAGCTCGCCCGCGACGGCGCCGAGGGCGGCCCGCTGGTGCGCTTCCCCGTGGCGCCGATGATGCACGGCGCGGCCCAGTGGGCGGCACTCGGTGCCCTGTTCACCGCCAGCACCGTCGTGCTGATGCCGAAGTTCGACGCGCACGAGGTATGGCGGCTGGTGGAGCAGGAGAAGGTCAACGTCATGGCGATCACGGGTGACGCCATGGCCCGGCCGATGATCGAGGCGTACGAGTCCGGCGCCTACGACGGCTCGACGCTGCTCGCGCTCAGCAGCGGCGCCGCGATCTTCTCGTCCTCGGTCAAGCAGCAGTACCTCGAGACGTTCCCCAACATCGTGCTCACCGACACCATCGGGTCCTCCGAGACCGGCTTCTCCGGCATCGGCGTGATCACCAAGGACGACCAGGACCACGGCGGCCCGCGGGTCAACCGTGGCGAGGGCACGATCGTCATCGACGAGGCGGGCGACCCCATCGAGCCCGGCTCCGGTGGCGTCGGGCGGCTCGCCCGGTCCGGGCACATCCCGCTGCGCTACCACAAGGACCCGGACAAGACGGCCAGGACGTTCACCGAGGTCAACGGCGTGCGCTACTCCATCCCCGGCGACATGGCCCGCGTCGAGGACGACGGCACCATCACGCTGCTGGGCCGCGGGTCCAACTGCATCAACACCGGCGGCGAGAAGGTGTTCCCCGAGGAGGTCGAGGACGCCGTCAAGGCGCACCCCGACGTGTTCGACGTGCTCGTCGTCGGGGCGCCCGACGAGCGGTTCGGCCAACGCGTGGTCGCAGTTGTGCAGCCGCGCGACGGCAGGGAGCCGACCGTGCAGGACATCGACGGCTTCGTGCGGACACGCATCGCCGGCTACAAGGTGCCGCGCGAGGTGCACCTGGTCGAGAGCATCCGTCGGCACCCGAGCGGCAAGCCCGACTACCCGTGGGCGCAGCGGCTCGTGCGCGAGGCTGCGACCACGCCCACCCCGGCCTGACGGGAGCCTGATGCGAACCCCGATCTGCGACCAGCTCGGTATCGACTACCCGATCTTCGGGTTCACCCCGTCCGAGCACGTCGCCGCGGCCATCACCCGTGCCGGCGGCATGGGCGTGCTCGGCTGCGTCCGCTTCAACGGGGCCGAGGAGCTCGACGCGGTCCTCGGCTGGATGGACGGAAACACCGACGGCAAGCCGTACGGCGTCGACGTCGTCATGCCGATGAAGGTGCCCACCGAGGGGACACCCACCGACCTCGGTGCCCTGGTGCCCGAGGAGCACAAGAAGTTCGTCGACGACACCTTGCGCAAGCTCGGCGTACCGCCGCTGGGCGAGGACGTCGAGCACCGCGACGCGGTCATGGGCTGGCTGCACTCGGTGGCCCGCGCCCACGTCGACGTCGCGCTGTCGCACCCCATCCGGCTGATCGCGAACGCGCTCGGGTCGCCTCCCAAGGACGTGATCGACCGGGCGCACGACGCCGACGTGCCGGTGGCGGCGCTGGCCGGCAAGGCCGCGCACGCGCGCAGCCACGTCGACAACGGCGTCGACATCGTCGTCGCGCAGGGCTACGAGGCCGGGGGCCACACCGGCGAGGTCGCCACGATGGTGCTGACTCCCGAGATCGTCGACGCGGTCGGCGGTGACGTGCCGGTGCTGGCCGCGGGCGGCATCGGGTCGGGCCGCCAGGCGGCCGCGGCGCTGGCGCTGGGCGCACAGGGCGTGTGGATGGGCTCCGCGTGGCTGACCGCCGCCGAGTACAAGCTCGGCGGGGAGTACGACACCATCAAGCGCGCGCTGCTGGCCGCGTCGTCGTCCGACACCGTGCGCACCCGCATCTACACCGGCAAGCCGGCGCGGCTGCTGCGGAACCGGTGGACGCAGGCCTGGGAGGAGGAGGACGCACCCGCGCCGCTGCCGATGCCGCTGCAGAACATCCTCGTCGCGGAGGCGCACCAGCGGATGAACCAGGCCGGCGACCCGACCACGGTGGCGATGCCCGCCGGCCAGATCGTCGGCCGGATGAACGCCGAACGCCCGGTCGCGGAGCTGTTCGCCGAGATCGTCGAGGAGTACGCCCGCACTGTGGAACACCTGCACTCGCTGCAGAAGTAGCGCCCGTGCGGTCCGGGCGAGGCGCGGCCGCGCGCGGTCGCGTGTCAGTCACAGACTCACGCCGTGCGGCCGGGATGGCAGGCGACTACCCGGGAACGCTCTGCACCTACAGGAGACCTTCCAGGGTGTTCCTGAGTGCGTCGTCGAGCCGCTCGTAGCCCTGGCCCCCCTCGGTGCGCACCCACACCGGGTCGGCACAGTTCCAGCGCTGCGCGCCGAGGTCGCGCTTGAGCACCTTGTACGTCCGGCCGCGCGGCAGGTCGGCGCAGACCCGCACGTAGCGCGGGGCGGACTTCGGGCCGAGGTCGGGCTGCTCGGCCAGGAACGCCGCGAAGTCGCCGGCGTCGAACCTGGCTCCGTCGCGCAGCACCACTGCGGCCATCACCTGGTCGCCGACGACGACGTCCGGCACGGCGTACACCGCGGCCTGGGCGATGTCGGCGTGGCGCAGCAGCAGTCGTTCGATCGGCGCCGTGCCCAGGTTCTCGCCGTCCACGCGCAGCCAGTCGCCGGCCCGGCCGGCGAAGTAGAGGGAGCCGTCCGCGGCGCGGTAGGCCAGGTCGCCGCTCCAGTACATGCCGTCGCGCATCCGGGCCGCCTCGGCCTCCGGCTCCTTGTAGTAGCCGGCGAAGGCGCCCGGCCCGGTGGTGTTCACCAGCTCGCCGACGGCCTCGTCCGGGTTGGCCAGGGCTCCGCCTTCGAACCTGGCCGTGGGGCACTCGTGGCCGGTGTGCGGGTCCAGCACCCTGACGCCGTCGATCGGCTTGCCCAGGGAGCCCGGCGGCGTCCCCGGCACGCGCGAGACTGCGACCCCGCCTTCGGTCGAGCCGAAGCCGTCCACGACGGCGCAGCCGAACCGGCGGCCGAACTCGGCGAGGTCCGGCTCCGCACCCTCGTTGCCGTACACGATCCTCAGCGGGTTGTCGGCGTCGTCGGGCCGGGCCGGCGTCGCGAGCACGTACGACAGCGGCTTGCCGACGTAGTTGGCGTAGGTGGCGCCGAACCGGCGTACGTCGGGCAGGAACCCCGAGGCCGAGAACGACCGCCGCAGCGCCAGTGTGGCGCCGGCCGCGAGGGCGACGCCCCACCCGGCCATGACCGCGTTGGAGTGGAACATCGGCATGGCGACGTACGCGCAGTCGTCGTGGCCCAGGCCCATCCGTTCGGCCAGCATCAGCCCAGGCGCGACCACCTTGCGGTGCGTGCAGCGCACGGCCTTGGGGTCGCCGTCGGTCCCGGACGTGAAGATCAGCATCAACAGGTCGTCCGGCTCGGCCGGGCGGACCTGCGCGCCAATCCCGTCCTGGAGTGACTGCGCCCAGTCGGGGGAGTCGACGTCGTGGACGCGGTCGGGCGCGAGGCCGAGGTCGAGGCCGTCGAGGAGGTGACGGTGGCGCGGCTCCGTGACCAGCAGCTGGCAGTCGCTGTGCCGTACGTCGCGGGCCAGGGCCTCGCCGCGGCGCACCGGGTTGAGCCCGACCACCACGGCACCGCCGAGCGCCGCGGCGCCGAGCAGGAACGAGAACTCCGGCACGTTGTCCAGCAGCAGCCCGACGTGGAACGGCCGCCCGGGGTCGCGCCGGCCCGCCAGCCAGTGCGCGCGCTGCTGCGACAGCCGTACGTGCTCGGCCCAGGTCCACTCCCGGTCCTCGAAGCGCAGCCCCGGACGGTCGTCGTGCTCGCGCCGCAGCAGCAGGTCCGCGACCGTGCGAGCGGGGTCTGCGCTCATACCGGCTCGTCGGCGAGCAGACGGCCGAGGCGGCGCAGCTGCTCGGTGGCCGCACCGAGTGTGAACTCGTTGCGCTTGGCGGCGACGAAGTAGCGGTGTAGCGGGTAGTCCATGTCGATGCCCACACCGCCGTGCACGTGTACGGCGGTGTGCGCGACCCGGTGACCGGCGTCGGCGGCCCAGAACTTCGCCGTGGCGAGCTCGGCCTCGCAGTCCAGCCCCTCCGACATCCGCCAGGCCGCCTGCCACAGCGTGAGCCGGATGCCCTCGACGTCGATGTATGCGTCAGCGAGACGCTGGCTCACCGCCTGGAAACTGCCCACCGGACGGTCGAACTGCACCCGCTGCTTGGCGTACTCCGCGGTCATCTCCAGCGCCCGCTCGACCGTCCCGAGCTGCAGCGCGCAGGTGGCGAGCACGCCGTGGTCGAGCATCCACCGCACGACCGCCGCGCCGTCGTCCACCGAGCCCAGCAGCGCGTCGTGACCGACCGGCACCTGTTGCAGCGTGAGCGCCGCCTCCCGGTCGCCGTCGACGACCACCTGCGGCTCGCGCGTCAGCCCGGGGCTGTCTGACGGTACGACGAACACGGCCACGCCGTCGCCGGTCGTCGCCGGCACCAGCACCGCGTCGGCGACCATCCCGGCGGGCACCGTGGTCTTCGCTCCGGTCAGCAGCCACCCGTCGTCGCCGGGCTCCGCGTGCGTGGTCGGCGCGTCGGGGGAGGGCTGGGCCTCCTCGACCAGTGCCGCGGTCAGCAGCAGCGAACCCGCGGCCGCCGGCCGGGCCCAGCGCTGCTGCTGCTCCTCGGTGCCGAACCGCGCGACCGCACCTGCGCCAATGCCGATCGCGCTCACCATCGGCACCGGCGCGACACCGCGGCCGAGCTCGGCCAGCACCCGGCACTGCTCCAGCAGGCCGCCGCCGCCACCGCCAACGTGCTCCGGCAGCGCGGCGCCGAGCACACCGGCCGAGGCCAGCGACTCCCACAGCCGCCGGTCGAAGCGGTCCTCGCCCTGTTCGACGCGTCGCAGGTCGTCGTCGGTCGCGAGGTCCGTCACGATGCGACGGGTCAGCCCGGCCAGCTCCTCACAGGTGTCGGTGAAGTCGAAGTCCATGGGTGCTCTTCTCGGTCGTGGACGGTCGGCGGCGGGTCAGCGGTCTGCTCTCGGCGATCTGCTCTCAGCGATCAGCTCTGGGCAGCCCGAGGCCGAGCATCGCGACGATGTCGCGTTGAACCTCGTTGGTGCCGCCGCCGAAGGTGAGGATCAGCGAGGAGCGGTGCATGCGCTCGAGCCGGCCGCGCAGCACGGCGCCGGGGGCGCCGGCGCGCACGTACGCGTTCGGCCCGACGACCTCCATCAGCAACCGGTAGGCCTCGGTGGCGAACTCGGTGCCGAACACCTTGGTTGCCGAGGCGTCGGCGGGGTTGAGGCCCCTGCCGACGCCCCAGGCGATCTTGAGGTTGACCAGCCGCAGGAACTCCGCCTTGGCGTGCACACGGGCGAGGTGGATCTGCACCCACTCCTGGTCGATGACGCGCCGCCCGTCGGCGAGCTTGGCCTGCTGGGCCCAGGCACGCACCTCGCTCAGCGCGTGCACGATCGGCGCGGCCGAGGTCAGCGCGACCCGCTCGTGGTTGAGCTGGTTGGTGATCAGCGGCCAGCCCTTGTGCTCCTCGCCGACCAGGTTGGCGACCGGCACACGCACGTCCTCGTAGTACGTCGCGCTGGTGCTCGGCCCGGCCACGGTCTCCACCGGTGTCCAGGAGAACCCCTCCGCGTCGGTCGGCACGATGAGGATGGAGAGTCCCTTGTGCTTGGCCGCGTCGGGGTCGGTACGGCAGGCAAGCCAGACGTAGTCGGCGTACCTGATCAGGCTGGTCCACATCTTCTGGCCGTTGATGACGTAGTCGTCGCCGTCGCGGACCGCGCGGGTACGCAGGCTGGCCAGGTCGGTGCCGGCCTCGGGCTCGGAGTAGCCGATCGCGAAGTGCACCTCGCCGCGGCCGATCCGCGGCACCAGGTCGGACCGCTGCTGCTCGGTACCGAACCTCATCAGCGTCGGCGCGATCGTGTTCAGCGTCAGGAACGGCACCGGCACGCCCGCGACTACGGCCTCGTCGGTGAAGATCAGCTGGTCGAGCATCGGCCGGTCCTGCCCGCCGTACTCCTTCGGCCAGCCCAGGGACAGCCAGCCGTCACGGCCCATCTGCCGCACGATGTCCTTGTACGCCTCGCCGTCGCCGTACTCGCCGCCGGTCTCCAAACCGGCCCGGCGCTCGGGTGTCATCAGCGCCGCGAAGTAGTCGCGAAGCTCGCGGCGCAGCGCGTCCTGCTCGGGCGTGTAGGCGATGTGCACGGTGCCTCCGGCGGGCCGTCTTCAGCGCGAATCTGAAACACGTTCTAGTCACAGACTAGCCGGTACCGCACCGCGCTGTCGACGCCGGCTCAGTCGACCGGGTCGCCGGCGTCGCCGCGAACCCTGCGCAGCACGCGCAGCGACCCCTCGACGTGGTGCTCAACGAACGAGCCGCCGTCGAGAGCACGGCAGAAGATCCGGTACGGCGCCTGCCCGCCGTCGGCCGGGTCGGGGAACACGTCGTGGATGACCAGCAACCCGCCGTCGACGATGCGGTGGGCCCATCCCTCGTAGTCGGCGGTTGCTGCCTCGTCGGTGTGGCCGCCGTCGACGAAGACCATGCCCAGCGGCGTATGCCAGATCGCGGCAATGTCGGCCGAGCGGCCCACGACCGCGATGACGTGCTCCTCCAGACCGGAGTCGGCAAGCGTGCGGCGGAAGCGGCCGAGCGTGTCGATGGTGCCGTGCTCGTCGGCCAGGTCCGGGTCGTGGTACTCCCAGCCGACCTGGTGCTCCTCGGAGCCGCGGTGGTGGTCGACCGTGACCACCAGGCCGCCGACCTCGCGCGCCGCGGCGGCCAGGAACAGCGTCGACTTGCCGCAGTACGTGCCGACCTCCAGGACCGGCCCGCGGGCGAGCGCCTCACGCGCCGCCTCGTGCAGCGCAAGCCCTTCCGGCGTCGGCATGAAACCGGTAGCGCGCTCGGCCGCGTCGAGCAGGTGTGCAGGCATCATCGGGGCGGCTCCAGGGGCGTACGACGCACGGTGGGACTGCAAGATACCCGCGCGCTCAGGTGACCTCCGCCAGGTGATGGTCGACCAGCATGCGGGTACGCGCCAGCACCCAGTCGTCGCCGGAGTCGTCCACCTCGAAGGCGTATCCCACGAGGACGTCGGCGATCTTGATCGCCAGCACGAGCGCGCGCCGCAGCTCGGGGGTGTCCTCGATGCGCAGCACGTTTCGGAGCATGGTGGCGAACTGCGCCGCCGCCAGGGCGTCGTTGTCCTCCTTCGGGTCGAACAGGTGGGTGTCGACGACGTCGCCGAAACGCACGGCGCGGAAGCCCCGGTCCTCGCGGCTCATCTCGACGTACAGGTCGAGCATCAGCGCGGCGGCCGCGCGCAGGTCGGCCGGCCGGTTCTCCGCGATCGCGGTCGCGACCCGCTGCCCGAACCGCTCGAGGTTGCGCGCGGCCGCGGCCTGCACCACGGCGCGCTTGTCGGCGAAGAACTCGTACAGCGTGCCGGGCGGCACCTGGGCGCGCCGTGCGACCAGCGACGTGGTGATCGCGGCGTAGCCGCGCTCGTCCACCAGCTCACCGGCGGCGTCCAGAATGTGCCCGACCCGTTCCATGCTGCGCTGCTGGGCCGGCTGCTTGCGCAGCGCGGCCTCCACGGGCGTCGGATCGTTCTCAGGCACGTACGCCATTGTCCCGCCCGCTGGCTACCATGGCTCAACCGCGGTACCACCGCGACCGGCCGGCGTGGCGCAACTGGCAGCGCACTCGACTTGTAATCGAGCGGTTCCCGGTTCGAATCCGGGCGTCGGCTCC
>CBFGZI010000020.1:0-42966 GCA_965653225.1 uncultured Propionibacteriales bacterium | reverse complement strand
CGGGCACCGCGCGGTACTACACCCGCCCTCACGTCGCCTGACTCAGCGCCAACAGGCACCGCGGGAAGCAGCGGAAGATCCTCCCCACGCCCGCACGCACAATCCTCCGCCGCGGGCCCGAGCCCGGCGCAACCTCACAGGCAACCGACAAGATCCCAGGCCCACCCAGCGGCCTGGAATGTCGCTTGCTCCCCGATCAGCCACCGAGCGCAACCCGCGTATCCCGGCGGCCCGCCACCACAGCCCAAGCCCATCCTCTAAATGCCCCGACAAGTGCCCCAGGGGCTAACCGCACCGAGCAGCGCGGCGCGACCACAGCCCGAACCCGTCCTCTAGCCGCCCTATGCCAGACCGACCCCGAGCCCACCGCAACCCCCACAGCAAAACGCAAGAGCACCAGCCCCGAGAACCGCACAACCGCCGAGACCTCAGCGCCCCACCCGCCCCCGCAGATCAGCAGCGACAAGCTCCGCGTCATCAGACCCCACCACCAGCTCGTCGTAGCGCTGGCCAGCGAGCCGGATCCGCAGCGCCGGCTGGTCACGGCGAACGTCGACCAGAGACTTGTGCCCGCGCCTGCGCCACGTACCGAGCTTGCGACTCCACGGCAGGGCGTAGCCGGGCAACCGAACTCCGGTCGGCGCGCTGAGACCGTTCGGCACCACCTCGACCTGACGCACTGCCGACAGCGGCACGTCGACGTCACCGAGCAGACCGAGCGCCTTCTCGGTCCGGGTGAAGCGAATCTCGAGCCAGTCGTCTCTCATGCGCAAAGCCATGCACCAATTCTCGCGCGCCTTCAAGCCACGAGGCACACCCAGGAGGTCATCCGCAGCCAAGCACCAGGCCGCTGGTCGGCACCCCCGTCCCGGCGGTGACCAGCACGTGTTCCGCGCCGTCGACCTGGTTCACTGACGACCCGCGCAGCTGGCGAACACCCTCGGCGATGCCGTTCATCCCGTGGATGTAGGCCTCGCCGAGCTGCCCGCCGTGCGTGTTCAGCGGCAGTCGGCCGCCGAGCTCGATCGCACCGTCGGCGATGAAGTCCTTCCCCTCACCGCGGCCGCAGAAGCCGAGCTCCTCCAGCTGCACGAGCACGAACGGCGTGAAGTGGTCGTACAGCACCGCGGTCTGCACGTCCTGCGGCCCCAGCCCCGACTGCTGCCACAGCTGCCTACCCACCAGCCCCATCTCCGGCAGCCCGGTCAGGTCGTCGCGGTAGTAGCTGGTCATGGTGAACTGGTCGGGCCCGCTGCCCTGCGCGGCCGCGAGCACCACGGCGGGCCGCCGGGGCAGGTCGCGCGCCCGCTCGACGCTGGTCACCACCAGCGCGACACCACCGTCGCTCTCCTGGCAGCAGTCCAGCAGGTGCAGCGGCTCGGTGACCCAGCGCGAGGCCTGGTGGTCCTCCAGCGTGATCGGCCGCTGGTAGAACCACGCGTTGGGGTTCGTCGCCGCGTGCTTGCGGTCGGCCACCGCGACGCGGCCGAAGTCCTCGCTGGTCGCGCCGGTCTCGTGCATGTAGCGCCGCGCGAACATCGCGACCATGGCGCCGGGCGTGCCCAGCCCGAAGGGGTACGACCACGCGTTGTCGAGCCCGTTCGACGTCGGCTGCGTGAGCACCGCCTGCGACACCTGGCCGAACCGCTGACCGGACCGCTCGTTGAAGGCGCGGTAGCAGACCACCACGTCGGCGACTCCCGTGGCGACGGCCATCGCCGCCTGCTGCACGGTCGCGCACGCCGCGCCCCCGCCGTACGGGATCCGGCTGAAGAACCTCAGCTCGGGTACGCCGAGCTCGCGCGCCACCGCGATCTCGGCGTTGGCGTCCATGGTGAACGTGACCATGCCGTCGACGTCGGACGCCATCAGCCCAGCGTCCTCGACAGCCGCGCGCACACACTCCGCCGCAAGCTGCAGCTCGCTCCGCCCGGACTCCTTGGAGAACTCCGTGGCGCCGATCCCGACGACCGCGGTGCGGCCCGACAGCGCATCCGTGCTCATCGGCTCTCCCCGTCGGGCAGCTGCACCCGCACCGTCGCCACCACATGGCTGCCGAGCTTCGTCTCTCCCGTCACCTTGACGAGATGCACAACCCGCGCGACGCCGTCCACCTGCTCGGTGACCACGTCGGTCACCTCACCGGTGAACACCAGCGTGTCGTACGGATAGCAGGGAGCGCCCAGCCGCACGGACACCTCGTGCACGAGCGCCTCCGGCCCTGCCCAGTCGGTGACGAACCGCTGCACCAGACCGGTGCTGGTGAGGATGTTGAGGAAGATGTCGGCCGAACCCCGGCTCTGCGCGAGGTCGCGGTCGTGGTGGACGTCCTGGAAGTCGCGGGTCGCCAGCGCTGTGCTCACCACGAACGTCGGCGTAACCGGAATCGACAGCTCGTCGAGCCGGTCGCCGACCCCCACGTCGTCGGCAGTCCGGGTCGGCGGCAACAGGTCGGCGCTCATGCCTGCTCCTCCGGCCCAGCCGGTACCCATCCCGGCAGCGTCAGGTCGTCGTCGACGCGCTGCATCCGCGAACGCACACGCTGCCCGATCACGACCGAGTCCGGGTCGACGTCGTGCAGGTCGCCGAGCATCCGCACGCCCTCGTCGAGCTCGACCAGCGCGATCACCAGCGGCAGCTCCTTGCCCGGCACCGGCGGGTGGTGGTGCACGACGAAGCTGTAGACGGTACCGAGGCCGCTCGCCACGAGGTGACCGCGTTCGTGTGACCCGCACCGCGTGCACAGCGGACCGGGTGGGTGGCGCAGCGCACCGCACGCCAGGCACCGCTGGATGCGCAGCTCTCCCTGCTTGGTGCCCTCCCAGAAGAACGCGGTGTCGCGGTTGGCCGCGGGGCGCAGCACCGGGCCGGAGCCGGACTCCTCCGGTTCCGTCGGCTGCTGCTCCTTCGGGCGGAACTTGAGCACCGTGAACCGCATCCCGCCGACGGCCTCGTCGCCCACCCACCAGGTCGACACGGTGGTGACGAACCAGCCCTCACCCAGCGCCGTCCGCTTGGGCCCGACGACCGCCTCGAGCCGAGTGGAGACCTCCAGGTGCTCCCCCATCCGCAGGTAGCGGTGGTAGGTCTGCTCGGAGTCGGTCGCCACCACCGAGGTGAACCCCTCGTCGTCGAGAACGCCCATCATCGCCCGCAGCGGGTCGCCCGCCTGCACCGACCGGTCCGGACGGAGGCCCGGCATCGTCCAGACCTGGATCATGGCCGGCGGCGCCACCAGCTCACCGTGCACCGACGCCTCGGCGGCCTTGCGGTCGAGGTAGACGGGGTTGCGGTCGTCGAGCGCCTCGACCCAGTTGCGTACCATCGGCTCGTTGACCGGGTCGCGCGCCGGACGGCGAGGGCTGTCGCCGAGGGCGGCGATACGCGCCGCCTCGGCCTGGATCCGCTCCCCGGCGCTCATCGCGGCACCCGGGGAAGGCCGAGACCCATCTGCGCGATCAGCTCACGCTGGATCTCGTTGACACCGCCACCGAAGGTGAGCACCAGGTTGCGCCGTGCCTGCACGTCGAGCCAGTGCAGCAGCCGCGCCGTCTCCGGGTCCGCTGGGTCGCCGTGACAGCCGACCACCTCCTCGAGCAGCCGCCCGACGCGCTGCACGCACTCGGAGGAGAACACCTTGGTGGCCGACGCGTCGGCCACCTGCACCGGACCGGAGGCCGCCGACGCCGCGACCTGCCAGTTAAGCGTCTCGTTGACACTAAGACATGCCTGCGCCTCCGCCAGCACCCGGCGTACGGCGGGCAGGTCGAGCAGTGGTGTCCCGTCTGCCACCCGCCGGTCCACCGCCCAGTCGGCGACCCGGTGCAGCAGCGCCGCGATGCGCCCGGCAGGACCGAGCATCACCCGCTCGTGGTTCAGCTGGGTGGTGATCAGCCGCCAGCCGCCGTTCTCCTCGCCGACCAGCATCGAGGCGGGCACGCGCACGTTGTCGAAGTACGTCGCGTTCACATGGTGCGCGCCATCACAGGTGATGATCGGGCTCCAGCTGTAGCCCTCGGCCGTGGTGTCCACGATCAGGATCGAGATCCCCTTGTGCCGCGGGGCTTCGGGGTCGGTACGCACGGCCAGCCAGACGTAGTCGGCGTCGTGCGCGCCGGTGGTGAAGATCTTCTGCCCGTTGACGACGTAGTCGTCTCCGTCCCGGGTCGCGGTCGTGCGCAGCGCCGCCAGGTCGGTGCCGGCGCCGGGCTCGGTGTAGCCGATCGCGAAGTGCACGTCACCGGCCAGGATCCGCGGCAGGAACAGGTCGCGCTGCTCCTTGGTGCCGTGCGACTGCAGCGTCGGGCCCACGGTCTGCAGCGTCACGTACGGCAGCGGCACGTCGGCCCGCGACGCCTCGTTGACGAAGATCTGCTGCTCGACCTCACCGAAGCCGCGCCCGCCGTACTCGACGGGCCAGCCGACACCGAGCCAGCCGTCACGCCCCATGCGACGCACAACGTCGCGGTAGGTCTGCCCGTGCCGCTCGGTCAGCATGGTCTGCCGCTCCTCCGGCGAGACCAGGCCCTCGAAGTAGGTCCGCAGCTCGTCGCGCAACGCCAGCTGCTGCGCGCTCAGCGCGATGACCATGCCGTCGGTCGTCTCCGGCCCGTCGTCGGCCGGCTCGTCCAGCCGCAGCCGGCGGCCGAGCACCTCCAGGCTGCCCTCGGAGCCGCCCAGTGCCCGCGTGAAATCCTTGGTCCAGCCGTAGTGCTGATGCAGCGGGTAGGTCGCGTCGACCCCGGTGCCGCCGTGCAGGTGGTGGCAGGTCTGCACCGCCGGCGGTGCGTGCGTGCACGCCCAGTACGCCGCGACCGCGAGCTCCTCGTCTGCGTCGAGCCGATGGTGCAGCCGCCAGCACGCCCGAAGCGTCGCCAGGTGCAGCGTGCGGGCCGCGACGTAGACGTCCGCGGCCTGCTCGGCGACGGCCTGGAACGACGCCAGCGGACGGCCGAACTGCTCACGGGTGCTTACGTGCTCGGTGGTCAGCTCGAGGGCACCGGCCAGCACGCCGTCGGCCACCGCGCACGAGGCTGCCGTGAACAGCCGGCGCAGGTCGTCGGCCGCCGCGGGGCCGTCGGCGACGTCGTCCTGCGGCACGACGGCGCCGTCGAGCACGACTGTCGCCTCCTGCCGGCGCGCGGAGCTGTACCCGGGCTGCAGCGTCACCCCGGCGGCGGACGCGTCCAGCACCACGACCAGCGGCAAGTCGCCGTCGTGTGCCGGGAGCACGATGCGGTCGGCGGACTGCGCGTACGCCACCCCGGGCACGCTGCCGTACAGCCGAACGCCCACGCCGGTGCGTTCGGCCCGCGGCGCGGTCCGGTCCGACGTGTCCCCGCAGGTGAGCAGCGCGTCGCCGGTCGCCACGCCGTCGAGCCAGCGGCGCTGCTGCTGCGGCGACCCGTTGCGTGTGGCGAACAACATGGCTGCGAACGTCGCGGCGGCGGGCACCGGAGCCACCTGGCGCCCGACCTCGCGCAGCACCAGCGATGCCTCGACCGGGCCCAGGCCCTCGCCGCCGAGCCGCTCCGGCAGCACCAGCGAGAGCAGCCCGGCCTGTGCCAGTGCCTTCCAGGCGGTCTCGTCGAAGCCCGGTGCGTCGTGACCGGCGAGTCCGGGCACGAGCGTCTCGTCGTGGCCGATCCGCTCGCGCTCGCGGCGCAGCACCTCCGCCGCGACCTGCTGCACGGCCTGCTGCGTCTCGTCCAGGGTGAAGTCCACGTGATCCCTCGTCCTCGGCCTCAGCTGCCCGCCGGCTCTCGCGGCAGCCCCAGCACGCGCTCCCCCACCAGGTTCCGCAGCACCTGGGTGGTGCCGCCGGCGATGCTCAGGCAGCGGCTCACGAGCAGCTCGTGTACGACCGGTGCCGTGCGCTGGTCGAGCACCGCCCCCGCCGGTCCCAGCAGCTCCAGCGCGGTCTCCGCGGCGGTCTGGCGGTGCTCGACGCCGACCAGCTTCTGCACGCTCGACTCCGGACCGGGCCCGTCCCCCCGCAGGCTGCGCAACGTCGCCCGCAGCCCGAGCATCGAGAACGCGTGCCCCTGTGCGACCAGGGCACCGAGCCGGTCGCGGGTCACCGCATCGCGGTCCGTTCCGCCCTCGACCGCCCGCACGAGCAGCTGCTCCACCGCCGAGCCCAGCGACGAGCCGCCCGACATCGCGACGCGCTCGTTGGCCAGCGTCGACCGCGCCAGCCGCCACCCGCCGTCGACCTCGCCGACAACGCAGTCGTCGGGCACCACCACCCCGTCGAGGAAGACCTCGTTGAACAGCGCGTCCCCGGTCATCTCCCGCAGCGGCCTCACCTCGACGCCGTCGGCCTGCATGTCGACGAGGAAGTAGGTGATGCCCTGGTGCTTGGCGACGTCGGGGTTCGTGCGAGCCAGGCAGATCGCCCAGTCGGCGTCGTGCGCCAGCGACGTCCACACCTTCTGGCCGGTGAGCCGCCAGCCCCCGTCAACTCGCTCCGCACGAGTGCGCAGCGAGGCCAGGTCGGACCCGGCGCCGGGCTCGCTGAACAGCTGGCACCAGGTGATGTCGCCGTACAGCGAGGGCCGCACAAACCGCTCGCGCTGCTGCTCGGTTCCGTGCTCGAGGATGGGCGGAAGCGCCCAGGCCGCGATCATCAGGCTCGGCCGCGCGACGCCCTCCGCGGCGAGCACCTCGTCGATCACCAGCTGCTCGACCGCCCCGGCGTCGCGGCCGTACGGCGCGGGCCAGTGCGGTGCGAGCAGCCCCGCGTCGGCCAGTGCCCCCCGCCGCTCGCGAGCGGGCAGCTCCTTGGCACGGCGGGCGATCTCGCGCACCTCCTCGCGTGCCCGCTCGGCCTGCCCGGCGAGCGACACCCGGGCCTGGCGCCGTTGTCCCGACAGCGCCAGCTCCGCGGTCCGCGCACGCCAGCACGCGCTGCCGCCGAGCAGCTGCCGAAGGCTGAGCGCACGGCGCAGGTACAGGTGCGCGTCGTGCTCCCAGGTGTAGCCGATGCCGCCGAGCACCTGGATGCAGTCCTTGGCGTTGTCGACGGCGGCGTCGAGCGCGACCGCCGCGGGGGGGGCGGCGGAGCCACCCCGGGCGGCGTCGGCACCCGCGCACCCCGCGCCCGCGCCCCCCGGGGCCGCGGCCACGAGCTCGGAGCGGCACAGCATCTGCGTGCACATGTGCTTGACCGCCTGGAACGAGCCCACCGGCCGGCCGAACTGCTCCCGCTGCTTTGCGTGCTCGACGGCGGTTTGCACGGTCCAGGACGCGATGCCGCACGCCTCGGCGGCGACGAGCACCGCGGCGGCGTCGCGTACCACTGACTGTGTCAATCCGACGAGAACATCGTCATCGGGCACGACCAGGTCGAGACTCACCCGCGCCGGCCAGTGCGACGGGTCCAGCGCCGGGAGCACCTCAACGTCCAGCCCGGCTGTGTGCACGTCGGCGACGAACCACACCTCGCCGTCGGGTGACTCAGCACCGAGCAGGAGCACGTCGCCGAAGCCTGCGTCGGGCACGGCGGGCGCGGTGCCGCGGACACGGAAGCCCTCACCCTCGCGCTCGGCCCGCAGACCCTCGGTCGACCACGCGACGCCGGCGACGGTCTCGCCGGCGGCGAGCCCGGGCAGCAGGGCCCTCGCCGCGGCGACGTCGGTGCGCGCCAACAGCAGCCCCGTCAGCGCCGTGGTGAGCGCCGCGCCCGGCGCCTGCACCCGCGCGGACTCCTCCAGCCCGGCGGCGAGGTCGGCGACCGTGCCGCCGGCGCCGCCGACGTCCTCGCCGAGGTGGGTCGCGAGCAGCCCAAGGGTCGCGAGCGCGCCCCAGGAGTCGGGCAGCGCGGGCTTGTCCGAGTCCGCGACCTCACGCAGCCAGGCGACCGGCTCGCTGCGCTGTGCCCACGCGCGGATGCTCTCCTGCAGCGCGCGCTGCTCGTCGGTGGTCGCGAGGGACATCGAGCGGTGCCTTCCTGCCGGCGGGTCCGCCCATCATAGAACGTGTTCTATTCTTGGGCCAGGTCGTGTCCGCTCGAGGCCTGCTGCAGGCAGTCGCAGACGTCCTCGTCCAGCGCGAAGCCCTCCGGCAGGCCCTCGCCCAGGAAGAGGCCGCTGGCCGGCGTGGCCGCCGCGAGCGCGTCCGCGGCGAGGATCACCGATGCGGCCGTCCAGGTGGTGCGTTCCACCGGCCACCGGAGGCCGGCGGGGACCACGTGCCCGGTCCAGTACGAGCCGTCGGGGTCGCGCAGGTGCTGCATGGAGGCGAACAGCTCGACCGCGGCGTCGTGCTCGCCCAGGGTGTGCAGGGCCAGCACGAGCTCGCAGGTCTCGGCGCCGGTGACCCACGGCTGGTCGGACACGCAGCGGATCCCCCACCCGGGCACCACGAACGTGTCCCAGCGCTCCTTGATGCGCGCGCGCCCCTCCTGGCCCCGGACCGCACCGCCCAGCACGGGGTAGTACCAGTCCATGGAGTAGCGGCTGTTGTCGGCGAAGGCCTCGGGGTGGTGTGCGAGCACGTGCCGCAGGCGCGCCAGGGCGAGCTCCCACTCCGGCTGCGGCTGCCCGACCAGGTCGGCGAGCGCGAGCCCGCAGCGCAGGCTCTGGTGGATGCTCGAGCAGCCGGCGACCAGCGCGATCTCGTCGACGACGCCGTCGGCCCCCCTGGCCCAGTAGACCTCCCCACGCGGGGCCTGCAGCGAGGTCACGAAGTCGAGCGCCGCGCGCACGTGCGGCCAGGCCGTGCGCAGGAACCGCCCCGAGCGCGTCAGCCGCCAGTGGTGCAGCACGCCGACCGCCAGGTAGGCGCAGTAGTTGGTGTCCGCCCCGCCGTCCTCGACCTGCTCTCTGCGCACCCGGATCGGCCACGACCCGTCGGGCCGCTGCCGCGCGAACAGCCAGCCGTAGGCGCGCTCGGCGTCGCTGTAGCGGCGTACGACCGACAGCGCCATCGCGGCCTCGACGTGGTCCCACGGGTCGACGTGGCCGCCTGGGAACCAGGGGATCGCACCACTGGGTTGCTGCACAGCCGCCACCGACGCAGCGGTGGCGGCGATCGCGTCCGGGTCGATGACGCCCGGCACCTCCGGCAGGTCAGGCAGCGGCACGACCCGTCTCCGTGGCCGGCTTGCGGAGGTAGAGGACCAGGCTCTTGCCGAGCACCGGGTTCAGCAGCCGCTCGGCTGTACGCGTGATCCAGGGCCGCCTCATCAGGTCCCACACCAGCAGCCGGTGGTAGAGCCTGGGCAGCGGGTGGTCGTCACGGTCGACGCCGACCGCGCACTTCAGCCACCAGTACGGCGCGTGCAGCCCGTGCGCGTGGTGACGCCCGACCCCCTGCAGCCCGGCGTCGGCCAGCTTCCGCCCCAGCTCGCGGCCGGTGTAGATGCGCACGTGCCCGCCCTCGACCTGGTGGTAGGCCTCCGACAGCGCCCAGCACACCTTCTCCGGCCACCAGCGCGGCACCGTGACCGCCGCCGAGCCGCCGGGGCGCAGCACCCGCACCAGCTCGGCGATGGCGCGCTCGTCGGCGGAGACGTGCTCGAGGATCTCGGAGGCGACCACGTGGTCGAAGTGCCCGTCGGGGAAGGGCAGCGCCAGCGCGTCGCCGTGCACCGTCCTGGCGGAGGCGCCGTCGGGCACCTGGCCCTCGGCGTGCATCGCCTCGAACATCTCCCCGACCCGGCGCAGCTCCGGCTCGTCCTGGTCGAACGCGACCACGTGGGCGCCCCGGCGGTACAGCTCGAACGCGTGCCGGCCGGCACCGCAGCCGACATCGATCACGCGGTCGCCGGGGCACACGCCCAGCCGGTCGAAGTCGACCGTCAGCATGCGAGCACCCCGCCCTCTCCAACCACCTCGGCGTAGCACTGCGCGGTCGACCGCGCGACCGACGACCAGCTGTAGTGCTGCAGCACGCGGGCCCGTCCGGCCGCGCCCATCGCGGCACGCCGGTCGGGGTCGGCCAGCATCCGCGCCAGCGCGCCCGCGAGCTCCTCGGTGTCGCCGGGCGTCACCTGGTCGGCGCACATCCCGTCGGGGCCCACCACCTCCGGTATGGCGCCCGCACGGCTCACCACCAGGGGCGTCGCGCAGGCCATCGCCTCGACCGTGGGCAGTGAGAAGCCCTCGTACAGCGAGGGCACGCACATCACGTCCGCCGAGCCGAGCAGGTCGCCGAGCTCGCGGTCGGTGAGGCCGCTGGCGAAGCGAACCGAGTCGCCGATGGCCAGCTCCTCGACCAGGCGCTCGGTCGGGCCGCCGGGGGTGGGTCTGCTGACCAGCACCAGCTCGACGTCGCGGTCGGTGCGCAGCTTGGCGACCGACTCCAGCAGGGTGCGCACCCCCTTCATCGGCGTGTCGGCGCTGGCCATCGCGACGATGCGTCCCGGCACCCTTGGC
This sequence comes from uncultured Propionibacteriales bacterium, assembly GCA_965653225.1. Lineage (GTDB taxonomy): Bacteria > Actinomycetota > Actinomycetes > Propionibacteriales > Nocardioidaceae > JALZDI01. The sequence goes on along the minus strand of CBFGZI010000020.1, from coordinate 32,587 downwards.
GACGTCGGCGGTGCGTAGGTCGTCGCGTCCACCCCCAGCGGGACCGTGCGGATGCGACCAGGGTCGACGCCGAAGTCGGCGGCGATGTCGGTGGCCGAGGAGTGCGACACGGTGATGACCCGCGGGAGCCGGCGCGCGACGTGGCGCTGCATCCGCAGGAACCCGTACCAGCGGCGCACCTGCAGCCGGCGCCACGGGTTGGGCGCGGCGGCGAGGTCGACGCGCCGGTCGAAGCTGATCGGGTGGTGGATGGTGGCCACCACCGGCAGCCCCGCGGCCGGCAGGCCCAGCAGCCCGATGCCCAGGGACTGGTTGTCGTGCACGACGTCGAAGTCACCGACGCGCTCGCGCAGCAGGCGAGCGACGCGCAGGCTGAAGGTCAGCGGCTCGGGGAACCCGGCTGTCCACATGATCGCGAGCTCGAGCGCGTCGAAGGCGTCGCGGAACTCTCGCCAGTGGGGCGTGCGAAACGGGTCGGGCTCGCGGTAGAGGTCGAGGCTGGGCACCCTGGTCAGCACGACGCCGGGGTCGAGGTCGGGGTACGGCGGGCCGGAGAACACCTCGACGTAGTGGCCCTGCGCCACCAGCTCACGGCTCAGATGACGGACGTACACGCCCTGGCCACCGCAGTGTGGCTTGCTTCGGTACGACAGCAGAGCGACGCGCACAGGCCCACCTCCGCTCCACTGCAACATGTTCCTGTTTAGGATTCCCGAAATGTTAGCGTAGGCAATGCCACGGCCCCTGTGCGCCGTGGCCTTGGTCACGTGTGCTCGGGAGGGATGCATGACCCAGACCAGTACGTCGGGTAAGGGAGACCCTATGAGCGCACTGACCGACGACAACCTGGGTTCTGCAGCGCAGCGCGACCGGAGGCAGCGGATCCTCGAGGCGACGCTGGCGCTGGCGTCCAAGGGCGGTTTCGACGCCGTGCAGATGCGCGCCGTGGCCGAGCGGGCCGACGTCGCGCTGGGCACGCTGTACCGCTACTTCCCCTCCAAGATCCACCTGCTGGTGTCCGCGCTGGCCCAGGAGTTCGAGCGCGCCCAGGCAAAGCTCGACCGCACCATGATCCCCGGCGAGACCGCGTACGACCGCGTGCTGTTCGTGCTCGGCCGCACCACGCGCGCCATGCAGCGTGACCCCAACCTGACCGAGGCGGTGACGCGGGCGTTCATGTTCGCCGACGCGTCCGCGGCGGTCGAGGTGCACGCGGTCGGCATGCGGATGGAGCACATGTTCGTGCGTGCGATGCACGGCCCCGACCACGCCGCGTCCGAGGAGGACAAGGCCATCGCCCGCGTGATCGGCGACGTGTGGCTGGCCAGCCTGGTCGCGTGGGTGACCGGCCGCGCGTCGGCCAGCGACGTCGCCCGGGAGATGGAAGTCGCCGTACGCCTGCTGCTGCGCTGACGCAGCCGAGTGGCCCAAGGGGCGGCCTCAGAACACGAACGCGTGGCCGGCGGTCGCGCCGCCGTCGACCACGAACTCCGAGCCGGTGCAGTACGCACTCTCGTCGCTGGCCAGGAACGTCATGATGCCGGTGATGTCGTCGGTGCGGCCGGCCCTTCGCAGCGCTACCCGCTGACAGACCTCGTCGAGGTCGACCTCGCCACCGGCCGCCTCGCGCACCATGCCGGTGTCGATCAGCCCCGGGTGCACGGAGTTGACCCTGATTCCTGCGGCACCGAGCTCGAGCGCGGCGGTCTTGGTCATGCCGCGCACCGCGAACTTCGTCGCGTTGTAGGCGATCAGGTAGGGCGCGCCGGCGAGCCCCTCGATCGACGAGACGTTGACGATCGACCCGCCTCCCTGCTCGCTCATCGCGGTGGTGACCGCGCGCATGCCGAGGAAGGCCCCGAGCTGGTTGACCGCGATGATGCGCTGGAAGTCGGCCAGCGTCTGGTCGGCGATGGCGGCGAACTTCAGGATCCCCGCGTTGTTGACCAGCACGTCGATCCGGCCGAAGTGGGCCAGCGCCTCTGCGACGGCGCTGTCCCACTCGCCTTCGTCGCTGACGTCAAGGTGACGGAAGTAGGCGGCGTCGCCGAGCCGGCTCGCTGTCCGCTTGCCGAGGTCGTCGAGCACGTCGGCGACCACCACCCGCGCGCCCTCGTCGACGAAGCGGCGAACGATGGCCTCGCCCTGTCCGCGTGCCGAGCCGGTGACCAGCGCCACCTTGTCGTTGAGCCTGCCCATCGTCGTCCTCACATCGTCTCGTCACCGGCCGGCAGAGTCACCGGCGGCAGAGTCAGGAGAGCTCCATGACCTCGCGGCAGGAGAAGCCCTGCCGCGGGTCGCGGGACTCGAAGTAGCCGCCCAGCGTCTGCGCGAGGTCGTCGGGGGTCCAGGTCGCCGCGCTGGCGTCGAACCGCTTCTCCACGCTCGGCGGGGCCATCAGCGCGACCATGCCGCCGTAGACCACGAACACCTGGCCCGTGATGTCGGCCGCCGCCGGAGAGGCGAGGTAGGCGACGAGGGGCGCCACGTGGTGGGGCGACAGCGGGTCGGCGCCGTCCTCAGGCGCCTCGCCGAACACGGCCTGGGTCATCGCGGTGCGGGCCCGCGGGCAGATCGCGTTGGCACGCACGCCGTAGCGCTCGAGCGCACGCGCGGTGGACACGGTCAGCGCCGCGATGCCCGCCTTGGCGGAGGCGTAGTTGGGCTGGCCCTCCGACCCGACGAGGAACGCCTCGGACGCGGTGTTGACGACCCTGCCGTAGACCGGGCCGCCCTGCTGCTTGGAACGTTCTCGCCAGTACGCCGCGGCGTTGCGCGAGGTGAGGAAGTGCCCGCGCAGGTGGACCTTGAGCACCAGGTCCCACTCGTCGTCGGTCATGTTGAACAGCATCCGGTCGCGCAGCACGCCGGCGTTGTTGACCAGGATGTCGAGGCCGCCGAGCCGGCCGTCCGCCGCCTCGATCAATGCGTCGGCCGTGCTCCGTTCGGACACGTCGCCGGGCACCACCACCGCCTCGGACCCGATCTGCTCGACCTCGTCGCGCACCTCGTCGGCGGCGCCGGGCAGGTCGTTGAGCACCAGCCGGGCGCCCGCCCGCGCCAGCGCCAGCGCCTCGGCCCGGCCCAGACCGGCACCGGCGCCGGTGACGACCGCGACCCTGCCGTCGAGGTCGGTGGAGGTCTCGGATGTCATGGCCCGAGACTAGAACGTGTTCTCATTTTCGCGCAAGAGCGGTCAGAGGGCGTCGAGGTCGCTGACGAGCCAGCGGCCGTCCTGCCGGACCAGCGTGACCACGACCCGGTTGAGGTCGATGCTGGGCCGGTTGCCCTTCCCCGTGGTCGTCGTCTGGTTCACGAACAGCAGTGTCTTGACCTCGTCGGGCTCCGCGGACACCACCGAGGTCGCGACCGCCGACGCCTTGATCACGGCCTTGTCCTGGACCGCCTCGTTGCGGACGACGTTGGTGGCCTGGATGTACTGCTTGCGGAAGCCGTCGGTCAGCAGCTGTTGCGCCTGGGAGAAGTCCCGGTCGAGGTGTGCGTAGTCGTAGGACAGCAGCTGCTCGGCGTACCGGGCAGCCGTCACCTGGGCGGTCTCGGCCGCGGCCTCGCCGGCGTCGGCGTCGCGCAGTGACACCGCGAGGTAGCCGACGCCTACCGCCGCGAGCAGCACCAGCACCGCCAGCACCAGGGTCGGCACCCGCGAGGCGGTGGCCGTCGACGTGGGCGACTGGGGCGACGCGGTCGACTCGGGTGACTCGGTCGGCGAGGTCCGCCGAAGTCGAGGTATCCGCGGCAGGCTGGGCAGCCGCACGCTCGGGAGGCTCGGCAGCGAGAACCCGCTGCGGGCCGGCTCGGGAGGCGGAGGCGCCGCCTCGCGCCGGCGTTCGGCGGCGCGCTGGCCGGCCACTTTCGGGCGGCTGCGGCGCACATCGGGTCCTGGTCCTGCTTGTTTCGTCGCCATGTCCTATCCCACGAACTGGAGGTCTGTCACGAGCCAGCGCTCGCCCTGCCGGGTCAGGTCGAGCTGCAGGCGATAGTGCCGCGGCTGAGGCGTCGAGGACGCCAGGTTCCGCACCTCGCTGTCGGCGACCACGATCGCCCGAGCCGAGTCGTCGTCGGACGACACCACGCCCGCCGACAGCACCTTCCCGGTGGAGATGGTCTTGTTCTGTGCGACCAGCTGCTGCAGACGCGGGCGGCTGGCGGCGTACTGCTGCTTGAACTGACCAGCGGCCATCGCCAGCACCGCGGCGGTGTCCTTGCGCATGTGCCGGTAGTCGACGGTCAGGAACGTCACCGCGTGCTGCGAGGCCGCCTGCAGCACGGCCGTACGCCGGTCCTGCACTGCCTGCGCCTGCTGCAGCTGCCACACCAGCACGCCGCCCGTCACCACCAGCGCCACCAGCACTCCCGCGAGCACGGTGTTGAGCCAGCGTGGCGTGGTGAACGCCCGGGTGGGGCTGGGTGTCAGTGCCGCGTCAGCGGGCCGATCAGCATCCATCGCCACGACTCCTCTCCGAAGAGCTCCTGTTGACCGCCCTGCGCGGTCACCGTGATGTGCCGTCCGTCCGGGGTGACGGCCTGCCCGGTCGTCCCGCCGAACGGCGCGGCCCGGTTGGCCGTGCCCGGCCCGCCGTGGCCGGAGGGGCCGTAGCTCGGTGCGTACTTCGGGCCGCGCGGGACGATCGGCAACGGCTCCTTGCAGCGCACCTCGTCGTGCAGCACTCCGTCGGTCGTGTCCAGCGGGCTGCGCCACTGGCTGGGCGGCAGGAAGCCCTTGCGGCAGACCGGAGGGTCCTGCGCGTACTGCACGTTCACGTGCCCGTAGCCATCGGGGGTGGTGCCGGTGAACCCGGCCGAGATCACCCGCGGGAACGCGACCAGCAGCTCCTCCAGGGCGGGCAGGCGCACCGTGGTCACCTGGCCCAGCGTGGTGAGGTTCTCCAGCATCACCGGCATGGTGGGACCGAGGCTGCGGAACAGGTCCTGCATCTGGCGCGCGGCGCCGCTGCCGTCGCGCAGCACCGTGCGGATGTCGGGGTCGCTGCGGCGCAATGTACCGGTGAGGTTGGCGAGCTGCCGGGCCAGCGTCGCGATGTTGTCCCGCTGCTGGTTCTGCGTCGCGAGGACGCGCTGGGAGTCCTCGATCAGCCGGGTGGTCGCGGGCAGGTTACGGTCGGCGGTGTTGATCAGCGACGTGCCGCCGTCGATCAGCTTCTGCAGCCTGGGGCTGGTCCCCTCGAACGCCTTGCCGAGCTCGTCGACGACCGTGCGCAGGTCGTCCTGGGGGACGGAGTTGACCAGGTTGTCGACGTCGAGCAGCAGGTCCTCCTCGGGCAGCGGCGTGCCGGTGCGCGACAGCGGGATCACGTCGCCGTCGGCGAGGTACGGGCCGCTCGCGGTCTTGGGCACCAGGTCGACGTACTGCTCACCGACCGCGGACTCGTTGTGCACCTCCGCCCGCGCCCCGCTCGGGACCCGCCACCCCTCGTCGATGTCGAGGTCGGCCTTGACGCCGTAAGGGGTGACGTCCATGTGGCCGACGTTGCCGATCGACACGCCGCGGTAGGTGACCTCCGACCCCTCGTACAGGCCGCCGGAGCTCTCGAGCTTCGCCTCGACGGTGTAACCGCGGTCGAGCAGCTGGTCGACGAACCCGAGGTAGTTGGCGCAGACGTAGAAGATCCCGAAGGCGCTCAGCAGACCGAACGCCACCAGCCTGGCCTTGACCGCGCGCGTCATCCGAGACCTCCCGAGAGCAGGCCGCCCTGGTCGCCGACGGCGCCGCCGGGCAGGCCGTCGAGCAGGCCGCCCCGCCCTGAACGCTGCCGGCCGCACACCTCGACCACCACCCGCGTCGGGTCGAGGCCGGGCAGCGCGCAGATCCGCCGGATCGACAGGCGTATCTGGTGCCGGTTCAGGTGCTGTTGCCGGCGGTGGTTGCACGAGCCGTCCAGGCGCGACGGCATGTGCCGCGGGGCGTGCTCGCAGAGCCGGCGGAGGTCGTGCAGCCCCGGCAGTCGCGGCGTCGGCAGGCTGGGGGTCGGCAGGTTCGGCAGGTTCGGAAGTGCCGGCCCGCCGTGGTCGCCGGGCAGGGGTACGTCGGGCAGCTGCACCTTCGGCACCGGAAGCCGTTTGCCGCCGGAGAAGTTGTGGTACAGCTGGCCGATGTCGAGGTCGACCCGGGCCGAGGTGTTGGCGTAGTCGCCCTTGATGACCTGGAGCGCCTGCCTCGGGAACGGGAAGCTCACGATCAGCTCGATCGCGCGCGGCAGCGCCGAGCCGGCCTCGACCAGCCTGGCGACGATCGGCTGCAGGTGGCGCAGAGCCGCCAGGGTGTTGTCGCTGGTCCGGTTGATGACCCGGGTGCCCACCTGGCCGAGCCGGGAAAGGCCTTTCAGCATGCCGACGAGCTGGTTTCGCTGGTCGGCCAGCTCCCTCAGTGCCGGGCCCATCGTGTCGAGGGCGTCGGTGAACGTCCTCCGTTCGGCGTTGAGCGTGCGGGTGAGCCGGTTCAGTGCGTCCATGGCGCGGAAGATCTGAGCGCGCTGATGGTCCAGGGAGCCGATGAGGGTGTCGAGCTGGCGGAACATGTCGCCGATGCGCTGCTGCCGGCCGTTCATCACCGCGTTGAGCTCGTGGCTGATCGTCTGCAGCTGCGCGATGCCACCGCCGTGCAGCAGCAGCGAGAGCGCGCCCAGCACCTCCTCCACCTCGGGGTTGCGACCGGTGCGCGCCAACGGGATGTGGTCGCCGTCCGACAGCGTTCCGGTTCCACCTTCGGGCGGGGGCAGCAGCGCCACGTACTTCTCGCCCAGCAGGCTGGTCTGCCGGATCTCCGCGATGGCGTTGTCGGGCAGCCGGACGCCCTTCTGCAGCTGCATCGTGACCTCGGCGTGCCAGCCGGAGCGCCGGACGTCCGTCACGACGCCGACCGGGACGTCGTCGACCTGCACCTCCGACTTGGGGACCAGGCTGATGACGTCGCGGAACTCCGCGGTGACCTGGAACGGCTCGTTGCCGAGGTTCACGCCGGCCGGCAGCGGCAGGTCGTAGGCGCCGTCGAAGTGGCAGGCGGCGACGGTGGACAGCAGCACGACGGCCAGCGCCGCCGCGGCGATGCGCCGGGCAACGTCGGCGTGAGCACGCGCTGACAGCAGGAGGCGCCTCATCCGCGGCCCCCCAGCAGCCCGGAGAGGGACCTCGCGCCGTGCGGCTTGCCCTGGGGCACCGGAAGAGACCTGGCGCCGCGCGGCTTGCCCTGGGGCACCGGCAGCGAACCGCGGCCGTCGATGGCGTCGGCGGTGCCGTTGAACACCGGCTGCAGCGGCTTCAGCAGCCGGGTCAGCAGCGCGCACGCCTTCGTCTGGTCGGGCACACCGCCCTCGCGGACCCACATGCAGGCGAGGTCGCTCATGCTGCGCACGCTCGGCGAGAAGTGGATGCGGGAGCCGATGGAGCCCGAGCCCGTGTCGAAGGCGAGGATCAGGTTGTGCAGGCCCACCGGGCCCTTCTCGAGCAGGTCGGCCAGGATGTCGTTGTGCTTGGCCAGGATGCCGCTGACGTCGGCCAGGGCTGACACGTCGCTCTCGACGACGCCCTTGTTGTGGCGGACGAACCGCTGCACCGTGCCCAGCGCCACGGCCAGGCTCGCCAGCGCCCTGCGGATCTCCTGGCGCTCCCCGGAGAGCTGCGTGGACACGTCGGCGAGCAGCGTGATGAAGTCACGCACCTGCCGGTCGCTGTCCGCGAGGTGTGTGGTGAAGTGCTGAAGGCCGCGCACCGTGCCGAACAGGTCTCCCCGGCCGCGGTTGAAGGTGTCGACGGTGCGGGCGAGGTCACCGATCATCTTGTTGACGCGCGTGCCCTGTCCGTCGAGGGTGTGGGCGCTGACCGACAGCAGCTCCGACAGCGACCCGTTGGCGTTGACCCCGTTGGGTCCAAGCGCGACCGACAGCGAGTCGAGTCCGGAGTACACCTGGTCGAGCTCCACCGGCACGGCGGTGTCGTGCATTGGGATGTCCGCGCCGTCGGCCATGACCGGGCCGTGGCCGGAGTATGCCGGCGTCAGCTGGACGAAGCGGTCGGCGACCAGCGTGGGGGTCACGATGACGGCCTTGGCGCCGGCGGGCACGTCGTACTGCGCGTCGTACTCCATGTCCACGCGCACGGAGTTGCCCTCGGGCACGATCGCGGTGATCTGGCCGACCGGCACGCCCATGATGCGCACCTCGTTGCCTTCGAACAGGCTGATGGTGCGCGGGAAGTGGGCGGTGAGCGTCTTGGTGTCGGAGTCGGGGCGCAGCACCACGACGGCCGTGGCCAGCAGCGCCAGCACGGCGAGGATGCTGGCCATCCTCGTCCAGCTGTGCAGGGTCGCGTTCATCGGGCTGCTCACCGAGGACCCCCCGGCGGGGTGCCCGGGACCATGTCGGGCGAGGCGGCGTTGTACAGCCACGCGTCGAACCACGGCCCGCTGCCGACGATGTTCTCGAGGATCAGCGCGTACGGCTTGAGCGCCTTGATGCTCGCGTCGATGCGTTGACGGTTGTCCTGCAGGACGCCGAGCACGACCCGCAGCTGGTGCAGCGCCGGAGCGAGGTCCTTCTGGTTGTCGTGCACGAGCCCGGTGAGCTGGTGGGCGAGGTCGGTCGCCCCGACCAGCAGCTGGTGGATGACCTCGCGGCGCCGCTCGAGCTCGGCGAGCAGCAGCTTGCCGTCGTGCATGATCGTGGTCAGCTGGGTCTTGCGGGAGTCGAGTATCTGCGCGGTCTCGTGCGCCCGGTCCAGCAGCGTCTGCAGCTGCGCGTCGCGTCCGGCGATGGTCTGCGAGAGCCGGGACAGCCCGCGCAGGCTGCCCTTGACCTCGTCCGAGGACCCGCGGAACGTGTCGCTGAGCGTGTCGAGCGCCTGCGTCAGCTGTCCGGTGTCGATCTGCTGCGTGGTCGTGCCCAGGTCGCTGAGCGCGCTCACGATGTCGTAGGCGGGGTGGGTGCGCGCGAGCGGGATCGTCGCGTCCTCCTCCATCTGCCCGTTGCCGGCGGGATGCAGCTCCAGGAACTTCTCGCCGAGCAGGTTGAGCACCTCGATGGAGGCACCGCTGCGCGGGCCGAAGTCGGCGGGCTTGGTGATCTCGAACGTGACGACGACGTGGTCCGTGTCGATCTCGATGTCGTCGACCCGGCCGACGTCGACACCGGCCACCTGGACGCCGTCGCCGGGTTTGAGGCCGCTCGCGTCGGTGAACGACGCCTTGTAGGTGTCGCCGGCGAACCCGGGCAGCTTGCTGAGGTTGAACGACGCGAGCATCAGCGCCACCAGCACCGCGAGCGCGGCGGCGCCGTAGGGGATGACGTTTCGTTCGGTGAGGCTCCTCATCTGACCGAGTCGCACCTCGCCTCTTTGCTGTAGAAGCTGATGTCCATCAGCTCGGGCTGCAGGCGCTCGTCGAGATGGCCGGGAAGGTTGGGCAGGATGATCGAGCCGTTGAAGTCGCAGAGGTAGTACTGGTACCAGGAGCCGTAGGTGCCGGTGCGCGCCTGGTCGGTCAGCTTCTCCGGAAGCCGCTTCAGCAGGTTGGTGATGAGCCGCTGGTTCTCGGGGCGGGCGAGGCGGTCGAGCAGGATGCGCAGCTCGTGCACGTCGGACTTGATGTAGGGGCGTCCCTGCCGGAGCAGGTCGGCGGTGGCCGTGGTCAGCGACTGGATGTTGGCCAGCGAGGCACCGATGGTCTTGCGATCGTCCGACAGACCGCTGACCCAGCGCTGCATCTGGTCGATGAGCTCGACGAGCTGCCGGCGCCGGTCGGTGACCGTGCCGAGGGTCTTGTTGAGGTTGGTGATGACCTCGCCGACCAGCTGGTCGCGGTCGGCGATGTGGTTGGTGAGCGAGGCCGTGTTCGCCAGCAGGCTCTGCACCGTGCCGCTCTCCCCCTGCAGCGTGCGCACGATGTTCAGCGAGAGCTGGTTGACCTCGTCGGGTGACAGTGCCGCGAACAGCGGCTTGAAGCCGTCGAACAGCACGGTGAGGTCGAGCGCCGGCTTGGTGCGCGACAGCGGGATCGTCGCGTCCCCCTGCAGCACCGGGCCATCGCCGCTGCCGCGGGTGAGCGCCAGGTAGCGGTTGCCGACGAGGTCGAGGTAGCGGATCTCCGCACCGCTGGTCGTGGTCAGCGGCAGGTCGTTGGTGACCGAGAAGGTCACCTCGGCCTGGGTGCGGTCGGAGATCTGGACGTCGTCGACCTGTCCGACCGAGACGCCCGCGACGCGTACGTCGTCGCCGGGCTGCAGCTGGCTGGCGTTGGAGAAGACCGCGTGGTACGTCGTGGTGTCGCCGAGCGCGACGTTGCCCATGATCAGTACGAGCACGGTGGTGACCACGGCCGAGGTGAGGGTGAACGCGGTCAGCTTGACCAGGGCGTTGATCGTGACGCTGTTCCTGCTCATCCGCCGACCACCGTCCCGCGGACCAGCGGCCCGTACAGCAGGGTCGAGACGTCGCCGATCTGGTCGGCGGGCCGTCCGGTGCGCGTGGTCAGCAGGGCGTTGACCACCGTCTGCTCAGCCTCGGTGCCGGCGTAGCCGCTGGTGGGGTCGAAGGAGGACGGGCTGAAGTACTTCTGCATCTGAGAGGGCAGCGGGTTCGCGCCACGGGCGTCCTGCTCGTCGATGTTGGTGCCCTCGTTGAACGTGATCGGCGGGGCCGGGATCACCGGGTTCGGCAGGCCCGAGCACCACGGACCGTGCCCGACCTCCCCGTTGATCGGCCGGTCAGCCGGGGTGTAGCCGCGGTCCTGGTCGGCGCCGAACTCGATGAACTGGTGGATGCGGGCGTTTCTGAACGTCGCCGACAGCAGCTTGCTGTACTTGGCGATGCCCTCGATGAGGCAGGGGTACTCGGGCGAGTAGGTGTCGAGCAGCGCCAGTGTCGGACGTGAGACCTGGCCGATCCTGATCAGGCGACTCTCGTTGTTGTGCAGGAAGTCGGAGGTCGTGGCGCTCATGCTCGTCATGTTGCGGAAGAACGCATCGAGCTGTGTCCGCTGGTCGAGCACCGTGTTGCCGGTCACGGTCGCGTTGCGCAGCAGCCGCATGAAGTCGGGCATCGCCCCTGCGTAGTTGTCGGCCACCTTGGCGAACAGCGCGATGTCGCGACGGATGGCGGGCATGTGCTGGTTGACCACCGACACGTAGCTGCCGAGCTGGTCCATCGACCGCCCGATCTGCGCGCCCCTGCCCTCCAGCGCGGTCGCGAGCGCGTTGAGGGTGTAGGAGAGGTCAGCCGGCTTGACCGCGCGCAGCAACACGAACAGGTTGTCGAGCACCTTGTTGAGCTCGGTCGAGGTGGAGATGCGCGTCGACGGGATCACGTCACCATCGGCGATCGGGTCGTCGGAGGGGTACTTCGGGTCCTCGAAGGAGACGTACTTCTGGCCGAACAGCGTCGTCGGCAGGATCTTCACGTCGACGTTGGCCGGGATCTGCTCGGCCTGGCTGGGCTCGATGGCGACGTCGATCACGGCCTTGCGGCCCTCGTGGGCGATGTCGCGGATCTGCCCGACGAGCACGCCGTGCAGGCGGACGTCGCCGTACTTGGGCAGCATCAGCCCGGCCTGGTTCGCCCGCAGGGTGATGTTCACCGCGGGCTCGAACACCTTGAGGTAGCGGGCGATGGACAGCCCGATCAGACCGGTCACCAGTGCGATGAGCACGACCCCCAGCACCTGCAGGCGGAGGTGCTCCCCGACCGTGCCGTGGCGCACTGACATCAGCATCCGACCAGCACCCGCCTAACCGGTGATCCGGACGGTGACGGTGGAGCCCCAGATCGCGAAGCTGAGGAAGAAGTCGGCCACGATGACGGTGACGATCGACGTGCGGATCGCGCGGCCCACCGCCATACCGACGCCCGCCGGACCGCCGGAGGCGGTGAAGCCGTAGTAACAGTGGATCAGGATGATCGCGACCGCGAGCACGAACAGCTTGCCGAAGGACCACAGCACGTCGATCGGCGGCAGGAACTCGATGAAGTAGTGGTCGTAGGTCCCGGCCGACTGGCCGTAGATCTGCGTGGTGATCAGCCGTGGCGCGAGGTAGGACGCGAACAGCGCGACGACGTAGAGCGGGATGACCGCGATGAACCCGGCGATCATCCGGGTCGTGACGAGGTAGGGCAGCGTCGGGACCGCCATCACCTCGAGGGCGTCGACCTCCTCGCTGATCCGCATCGCGCCGAGCTGGGTGGTGAACCCGGCTCCGACCGTGGCCGCGAGCGCGATCGCGGACACCAGGGGCGCGACCTCGCGGGTGTTGAAGTAGGCGGAGATGAACGCGGTGAACTTGGAGACGCCGATCTGCGAGAGCGACGCGTAGCCCTGGATGCCCACCTCGGTGCCGGCGAAGAACGCCAGGAACCCGATGACGCCGACGCTGCCGGCGATCATGGCCAGGCCGCCGGTGCCGAAGGAGATGTCCGCGACCAGCCGCAGGATCTCCTGCCGGTGCTGCTTGAGCGCGTAGGGCGACCATGCGAGCGCCTTGACGTAGAAGTAGAGCTGGTCGCCGAGCTCCTCCAGCTTCTCCCGCGGTGCGCGCAACAGCCGGATCACCGGGACCAGTGGCTCCCGGGCGATGTGTCGCGCGCTGTGCGTCGTCGCCATCACAGCCCCCTCGGCGGGATGACCTGGAAGTAGATGGCGCTGGCGATCGCGTTGATCATGAACAGCACCATGAACGCCGCGATCACCGACTCGTTGACGGCCTGCCCGACGCCCTTGGGTCCGCCGCCGGCGGTGAGCCCCTTGTAGGAACCCATGATTGCCGCCAGCCAGGCGAAGACCACCGACTTGATCAGGCTGACGTACAGGTCGGGCATGGTGGCCAGCGCGGTGAACGACGACAGGTAGGCGCCGGCGGAGCCGTGCTGGATGACGACGTGGAAGAAGTAGCCGCCGCCGATTCCGGCCGCGATCACCAGGCCGTTGAGCCAGAACGCGACGAACATCGCGCCGAACACGCGCGGCACCACCAGGCGCGCGATCGGGTTGACGCCGAGCACCTCCATCGCGTCGATCTCCTCGCGGATCGTGCGGGAGCCGAGGTCAGCGCAGATCGCCGAGCCCGCGGCGCCGGCGATGAGCAGCGCCGAGGCGATGGGCGCGGCCTCGCGCACGACGGCCAGCACCGCGGAGGCACCGGCGAACGACTGCGCGCCGAGCTGGCCGGTGAGCTGACCGACCTGCAGCGAGATCACTGCACCGAACGGGATCGACACCAGGATCGTCGGGAGGATCGTCACGCTGGCGATGAACCAGGCCTGCTCGATGAACTCGCGGGTCTGGAACGGCCGCTTGGCCATCGCGCGGGTCACGTCGACGGCCATGCTCGCGAACTCGCCCGAGAAGCGAAGCGCGCCGGACGGCGCCATGGCCATCTCAACCCACCTCCCTGGAGCGGTTTGCTTCTACCCCACTTGCGTGCGCGCCGAACCTGCGCGTTCCCGCAGCGAAGCGACGATCGAGACTAGAACGTGTTTCTATTTCGGGCAAGGGTCGTCGACCCCGGCCGACGACATGGGCGAAGCAGCTCAGCCGAAGGACAAGGCGGTCTTCGGGCATGACGCCACCGCCTGCTCGACGCGCTCGCGCATCTCCTCCGGCGGCTCCGGCTGCAGGATCACCAGCTCGTCCTCGTCATCGAGGTCGAACACGTCGGGCGCGATGCCCGTGCAGACTCCATTGGCCTCGCACAGGTCACGGTCAACTCGTACTTCCATCGGACTCCTCCCATGGCCTTCTCGGCTAAGGCGTCGCCCTCCCGGTCAGCTTGCGGTGGTCCCAGCTCACGACCCTCTCGGGAACCACCTCGACCGCGACCCGCTTCTGCGCCTGTCTGGCCACCTCTGCGGCGACCGCGGGGTCCACGTCATCGCCGGGATCGAGCCCGAGCATGCGGCTCACGACGGCCCGGCCGACGACGGCCACGTCCTCGCGTGCACGCACGATCTGCGCTCGCCCGGTGATCTGCACCCCGCGCAGCTGTTCGTACTGTTCACCGGCTTCAACGAGACAAGTGACTCGCGGGTCACGCTCGAGGTTGAGGATCTTCTGGGACTTGGCGTAGGTCCAGAACATCAGCCGCCCGTCCAGAACCGTGTGGAACAGGGTCACCAGATGAGGCCGACCGTCGGGACCGATGGTGGCCACCTGCAGCTTGCGTTCCTCGGCCACCACCGCCCAGGCCTCGTCGTCACCCATCCTGCTCGCCAGCCGACCGGCGCTGGGCATGCGACCTCCAAGAGTTAGAACGTGTTCTACCGTAGGTCGGCGTCGCCGTCTTGGCCAGCCGACCTACCGTTGTGCCATGGCGAGGCTGGCAGACCACATCACGATCGGGGAGCTCTCCGCCCGCTCGGGTGTGGCCACCTCGGCTCTGCGGTTCTACGAGCAGCGCGGGCTGATCAGGTCCGAGCGCACCGCGGGCAACCAGCGGCGCTACGCCCGCAGCCAGCTGCGCAGGGTGGCGTTCGTCCGGGCGGCGCAGCGGGTCGGGCTGAGCATCGACGAGATCCGGGAGGCCCTGAGCACGCTGCCCGACAACCGCACGCCCACCAAGGCCGACTGGGCACGGCTGTCGCGCAACTGGGAGAGCCGCCTGGACGAGCGCATCCGCGAGCTCGAGGCGCTGAAGACCAAGCTCACCAGCTGCATAGGCTGCGGCTGCCTGTCCCTGCGCCGCTGCGCGCTGTCGAACCCCGACGACGTGGTCGCCGCGCGCGGGCCCGGCGCGGTTTACCTGCGCGACACGGACGGAAACTAGGCTCGTCCGCCATGCCCTTGCAGATCGTGGCCACGCGGCCTGATCCGGCGCTGATGACGCTGCCCTGGAGCCTCCCGCTCGAGGACTGGGTCGAGCATGTCGTGCCACTGCCGCGGGGCATCTCCCGGCACGTGGTGCGGTTCGTGCAGCTGTCCGGCCAGGTGTACGCGGTCAAGGAGACCCGGGAGCCCATCGCGCTGCGGGAGTACCGCACCCTGCGCGAGCTCCGCCGGCTCGGCGAGCCCGCGGTGGAGCCGATGGGCGTGGTGACCGGCCGCGTCGACGAGGACGGTGAGCCGATCGAGCCGGCCCTGGTCACGCGGCACCTGACGTTCTCGATGCCGTACCGCGCGATGTTCTCGCAGGGGCTGCCGACAGCGTCGATGGTGCGTCTGGTCGACGCCCTGGTCGTGCTGCTGAACCGGCTGCACCTGGCGGGGTTCTTCTGGGGCGACTGCTCGCTGTCGAACACCCTGTTCCGTCCCAGCGCGGGCGCGTTCGCGGCCTACCTGGTCGACGCCGAGACCGGCGAGCTGCACGAGTCGCTGTCGAACGGGCAGCGCGCCCACGACCTGGAGATCGCCACGTCCAACGTGTTCGCCGAGATCCTGGACCTGCAGGCCGGCGGCTACCTCGAGGAGTCCGTGGATGCGCACGAGATCGTCGAGCTCCTCGGCAAGCGGTACGACGCCCTGTGGTCGGAGCTGACCGCACCGGAGGAGTTCCATCCCGACGAGATGTGGCGGATCGAGCGGCGCATCCACCGGCTCAACGACATCGGCTTCGACGTCGACGAGCTCGACATCGTCACCGACTGGGACGGTGCCACGATGCGCATCCAGCCCAAGGTCGTCGACGCCGGCCACCACCGGCGGCGGCTGCAGTCGCTGACCGGCCTCGATGTGGAGGAGAACCAGGCGCGGCGGCTGCTCAACGACATGGACGCGTTCGCCGCACACCACGACATCCAGAACGAGGACGACAGCGTGATCGCGCACCGGTGGCTGACCGAGGCGTTCGAGCCGGTGGTGCGCTCGGTGCCGCCCGAGCAGCGGGGCAAGCTCGAGCCCGCGGAGGTGTTCCACGAGATCCTCGAACACCGCTGGTACCGCAACAAGGAGTTCGACGAGGAGCTCGACCTGTTCGAGACGGCCCGCGACTACGTGGACCGCGTGCTGACCCAGAAGCCAGACACCGAGGTCACACCTCCGCCGCCGCCCGACGAGGCCGAGCTCCTACGCTGAACTGCCGATCAGCCGTCGTTGCAGGTTCCGGCGCAGTGGTCGTCGCCGGCCTCGCCGAGCTCCGTGTCGTGGCCGCTTCCGCCGTTCAGCCGGTCGTCACCGCCGGCGCCCTTGAGGTCGTCGTTCCCGCTGCCGCCGGTGAGACGGTCGTCGGCGGCACCGCCGCTGAGCATGTCGTCGCCGCCCTTGCCGTGCAGCGTGTCCGCACCGCCCTTGCCGAGCACGACGTCGTCGCCGCCGCCCCCGGAGATGTGGTCGGCCCCGGCGCCCCCACAGACGATGTCGTGTGAGTTCCCGGACCGCACGACGTCGTTACCACCGAGGGCGGCGATCACGTCGGTGTGCGGCGTGCCGTGGATGACGTCGGCCGCTGACGTTCCGACGATCGTGGCCTTGTGGCCGTGGCAGGTCGGAACGCCGCCCGCGGTGGCCAGAGACGCGTGGCCGGCGAGACAGACGACTGGGATGGCCGCGGCAGCGGCGATGAGACGAAGACGCATGAGGGTACCCCCTGAGTCGGAAAGGTTTCAGAGGCCAACCGTAGGAGCGGACGCCGCTCGCCCACCGGAAAACACGAAACTGTCATGTTCCCGGGACAGC
Source organism: uncultured Propionibacteriales bacterium (assembly GCA_965653225.1). Taxonomy (GTDB): domain Bacteria; phylum Actinomycetota; class Actinomycetes; order Propionibacteriales; family Nocardioidaceae; genus JALZDI01. The sequence goes on along the minus strand of CBFGZI010000020.1, from coordinate 15,963 downwards.
AAGATGACCGCTCGCTACTGGTCGGTGACCGAGCGCAGCAGGTCCCTGGCGATGACCATCCGCTGGATCTGGTTGGTGCCCTCGAAGATCTGGGTCACCTTCGCCTCGCGCATGTAGCGCTCGACCGGGAAGTCGCGGGTGTAGCCGTAGCCGCCGAGCACCTGCACCGCGTCGGTGGTGACCTTCATGGCGGCGTCGGTGGCCACCAGCTTGGCGATGCTGGCCTGCCGGCTGAACCCCCGGTTCGCGTCCTTCAGCCGCGCCGCGTACACGTACGTCGCGCGTGCGCTCTCCACGGCCGCGGCCATGTCGGCGAGCAGGAACTGCAGCCCCTGGAACTCCGCGATCGGGCGGCCGAACTGCTGGCGCTGCGCGGCGTAGCGGGTGGCCTCGTCCAGCGCGGCCTGGCCCAGCCCGACCGCGCACGCGGCGATGCCGAGGCGCCCGGAGTCGAGCGCGGACAGCGCGATCCTCATCCCGTCGCCCTCGTTCCCCACCAGCCGGTCGGCGGAGATGCGGGCGTCCTCGAAGACCACCTGGGTGGTCGAGGAGCCGGTCAGCCCCATCTTCTTCTCCGGTGCGCCGAAGGACATCCCCTCGGTGGCCGCCGGCACGTGGAACGTGGACAACCCGCGGCGCGGGTCCTCCGAGGTCCGCGCGAACAGCAGGTAGAAGTCGGCGTGGCCGCCGTGGCTGATCCAGGCCTTCACGCCGTTGAGCACGAAGCCGTCGCCGTCGCGGACGGCGCGGGTGCGGATCGCGGACACGTCGGACCCCGCCTGTGGCTCGGACAGGCAGTAGGCGCCGAGCTGCGCGCCGCCGAGCATGTCCGGCAGCCAGGCGTCGCGCTGCCGGTCGGTTCCGAACGCCGCGACCGCCGACGACGCCAGGGAGTGCACGGACACGCCGACGCCGACCGACATCCAGGCGCGGGCGATCTCCTCCAGCGCCTGCAGGTAGACCTCGTAGGGCTGCGCGCCGCCGCCGTACTCCTCCGGGAACGCCAGCGACAGCAGCCCCGCCTCGCCGAGCAGCCTGAACACGTCGCGCGGGAACGCCTCGGCCTCCTCGTCCGCGGCCGCCCGCGGCGCCAGCTTGTCGGCGCAGATCTCACGGGTCAGCGCCAGCAGGTCACTGGCCTCCTCGGTGGGCAGCAGCCGCTCGACGTCCATGGCCGCATCGTAGGCGGCTGGGGCAGAGTCCGGTCGCGCCGCCGGGCGACCACAAGCCATGTACCCGGGTCTTGTGGCCACTCCCCGAGGCTCATGACCCGTGGGAAGGGACCACGCGCCACGTAACCGGACGTTATGACGGGTCGGCGCCACGCGGGGACGAAGCGTCGACGTTGGCACTACCTGGCTACCCGAGCACGGCTCGACGGCGGGCGATCTCGTAGAGCGCGACGCCGGCGGCGATCCCGGCGTTGAGCGACTCGGTGTCGTGCGCCATCGGGATGCCGACGAGAACGTCGCAGTGCTCGCGCACCAGTCGCGACAGGCCCTTGCCCTCCGAGCCGACGACCAGCACCAGGCCCTCGTCGGCCCGGTCGAACTCGCTCAGCGCCACGTCGCCGTCGGCGTCGAGGCCGGCGACGACCAGGCCCGCGTCGGCGTACGCCTTCAGCTGCCGGCTCAGGTTCACCGCCTTCGCGACCGGGACCCGAGCCGCGGCGCCGGCCGAGGTCTTCCACGCGCTCGCGGTCATCCCCGCGGCGCGCCGGCACGACCACGCCGTGTGCGCCGAACGCGGCCGCCGACCGCACGATGGCACCGAGGTTGCGCGGGTCGGTGACGCCGTCGAGCGCGACGACCAGCGGCGGCGCCCCCGAGTCGCGGGCGTCCTCGACCAGCTCGTCGGGCGAGGCGTACTCGTACGGCGGGACCTGCAGCGCGAGCCCCTGGTGCGCGGTGCTGGCGGTGAGCCGGTCGAGCTCGGCGCGCGGTGCCTCCAGCATCGGCAGCCCGCGTTCGGCGGCGAGCCGCAACGCGTCCGCCAGCCGGGTGTCGCGCTCGGCGCCCTCGGCGACGTACATCTTCGCGACCGGCACGGCCGCCGCCAGCGCCTCCACGACGGAGTTGCGGCCGATCACCCACTCCGCGCCGGTCCGCTTCCTCGCGCCGCCACCGCGCTTGGGTCGTCGTGCCTCGGCTTTCCGGGCTCGCCTGTTGGCGACGTGACCGACACGGTCCTTGGCCTTGGGTGTCGGTCCCTTGCCCTCCAGGCCGCGTCGACGGCGGCCGCCGGAGCCCGCGGGGGGGTTGCCCTTGGCACTGCGCCGGACCGCGCCCTGGCGCTTGCTGTTGCCTGCCATTCTGCCCGGGACCGTCAGCTCTCCAGGGCCCAGCGCGGACCCGACGACGTGTCCTCGACGTCGATGCCGGCGGCGCGCAGCTGGTCGCGGATCGCGTCGGCGGCGGCGAAGTCGCGCGCGGCACGCGCCTGCTGCCGCTGCTCGAGCAGCGTCTTGACGAGCACGTCGAGCGCGTCGTGCAGCCGGGCCGAGGTGTCGGAGCCGGTCGAGCCGGTCCACCGGCTGTCGAGCGGGTCGACCCCGAGCACACCGAGCATGCCGCGTACGGCCGCCAAGTTGCCGCGCAGCGACGCCGAGTCGCCGGCTTCGAGGAGCTTGTTGCCCTCGTGCACGCAGTCGTGGATGGCGGCGACCGCGGCGGGGGTGCCGAGGTCGTCGTCCATGGCCTCGACGAACTCGGCGCACAGGGGCGAGTCCGTCGGGTCGACACCGCCCGTGACCTCGGTCGCTCGCGTCACGTACCCCTCGATGCGGCGGAAAGACGCGGCGACCTCGTCCAGGGCCTCGAACGAGAACTCCACGTGCGAGCGGTAGTGCATCGCCACCAGGTAGAAGCGCAGCTCGACCGGGCGGACCCGTTGCAGCACGGCGGGCACCATCAGCGAGTTGCCCAGCGACTTGCTCATCTTCTCGCCGGAGGTGGTGATCCAGGCGTTGTGCATCCAGTAGCGGGCGAACGGCCTGCCGGCGGCACGCGCCTGCGCGATCTCGTTCTCGTGGTGCGGGAACTGCAGGTCGATCCCGCCGCCGTGGATGTCGAACTCCGCGCCGAGGTACTTGCCCGCCATCGCCGAGCACTCAAGGTGCCAGCCGGGACGGCCGCGGCCCCACGGGGTGGGCCAGGAGGCGGTGCCCGGTTCGTCGGGCTTGTGTCCCTTCCACAGCGCGAAGTCGCGCGGGTCGCGCTTGCCGCGCGGGTCCGCGTCGGCGGCGTCCTGCATCTCGTCGACACGCTGGCCGGAGAGCTCGCCGTACGACGGCCACGACCGCACGTCGAAGTAGACGTCGCCCGACCCGTCGGCGGCCGGGTAGCCGGGCCCGCGGTCGACGAGGTCCTGCACGAGCTCGACCATCTCGGTGATGTGACCGGTGGCGCGGGGCTCGTACGTCGGCGGCAGGCAGCCGAGCACCTCGTAGGCCCAGGTGACCTGCCGCTCGTAGCGGTAGGCGTGCGCCCACCAGGGCCGGCCCTCCTCCTCCGACTTGACCAGGATCTTGTCGTCGATGTCGGTGACGTTGCGGATGTAGGTGACGTCGTAGCCGCGGTACGACAGCCAGCGGCGGAGCACGTCGAAGCACACGCCGGACCGGATGTGCCCCACGTGCGGCTCCGACTGCACGGTCAGACCACAGACGTAGACGCCCGCCCGCCCCTCGTGCAGCGGGACGAACTCCCGCACACGCCGGGCCGCGGTGTCGTAGAGCCTCAGAGTCACCCGGCCAGCGTATCGAGGAGGGGCCGGCCTTCCCGTGTTTGCCTACCTTCCACCGCGATCGGCGGTTATCTTCGGCAGGTGTCCACGCGAAGACTCACCGTCAGGTTCGCCGCGTCGGTCACCGCTCCGGTCGTGGGGGCCCTGCTAGCCGGGACGCTCGCCACCACCGGCGCGGCCGGCGCGTCCGGCGCTGCCGCCCCGTCGGGCGGTGTCGCGCTCACCGCCGCGACCACGTCCGCGTCCGCCGTCCAGGCCCAGAGCCTGCGGGCCCGGGCCGTACGGCACATCTCCTACCGTCACTGGTCGTCCCCGCGCAGCCTCCGGCACGGACAGCGCGCGGGCGTGGTGGTGACCCGGGCGGGGCTGCGGATCGGCCGTCCGGTCGGGTCGCGCCGCTACGGGGGCACCCGCTACCAGCTGGGCCGGTGGACCTCGCCGTGGGTCCGCCCCGGCTTCGGCCTCACCGAGGCGGTCGCGTCCTGGGACGCCTCGACCCCGCACGGCACCTGGGTCGGCGTGCAGATGCGCGTACGCACCCCAGGGGGCCGGCGGTCGAGCTGGGACACGCTCGGCAACTGGGCCTCCTACGACCGCGGCTTCCACCGCCGCACCCTGGGCAGCCAGCCCGACGACCTCACCTCCGTCGCGGTCGACACGCTGCGCAGCCGGGGCCGCGCCAAGCTGACCCGCTGGCAGGTGCGGATCACCCTGCTCCGGCGTGCGGGCACCTCCCGCACTCCGCAGGTGCAGGGGCTGGGGGCGATGGTGTCGCGGCTGCCCGGCGGCAACCCGCCTACGACCCGCACCACCATGCGGGCCACCCGGGTGCTGGCGGTCCCGCGTCGCTCGCAGATGATCCACCGCGGCCACTTCCCGCAGTGGGGCGGAGGCGGCGAGGCCTGGTGCAGCCCGACCTCGACGACGATGGTGCTGCGGTTCTGGGGCCGGGGCCCGCGACCGCGCGCGATGCGCTGGATCCCGGCGGGGCACCGCAACCCCGACGTCGACTACGCCGCCAGGTCGACCTACGACTACGGCTTCCACGGAACCGGCAACTGGCCGTTCAACGCCGCGTACGCCAACCGCTTCCGGACCGACTCGTTCGTCACCCGGCTGCGGTCGCTGCGCGAGGCCGAGCGGTTCATCAAGGCCGGCATCCCCCTCGTCGCCTCCATCAAGTTCGGCCCCGGCCAGCTCGACGGCGCGCCGATCTCCTCCACCGACGGACACCTGCTGGTGATCCGCGGATTCACCCGGACCGGCCGGGTCGTCGTCAACGACCCTGCGGCCCGTACCGACCGCGGCGTCCGTAGGGTCTACCGACGCGGTCAGTTCGCCGATGCCTGGATCGGCGGCTCCGGCGGCCTGGTCTATGTGATCCGTCCCCCGGGCAAGAGGCTGCCGCGGCGTACGGCGGAGGCGAACTGGTGAACGGCGTAGACGGGCTGCACGAGGAGCTCGAGCCGGAGGAGGGCGCCGCGCTCCTGATCGACTCGCTGTCTCCCCAGGAGGGCACGCGGCTGCACCGGCTGCTGGCCGAGGCGCGTGCGGTGGAGGCCGCGGACGTCTCGACCGCGGTGGACGCGATGGTCGGCGCCATCCCGCCGGGGGTGCGCGGGCGCGTCCGCAAGGCGCTGCACCGGGGCGCCCGGTGAGCATCGGGGTCACCGCCGAGCTGGAGCGGCTCGCGCGGCTGCTGCGGTGCACGACGCAGGAGGTGCACTTCCTGCGCCGGTTCTCCGCCGTCGAGATCCGGCTGCTGCGGCTGGCGATGGCAGACCGGCTTTACAGCGACCACCAGACGACGTACGCGCGCATCGCCTCGGCGAGCCGGCTGCTGCCGATGAGGCTGACCGCGCCGCTGGCGCAGCGGATGCTGCCGCCCCGCGTGTCCGCCGGGGTGGTGGCGTCGCTACCGCCCGCGCAGGCCGCCGAGATGGCGCAGCGGATGTCGGTCGAGTACGTCGCCGACGTCTCCTCCTACCTGTCCCCGCTGCTCTCCGAGCCCGTGCTCGTCCGGCTGCCGGCCGAGATGATCGTGCGCGTCGCCTCGGTGCTGGCCGAGCGCGAGGACTACAACACGATGGCCGAGGTCGTCGGCGCCCTCGACGACGAGCAGGTCGTGGCGGTCGTGGACGCGCTCGAGGACCCCGAGACGCTGGTGCAGGTGGCGCTACGGGTCACCGACGCCCACGCACTGCACCGGCTCACGATGGTGCTGCCCGAGGAGCGGCTGCTGCTGATGGTCGGCTGGGCGCGGCGTCGTACCCGGATGTGGCCGGAGCTGCTCTCGCTGCTCGGGCGCCTGCCGGCGGACCAGCGGCGACGGCTGCTGTCGGCCGCCCGCGCCGGGTAGGGCGCGTCAGGCGACGTCGACGACGATCGTGTCCCAGCCGGTCGCCCCGTTCGGGACGACGTCGGCGCGCTCGGCGGTCTGCGTGTACCCCGAGTCGTCGGTGGCGCGTACGGCGATCCGGTGCTGGCCGGGCGTCGCGTCCCACGCGAAGGCCCACTGCCGCCAGGTGTCGACGTTGGGCACCGAGGCGAGCCGCGCGGTGTGCCAGGCGCCGTCGTCGATGCGCACCTCGACCCTGGCGATGCCGGTGTGCTGCGCCCAGGCGATGCCGGCGACCGCGACCCGTCCGGCGGACAGCTGGGCGCCGGCGCGCGGCACGTCGATGCGCGACTCGGTCTTCACCGGCCCGTGTGCGGACCAGCCGCGCTGGGTCCAGTACGCCGAGAAGTCCGCGAACCGGGTGACCTCGAGGTCGACGACCCACTTGGTGGCCGACACGTAGCCGTACAGCCCGGGGACCACCATCCGCACCGGGAAGCCGTGCTCGACCGGCAGCGGCGCGCCGTTCATCGCCACCGCCAGCATCGCCGCGCGCCCGTCTGTCAGCGCCGTCAGCGGCGTGCCCGCCGTCCAGCCGTCGACCGAGGTCGACAGCACGGCGTCGGCGCCAGGCTGGGGGCCCGCCTCCTGGAGCAGTCCCGCGAGCGGCACCCCCGACCACTGGGCGTTGGAGATCAGCGAGCCGCCGACCTCGTTGGAGACGCAGCAGAGGGTGATCCAGGCCTGCTGCAGCCCGCGGCCGACCAGGTCGTCGTAGGTCAGCACGACCTCGCGGTCGACCATGCCGTGGATCCGGAGCCGCCAGTCCTGGGGCAGCAGGCGCGGCACCGCCAGCTCGGTGTCGATCCGGTAGAACTGCCCGTTCGGCGTCATCCAGGGGGCCACGCCCTTGACGGGAACGTTCACCCCGGGCGGCGGGACCGCCTTCGGCACCCGCAGGCGCACGGTGTTGCGGGCCGCGTCCACGGCCCGCCGTCCGCCGGCCAGCGCCTGGCCGACGCCGGTCAGCGCCAGCGCGCCGACGCCGACCACGGCGGCCCGGAAGAGGAACTGCCGGCGACCGACCGCCTCGGCCCGCCCCGGCTGCGTCGCCGACGCCGGTGCCTGCGCCCAGCGCAGCAGGTAGTCGAGCAGGGCCATCGCCATCAGCGCGGCCACCAGCGACGGGATCACGTCGGCGGTCGACGCGTCCGCGGTGTTCATCGCCGTCGCGATGCCGACGGCGCCCATGGCCACCAGCAGCACGAGACCCAGGGCACGGCTGACCAGCGACAGCACCCCGGCGAGTGCGCCCAGCAGCAGCGCACCGACGACGGTGCCGGCGACGAGAAGCGGCTTGTCCAGGTGGCCGACCGCGGAGATCGCGGCCTCGGCGACATCGCCGGGTGTGACCCTGATGACGGTCTCGCCGATCGCGAGCACCGGCGAGGTTCCCAGGCCCAGCAGCGCGGTGGCCACCTGGGCCGCAGCGAGACCGGCGGCGACACTGACCGCCCCGGCCAGTGCCGCACGGCCTCGAGATCCCCGAGAACCACCCACGTGGCCTCTCATACCTCCATCCTCGCGCGCGCTCCAACCGGACCGGGCAACAGCACCGCGAAAGCGCGCGTTCCGACGGCCGTCCGGGCGTGCGGCATGATCGGCGGGTGGACAACGCGACACCCCGGGTGGGCATCGGCGTCGACGTGCACCCGTTCGAGCCGGGCCGGCCGATGTGGCTGGTCGGCCTGGTCTGGCCCGACGAGCCGGCCGGTCTGTCCGGGCACTCCGACGCCGACGTCGGCTGCCACGCCGCCTGCGACGCCCTGCTGTCGGCGGCCGGGCTGGGCGACCTGGGCAGCAACTTCGGCACCGACGAGCCGGCCTGGTCCGGCGCCAGCGGCGCTTCGCTGCTCGGGGAGACCGTGCGCCGGGTGCAGTCGGCTGGGATGCAGGTGGGCAACGTGGCCATCCAGGTGATCGGGCTGCGGCCACGGATCGGGCCGCGGCGTGCCGAGGCCGAGGAGGGCCTGAGCCGGCTGGTCGGCGCTCCGGTGTCGGTCAGTGCCACGACGACCGACGGCCTGGGCATGACCGGCCGCGGTGAGGGTGTCGCGGCGATCGCGACCGCGCTGGTCTTCCCGGCCTGAGGTCAGTGCCCGCGCGAGCGGAGCAGCGCCTCGGCGAGCACGAGGTCGAGCGGACGGGTGACCTTGAACGCCTCGTCCGACCCGGCCACGACCCTGACCTGCTCGCCCATCGCCTCCACCAGGCCCGCGTCGTCGGTGTGGGCTCCGGGCCGTTCACGGTGGGCGCGTTCGAGCACGTCGCGGCGGAAGCCCTGCGGCGTCTGCACGGCGCGCAGGCGGGTGCGGTCGACGGTCGCCTCCACGGCGTCGCGGTCGTCCACCTGCTTGATGGTGTCGGTCACCGGCACCACCGGAACCACTGCCGGGGCGCCGTCGTGGACCGCCTGCACGACCCGGCGTACGACCTCCGGCGGGGTGAAGGCGCGGGCCGCGTCGTGCACGAGGACGACGTCGGTCTCGGGGTCCAGCGCGGCCAGCGCGGCGGCGACGGACTGGCGGCGCGCGTCACCGCCCTCGACGACTCTCAGCACGGCGTCGGGTACCGCCGTGCGCAGGAGGCCGACCACGTCCGCACCCGCGCCGGGTGGGGCGGCCACCACGACCAGGTCGACCACGCCGGAGCACCACAGCCCGCGCACGGCGTGCACCAGCAACGGCTCACCGCCGACCTCGCGCAAGGCCTTGGGGGTTCCGGGGCCCAGCCGTTCGCCACGGCCCGCGGCCGGTACGACGGCGGCGGTCGACAACGTGTGGTGCGTCCTCGCAAAGACGTGACCCCCGGCGCGAGCCGGGGGTCAACGGTTGTTGTCAGGAGGCGAGAACCTCGTCGAGGAGCGTCTCCGCCTTGTCCTCGTTGGTCTGCTCGCACAACGCCAGCTCGGACACCAGGATCTGGCGCGCCTTTGCCAGCATGCGCTTCTCGCCGGCGGAGAGGCCTCGGTCGCGCTCGCGTCGCCAGAGGTCGCGGACTACCTCGGCGACCTTCAGCACATTGCCGGAGTGAAGCTTCTCCAGGTTGGCCTTGTAGCGACGCGACCAGTTCGTGGGCTCCTCGGTGTGCTCTGCACGGAGCACGTCGAACACGCGGTCAAGTCCGTCCTTGTCGACGACGTCGCGGACACCGACGAGATCGAGGTTGCAGGCGGGTACCCGAACCACGAGGTCGTTCTGTGCGACGATGCGAAGAACCAGGTAGGTCTTGTCCTCGCCCTTGATCTGACGGGTCTCGATGTCCTCGATAACGGCGGCCCCATGATTGGGGTAGACCACCGTCTCGCCGACTGCAAAAGTCATCTGTCAAGTACCCCTTCCTAGACTCCTAGGATAGCACGTGTCCAAGACCACTCCTTCGGCGTTTGTGCTGGTCAGCAGGCACATTGGGGGTTGACAAAACCCACTGGTTCATGCGTGTTGGGATTGCGCGAGGGGTGTATGGCGATGCCGACGACAGCGTCGAGGCACCGCATCGTTAGGCTGAGCGCGGTCATCGAACAGCGCTGCCGAGCACGCGCGAAGCTCCTTGCAACGCATTGGAGAGGAACCCCCCAGGTGCTGCCCTCACGACGCCAGTCCTCACGATGCCGGCGCCTTCTGGCCGCTGCGCTCGTCACGGCCGCGCTGCCCGCGCTGTCGGGCTGCGCCGCAAACTTCAGCTCGCCAGTGGAGCAGCAGTACAACCCCTCCGTCGGCGTCGACGTGCGCACCGACGGTGTGTGGGGGATGAACATGCTGGTGGTGCTTCCGAGCTCCGGCGGCCAGGGCACGCTGGTGGGCGCGCTGCTCAACCAGTCCGGGCAGACCGACCGGCTCGTGTCGGCGACGGTGAGCGCCCAGCCGCACCAGGGCTCGCTGCGCTCGAAGCTGGTGCGTCCGGGTGCCGAGCTGAAGCCCGGCCAGCTGGTGGAGATGAGCGACCCCACCACCGTGGCCGTGCAGGGCGACGTCACGCCCGGGCTGTTCGTCAACCTGACGCTGCAGTTCCAGAGGTCCAGGGAGATCCACACGCAGGTGCCGGTGGTGCCGCCCACGGGACCCTACGCGCAGGTGCAGCTGCCGTCGTCCCAGAGCAGCCCGCAGAGCAGCCCGTCGAGCAGCCCGTCGGCCGAGCCGTCTCCCACCGGGTCGCCGTCACCGAAGGCGCGGCAGACCAAGAGCCCGGGCGCCGGCGGCTGACCTCCCGCTACGACTCGTACTTGTAGCCGAGCCCGCGCACCGTCACCAGGTAGCGCGGGTTGGCCGGGTCGGGCTCGACCTTGGCCCGCAGCCGCTTCACGTGCACGTCGAGGGTCTTGGTGTCACCGACGTAGTCCGCGCCCCAGATGCGGTCGATCAGCTGCCCGCGGGTGAGCACGCGGCCGGTGTTGCGCAGGAACATCTCCAGCAGCTCGAACTCCTTCAGCGGCAGCCGGACCTCGTCGCCCTCCACGGTGACGACGTGGCGCTCCACGTCCATCCGGACGCGCCCGGACTCCAGCGTCGCGGGTACGAGCTCGGCCTCCTGCCCGCGGCGCAGCACCGCACGGACGCGGGCGACGAGCTCGCGGGGCGAGTACGGCTTGGTGATGTAGTCGTCGGCGCCGAGCTCGAGGCCGACGACCTTGTCGACCTCGGTGTCCTTCGCGCTGACCATGATCACCGGGACGTTGGACATCTGCCGGAGCTGGCGGCACACCTCGGTGCCCGGCGTACCGGGCAGCATGAGGTCGAGCAGAACGATGTCGGCACCGGAGCGGTCGAACTCGCCCAACGCGTCGTCTCCGTTGGTGGCGATGGCTACCTCGAAGCCTTCCTTGCGGAGCATGTAGGTCAGGGCGTCGCTGTAGCTCTCTTCGTCCTCGACGACGAGCACACGGGTCACGAGCTGGCCTCCTCAGGCTGGGTCAGTGTGTCTTGGGGTGCTGCTGTGGGGGTTGACAGGACGGACTTGGCTCCGCCGGGCAGGGACAGCGTGAACGACGAGCCCTCGCCGTGCACGCTCCAGACCTTGACCTCGCCGCCATGGCTGGCGGCGACGTGCTTGACGATCGACAGCCCCAGGCCGGTCCCGCCGGTCGACCGCGCGCGGGCCGGGTCGACCCGGTAGAAGCGCTCGAAGATGCGCTCCAGCTCATGGGCGGGGATGCCGATCCCGCGGTCCATCACGGTGATCTCCACGCCGCCTGACTCGTCCTGCTTGGTGGAGACGACGACCGTGGTCTCGTCGGGGCTGTACGCGACCGCGTTCTCGATCAGGTTGCCCAGTGCCAGCGCGATCTGCTCGGCGTTGCCGGTGATCCACACCCCCTGGTCGCCGCCGCGCACCAGCTCGATCCGCTTGTCCCCGGCATCGACGCGGGACCGGTCGATGGCCACGTCCACGACGTGGTCGAGGTCGACGTCCTCCGCGGCGCCGATCGGGTCGTCGCCCTGCAGCCGGCTGAGCTCGATGATCTGCTGCACCAGCCGGCTGAGCCGTTCGGCCTCGGTGCGCATCCGCCCGCTGAACCGCTCGACGGCCTCCGGGTCTCCGGCCGCCTCGCCGACGGCCTCCGACAGCAGCATCAGTGCGCCGATCGGGGTCTTCAGCTCGTGGCTGACGTTGGCCACGAAGTCGCGCCGGATCGCCTCGACCCGCCGTTCCCGCGTCTGGTCCTCGACCAGCACGAGCACCAGACGGGTGCCCAGCGGCGCGACCCTGGCGGCCACCTGCGACGCGGTGACCCCGGTGCCGATCACCAGGTCGCGCTCACGGATCTGGCCGTCGCGGCGCACCTTGTGCACCAGTTCCAGCATCTCGTCGACGGCGAGCCGGTCACCCCGCACCAGCCCCAGCGCGTGTGCCGGCGCGGTGGCCTTGAGCACGTGGTCCGCGGCGTCGACGACGACGGCGGACGCGCGCAGGACGGACAGCACAGTGCTCACGCTGGTCGGGACGACGGGCTCGGGCTGCTCCGGGACCTGCTGCTGGATGCGCTCGCTGACCCGGAAGGCCAGCACCGCCCCAGCGCCCAGGACGATGCCGATGACGCCGACAACGGCGAACGCCAACGACTCGCTCACAGGAGTCAATAGTACGCAGCGCGACATCTGGGGTTCGCCGTCAGGATGTCCCCCGAATTGCGCTTTGGCGACTGTTCACCGCGCGTTCACGTCGCGAGGTCTGGCGGTCACCTGCTGGTCGTAGGCTGGTCCGTATGCGCGAGTTCTACCGTCACCAGCTCGATGCCATCATCCACGATCTCGTGAAGATGACGCGGATGGTGCACACCGCCACCGAACGCGCGACCGAGGCGCTCCTGAACGCCGACGCGGCCACCGCCGAGGAGGTCATCGCCGCGGACGCGGAGGTCGACCGTGCGCGCGAGGAGATCGAGGAGCGGAGCTTCGAGCTGCTGGCGTTGCAGCAGCCGGTCGCCACCGACCTGCGGATGCTGATCGCGGCCTTGCGCATGGTGGCCGACCTGGAGCGGATGGGCGACCTCGCCGTGCACGTGGCGAAGGTCACGAGGCTGCGCTACCCAGACCACGCGGTGCCCCCCGAGATCGAGCCGACGATCAGCTCGATGGCCCAGGCCGCGGTCCGCATGGTGGACGCGGCGGCCGATGTCATCGACAACCGCGACGTCGAGGCCGCGGTGGCCCTGGAGGACGAGGACGAGGAGATGGACCGCCTTCGGCGCTCGATCTTCACCGAGCTGCTCAGCGACCGCTGGCAGGCCGGCATCGAGCCCGCGGTCGACGCCGCGCTGCTCGGCCGCTACTACGAGCGGATCGCCGACCACGCCGTCTCCATGGGCCGCCGGGTCGTCTACCTGGTGACCGGGGAGCGCTCGGTTCCCACGAGCTGAGTGGCCCGACCGGGGCACTCGATAGAGTCGCCGGCATGACGACGCCCCACACGCTGATCCTGCTCCGCCACGGCGAGAGCGAGTGGAACGCCAAGAACCTGTTCACCGGCTGGGTGGACGTGGCGTTGTCCGAGAAGGGCCGCCAGGAGGCGGTGCGCGGAGGCGAGCTGATCCGCGAGCGCGGGCTGCGGCCGACGGTGCTGCACACGTCGGTGCTGCGCCGGGCGATCGAGACCGCGCACATCACACTCAGCGAGATCGACCGCCTGTGGCTGCCGGTCCGCCGCTCGTGGCGTCTGAACGAGCGGCACTACGGCGCGCTGCAGGGCAAGGACAAGAAGCAGACGCTGGAGACCTACGGCGAGGAGCAGTTCATGCTGTGGCGCCGCTCCTACGACACGCCGCCGCCGCCGATCTCCGAGGACGACGAGTTCAGCCAGGTGGGCACCGAGACGTACGCCGGGCTCCCCGACGAGCTGCAGCCGCGCACCGAGTGCCTGGCCGACGTGGTCGTGCGGATGCTCCCGTACTGGTACGACGCAGTCGTGCCCGACCTGCGCAGCGGGCACGTGGTGCTCGTCGCCGCGCACGGGAACTCGATCCGCGCGCTGGTCAAGCACCTGGACAAGATGAGCGACGACGACGTGGTGGGGCTGAACATCCCGACCGGCATCCCGCTGCTGTACGAGCTCGACGAGCACATGCGGCCGACGAAGACCGGCGGCGAGTACCTCGACCCCGAGGCCGCGAAGGAGGCCATCGCCGCGGTGGCCGCCCAGGGCCGCCGCTGACGGTTCAGCGGTCCCCTCAGTCGTCTCCGCGCTCGAGCCAGCCGCGGAACGCCTCGAGGTTGTGGGTGGGCTCGCCGCGTGCCCGGCGCCACTCCCACTCCTTGCGGATCGAGCCGGCGAAGCCGAGCTCGAGGATGGTGTTGAACGACTCGTCGGCGTAGGTGAGGACGGAGCCCAGCAGACGGTCGACCTCGTCGCCGTCCAGGGCGTGCAGCGGCAGCCGCCCGTTGAGGTAGATGTCGCCGTTGTAGTCCAGGGCGAAGAACACGGCGTACTGGCGCAGGTTCTTCTCCAGCAGCCAGCGGTACACCACCTCGTGGTTCTCGTCAGGACGCCGGGCCACGAACGCGTGCAGCGCGAGCGCGTGCTCGCCAACCTCGATCCGGCAGGGTGTCTGGAGCTTGCGCGTGCCGGGCAGGGTCAGCGCGAACACGTGGTCGCGCGGCTCCTCCCACTCCAGCTCGCTAGACCTCAGCGCCTCGCGCACCACCTGGGTCGCGGCCGTGCGTGCATCGCCGTCCTCCGCCGGTTCAGCCACGGACGACCGCCGGCTCGCCGAACCTGCTCAGCACCGCCTCGTCGTAGACCCGCAGCGTCTCCTCGGCGGTCCGCTCCCAGCCGAACGTGTGCGCGTGCCGCAGCGCGGCCTCGGACATACGCTGCCGTCGTCCCGGCCTGGCGACGACCTGCTCGATCGCGCGGGCGTACTCGCTCGGGTCGTGTCCGGAGACCAGCAGGCCCGTACGGCCGTGGTCGACCGCGGTGCTCAGGCCGCCGACACCAGCCGCGACGACCGGGGTTCCGCAGGCCTGGGCCTCCACCGCGACCAGGCCGAACGACTCGCTGTACGACGGCACGCACACCAGCGTGGCCGCGGCGTACCAGCGGGCCAGCTCCTGCTGCGAGACCGGCGGCACGAACCGCGTGACGTCGTCGACACCCAGGGAACGGGCCAGGTCGACCAGCGAGGTCGGCTCCTCGAGGCCGCTCCCGGACGGCCCGCCGACGACGGGCACGACCAGCCTCGACCGCAGCGACGGGTCACGCTCGAGCAGCACCGCCACCGCGCGCAGCAGCACGTCGGGTGCCTTCAGCGGCTGGATGCGACCGGCGAACATCAGCACCACGGCGTCGGCGGGCAGGTCGAGCTGCCGGCGCGCGCTCGCGGGGTCCTCGGGACGGAAGACGTTGAGGTCGACGCCGGGGTGCACGACGTGCACCCGCGCGGGGTCGGCGTCGTACAGCCGCACCAGCTGGGCCGCCTCGTCGTCGGTGTTGGCGATCAGCTGGTCGGCGGACTCCACGACCTGCTCCTCGCCGACGACACGGCCCCACGGCTCGGGGCGGTCGCCGCTGGCCAGCGCGGTGTTCTTCACCTTGGCCATGGTGTGCATGGAGTGCACCAGCGGCACGCCCCACCGGTCGGCGGCCAGGACACCAACCTGGCCCGACAGCCAGTAGTGCGAGTGGATCGCGTCATACCAGCCGAGGTCGTGCTGGGCCTCGACACGCAGCAGGTCACGCGCGAACGTGCACAGCTGGCCGGGCAGGTCCTCCTTCGCCAGGCCCTCGTACGGGCCGGCGGCGACGTGGCGC
Source organism: uncultured Propionibacteriales bacterium (assembly GCA_965653225.1). GTDB lineage: Bacteria > Actinomycetota > Actinomycetes > Propionibacteriales > Nocardioidaceae > JALZDI01. The sequence goes on along the minus strand of CBFGZI010000020.1, from coordinate 578 downwards.
ACGCTGACGCCCGGCGCGACCTCGACCAGGTCGGGCAGGTCGCTGGAGGTGGCGCGGGTGAACACCTCGACGGCGACGTCGAGGTCGGCGAGGCGGCGTGCGAGCTCGATCACGTACACGTTCATGCCGCCGGCGTCGCCCGTGCCGGGCTGGTCCAGCGGCGAGGTGTGCACGCTGAGCATTGCGACCCTCTTCACGTCGCACTCACCTCCTCACCAGGGTTGCAACAGCCCACGATCATTCCCCATTCCCCCGCGGTTACTCTCGGCCCATGGCTGTCGTCACCGAGACCGAGACCACGGCGCGTACGGACCTGCGCAACGTCGCGATCGTCGCCCACGTCGACCACGGCAAGACCACGCTGGTGGACGCGATGCTGTGGCAGTCCGGCGTGTTCCGCGAGGGGTCCGCGGTCGACGAGCGCGTACTCGACTCCGGCGACCTCGAGCGGGAGAAGGGGATCACGATCCTCGCCAAGAACACCGCCGTCCGGTACGCGGACCCCGGCGGCGGCGAGGCGGTGACGATCAACATCATCGACACGCCCGGCCACGCCGACTTCGGCGGCGAGGTCGAGC
>CBFGZI010000019.1:0-44730 GCA_965653225.1 uncultured Propionibacteriales bacterium | reverse complement strand
CTGCTGCACTGAGCTGCTGCACTGACCGGCGGCCCGCGCGTCTTCGTCGAGTGGCGCGTTGCGTAGGGACAAACCGGACGCCGGGCTTACGCAACGCGCCAGTCAAGCGGGCTTTGCGCCGAAACGCGCCAATGGACGTGGGCGGTAAGGTTCAGCCCGGCGGGGCGGGATGCCGCGGGTTGAACAGGGCGTCGGTGCCGCCGTCGACGTACAGCACGGTGCCGCAGCACAGTGTCGACTCCGGGCCGAGCAGGAAGCCGATGGCGACGGCGATCTCGTCCGGCCGGCCGGGTCGTCCGACCGGCTGCGGGTAGGCGTCGACCAGCTCGCCGAGCTCGGGGTCGCTGCGCATCTCGGCGGTCATCGAGGTCTCGACGAAGCCGGGTGCGACCGCGTTGAGCCGGATGCCGGCTCCGATCCAGTCGTCGCCGACGGCCTGGTGGCGGGTCCACCACGCGAGCGCGGCCTTGGTGGCGGGGTAGACGTGTACGGCCTCGGTCATCCCGGCCAGCTTGCGTGCCCTCGTCTCGTCGCCGTCCAGGCAGGCCTGGGCCACGTCGGTGGGCCAGCCGGGCTGGCAGGTGACCGAGTTGGAGCTGATGCACACGGCCGCCGGAGCCACTGCGGCGCTCAGCACCGGGCGCAGGCCGCGGAGCAGGTCGACGGTGCCGAAGTAGTTCACCGACACCAGGTCGGCGCCGTCCCGGCGGGTCGACCCCGGGATGCCGGCGCAGCACACCACGCCGTCGGCCGCCCCGTCGGTGAGCGCGGTGACCTCCGCGACCGCGCGTCTGCGCTGGCCCGGGTCGCCGAGGTCGGCGGTGACCTCCGCGTCGTCGCGGTCGACGCCGACCACCCGGTGGCCGTGGGCCAGCAGCCGCTCCCGGGTCGCGGCGCCGATGCCCGAGGCGCTGCCGGTGACGACGTACGTGCCCATCTGGTCTCCTTCACCGCCGCCCCCGAAGTGGAACTCGTTCTAGCAGGTGTGGTGCTCCGGCCGCCAACCGGCGCGCGAGTCCGGCCGCCCGTGCGTCGCGTGTCACCGGTGGAGACATGCGCCGGTAAGGGGATGACACGCGACTGGCCGCCGCGGCGGGTGTCGGCCTCGCCACATCCGCCGGCGCCGAGATGACAGCGGGCCACCCGCTTCCCTAGGATAGATACATCATGCATCTATCCGCCGCGCAGCGGGTCTACGACCATGTCAAGACCGGCATCCTCGACAGCAGCTACGCCGGTGGCGACCTGCTCACCGAGGGCACCGTGAGCGAGGCGGTCGGCGTGTCCCGCACCCCGGTACGCGAGGCGCTGCTGCGGCTGGAGGCCGAGGGCCTGGTCCGGCTCTACCCGAAGAAGGGCGCCCTGGTCGTGCCCGTCAGCGCCCGCGAGGCCGAGGACGTGCTCGAGGCCCGCGCGCTGGTGGAGCGCTACGCCGCACCCCGCGCCTGGCACCGCCGTGACGAGCTCGTCGGCGACCTCGAGCCGCTGGTCGCCGCGATGCGCGACCACCGCGAGGCCGCCGACATGGCGGCGTTCAACCAGGCCGACCGGACCTTCCACGAGCGGATCGTGACCGCGGCCGGCAACGAGGTGCTGGCGCGGCTCTACCGCAGCCTGCGCGAGCGCCAGCTGTGCATCTCGGCCGAGGTCATACGCGTCTCGCCCCAACGGATGGACATGGCGATCGAGCACCACGAGCAGATGGTCGACAAGCTGCGCGAGGGCGACCAGGAGGGGTTCCTCGCCCTCACCGACGCGCACCTGCAGCGCGCGTTCGACCAGACCCGGGCGGCCCGGTGAACGCGGTGACCGCGCACGCTGTGGGCAGTCGCCGCGCCTGGGTCGTCTGGGTCGCGGCGCTGTCGGTGTACATGCTGTCGGTGTTCCACCGCACGTCGCTCGGCGTCGCCGGCATCCTCGCCGCGCAGCGGTTCGGCATCAGCGCGGGACAGCTGTCCACGTTCGTGATGGTGCAGCTGCTGGTCTACGCCGGCATGCAGATCCCGGTCGGGGCGCTGCTCGACCGCTTCGGCTCCCGGCGCATGCTTCTCGTCGGACTGACGCTCATGACCGCGGCGCAGGTGTGCTTCGCGTTCGTCTCGTCCTACCCCCTCGGCCTCGCTGCCCGGGTCTTCGTCGGTGCCGGCGACGCGATGATCTTCATCAGCGTGCTGCGACTGGTGTCGCGGTGGTTCCGGCCGATGCAGATTCCGGTCGTCGCCCAGCTCACCGGGATGCTGGGGCAGCTCGGTGCGGTCTGTGCGGCGGTTCCGCTGTCTGGCGCGTTGCAGCGGTTCGGCTGGACCTGGGCGTACGTCGGGTCCGCGTCGGTCGGTGTCGTCCTGACCGTGGTCCTGCTCCTGGTCGTGCGCGACTCACCGGAGGGCGCGCATGCCGGCCTCCCGCTCAGCTGGCGTCAGGTGGGGCGGCAGGTGCGCACGGCGTGGCGGGCGCCGGGAACCAGGCTGGGCATGTGGATGCACTTCAGCACCCAGTTCAGCACCACCACGATGGCGCTGCTGTGGGGCTTCCCGTTCCTGGTCACCGTGCAGCACCTCAGTGCCTCGCAGGCCAGCGCCATGCTGACCGTGCCGATCTTCACGGCCATGCTGGTGGGCCCGTTGCTCGGACGCCACGCCGCTCGTCAGCCCTACCACCGCTCGACCGTGGCCATCGGCCTGGTGACGGCGATCATGACCGCCTGGTCGGCCGTACTGCTCTGGCCCGGACAGGCGCCGATCTGGCTGCTGGTCGCGCTGATGATGGTGATCGGAGCCGGCGCGCCGGCCTCGATGGTGGGCTTCGACCAGGCCCGGATGTTCAACCCCGCCGACCGGCACGGCACGGCCACCGGGATGGTCAACATCGGCGGGTTCGTCGCGACGCTGTGCACGGTCACCAGCATCGGCCTGGTCCTCGACCTGCTGACGCCGGGCAGCTCCAGCGACTACACGGCCGGCCACTTCCGGGTGGCGATGTGCGTGCAGTACCTGGTCTGGGGCTTCGGGCTGCTGCAGATCTGGCGCTATCGTCGCCGGACGCGGCGGCACCTGCGCCACACCGACCCCGACGCCTACGACGCGCTCCGGCGCGGGGAGCTGTTCACCGTCTCCTAGTCGGTCTCATGGACGGTCCCGGCGATTGCCGGCCGCCGCAGCCAGCAGCGGGTCTGTTGCTCGAAGGCGTACGCGACCTGCAGCACCGGCAGGTCGGCGCGGTGCGGCCCCACCACCTGCAGCCCGACCGGCAGCCCGTCGCCGGTGAAGCCGGCGGGCACCGACAGCGCGGGGCACCCCGTGGCCGACACCCAGTACGCCGAGCGCATCCAGTCGAGGTAGGTCTCCTGGGCGACGCCGTCGATCTCGGTGGGGTACTCGAGTCCCGCGTCGAACGGCGCCACCTGGCTGACCGGCAGCAGCAGCACGTCGTAGCGCTCGAAGAACTCGCGCACGCGATGGAACAGCTGGGTGTGCAGCACCTCGGCGCGCCCGATGTCCCGGCCGGTGAGCGCGCGCCCGACCTCGACGTTCCACACGACGCTGGCCTTCACCTGGTCGCGGTGCCGGTCGACCACCGGCCCGAGCGCGAGCTCGAACTGCCACGCCCGCAGTGTCCGGAACACCTCGTCGGCGCCGGCGAAGTCGGGGCACGCCTGCTCCACCGTGCAGCCGAGCCCCTCGAACACCTCGACCTGCCGCTGCACGATCGCGGCCACCTCCGGCTCCACCGGAACGGCGCCGCCGAGGTCGGGCGACCACGCCACGCGCAGCCCGCCGAGGTCCCGCTCGAGGGGCACCGCGAAGTCGCTGCCCGGGTCCTGCAACGAGATCGGCGAACGGCTGTCCGGTCCGGCCATCGCCGACAGCAACAGCGCCGCGTCCGCCACCGTGCGCGCCATCGGCCCCTGCACCGCCATCGTCGCCCAGGCGGCGGGCGCGGGCCACGTCGGCACGCGTCCGGGCGAGGGCCGCACTCCCACGACGTTGCAGAACGACGCCGGGTTGCGCAGGGAACCGCCCATGTCGCTGCCGTCGGCGACCGGCGCCATGCCGCACGCCAGCGCCGCGGCGGCGCCGCCACTGCTGCCTCCGGCGGAGCGGCTCACGTCGTACGGGTTGCGGGTCAGCCCGAAGACCGGGTTGAACGTGTGCGAGCCCGCCGCGAACTCAGGGGTGTTGGTCTTGCCCAGCCCGATGGCACCCGCGGCCCGCAGGCGCTCGATCACCAGCTCGTCGCGCTTCGGCACGTTGTCGGCCAGCAGCGGCGACCCATGCGTGGTGCGGACGCCCGCCGTCTCGTGGGTGTCCTTGTGCAGCACCGGCAGGCCGTGCAGCACCGGTGTGTCCCCGCCCGACGCCGTCGCCTTGTCGGCCGCGTCGGCCTCCTCGAGCGCGCGGTCGGCCACCAGGGTCACGACAGCGTTGACCTGCGGGTTCACGCGCTCGATCTGGCGCAGGTGCGCCTCCACCACCTCGCGGGAGGAGATCTCGCCGCGCCGCAGCGCGGCGGCGAGGTCACGGGCGGTCGCGAAGCACAGGTCGTCCATCCCGCGATCCTGTCTGATCATGGCGGTCGCGGGCTACGGTGTCGCCGTGCCGGGTGCCCACGAAGACCGAGTCCGCGACGCGTTCACCCGCCAGGCGGCAACGTTCGAGGACGAGCGGCTCAACGTCGCGTTCACCTCCGGCCTGCCGTGGCTGCTGTCCTACGTCGCGCCGAGGCCCGACGACGTGGTCCTCGACGTGGCCGCCGGCACCGGCCTGGTCAGCCGCGCCCTGGCCGACAAGGTCGCCTCTGTGACCGCCCTCGACAGCACCGCGGCGATGATCGCCTCGGGACGCGAGCGAGCGGCGGCGGAGGGGCACCAGAACCTGGCGTTCGTGTCGGGGTCGGCCGAGCACCTGCCGTTCGCCGACGCGTCGTTCACGCTGGTGGTCACGCGGTTCTCGCTGCACCACTTCGCCGACCCCGGCCCCACCGTGAACGAGATGGTCCGCGTGCTGCGGCCCGGAGGGCGTCTCGTCGTCAAGGACCTGGTCGCCTCGACCGACCCGGACGTGGCCGCGCGGCAGGACCATGTGGAGCGGCTGCGCGACGCGTCGCACGTGCGGATGCCGCCGCGAGAGGCCGTGTCGGGATGGCTGCGTGCGCGCGGGCTCGACGTGCGGACCGTGGCCGAACGCGAGATCGACCGGCCGGTGGAGCAGTGGCTGCAGCAGTCGGTCACCGACCCCGACGCGGCGTCGGCGGTGCGCGCGGAGCTCGAGGCCGACGTCGCCGGCGGGCAGACCACGGGACTCGACCCGCACTTCGTCGACGGGCAGCTGTGGTTCCACCAGCGGTGGGAGGTCACGGTCGCCGCCCGGCCCTAGCCACCGGTCGAGCCACCGGCCGTAGCCCACGAGGTCGAGCCACGGGGTCGCGTGTCACCTCCGGACACACGCTCCGCGGCCCGGATGACACGCGCCTCGCGCGGGCCGGGCCAGGTCAGATCAGGTCTGGTCGGATGAGACCAGGTCAGGTCAGGCCGAGGCTGCGGTAGCGGTCGTACCGCTGCTGCGCCCTACTGCCGCGAGGCCGGCGCAGCAGCCAGGCGAGCTCCTGGCGCAGCACGTCGCCGACCCGCCGGCAGAACTCCTCCGGCTCGTCGGCGGCGTCGGGGAGCTCGGGCACGATCCGGTCGACGATCCCGGCGCGCAGCAGGTCGAGGGAGCGCACGCCCTGGCTCTCGGCCATCTCGGCCGCGCGCTCGGTCGTGCGGTGCACGATCGCGCTCGCGCCCTCCGGCGGCAGCGGTGACAGCCAGCCGTGCTGCGCGGCGACCACCCGGTCAGCGGGGAGCAGCGCGAGTGCACCGCCCCCCGTGCCCTGGCCGAACAGCAGAGTCATCGTCGGCGCCTCGAGGGTCACCAGGTCGGACAGGCAGCGCGCGATCTCCCCGGCCAGGCCGCCCTCCTCGGCCTCCACCGACAGTGCGGCGCCCGGGGTGTCGATGACGGTGAGCAGCGGCAGGTCGAGCTCGGCGGCCAGCCGCATCCCGCGGCGCGCCTCCCGCAGCGCACCCGGCCCCATCGGACGGTCGACGGTCTGGCCGCGCCGGTCCTGGCCGAGGAACACGCAGGGCGCTCCGCCGAACCGGGCCAACGCGATCAGCAGACCCGGGTCGGACTCACCCTCGCCCGTGCCGTTCAGCGGCACGACGTCGGTCGCGGCGTAGCGCAGCAGCCGGCGCACGCCCGGACGCTCCGGTCGGCGTGACCGGGTGATCGACTCCCACGCGGGCGTGTCCGGGATCTCGTCGAAGTCGGTGGGGGTGGAGGACATCGGTGCCTCACCGGTGCGGTCGGCGCACAGCACGTTGAGCGCCCGGTCGAGCACGTCGGGGATCTCCTCCGGCTCGACCACCGCGTCGAGCAGACCGTGCTGGAAGAGGTTCTCCGACGTCTGGACGCCGTCGGGGAACTCACGGTCGTACAGCGCCTCGTACACCCGCGGGCCCAGAAAACCGACCAGTGCTCCCGGCTCGGCCACGGTCACGTGGCCCAGCGAGCCCCAGGAGGCGAACACCCCGCCGGTGGTGGGGTGGCGCAGGTAGACCAGGTACGGCAGCCCGGCCGCCTTGTGCTGCGCGATCACCGCCGAGATCTTCACCATCTGCACGAACGCACCGGTGCCCTCCTGCATGCGGGTGCCGCCGGACACGGGCGCGGCCAGCAGCGGCAGCCGCTCGGCCGTGGCGCGCTCGACCGCCTGCACCAGCCGCTCGGCCGCGGTGGTGCCGATCGACCCGGCCAGGAACCGGAACTCGCAGGCCACCACTGCGACGCGACGCCCGCGGATGCGTCCCTCGCCGGTCACGACCGACTCGTCGACCCCGGAGCGGTCGCGCGCTTCGGAGAGCTCGGCGGCGTACTCCGCGCTCAGGTCCGGCGGCTGGACCGGCAGCGAGTCCCACGACTTATAGGACGACTCGTCCAGCACGAGATCGATGAGCTCGTGTGCTCCGAGCCGCCGAGGACGGCCGTTCACGGACGGCCCCCGCCCTGCCCTTCGCGCTCGTCCCGCCGGTCGAGCTCGTCCAGCCAGGCCCGCACGCTCTCGTTGTGCTCACCGAGCCGGGGCGGCGCGGAGTGCTGCTCGCGTGCGCCGGCGTAGGCGTTGTCGTCGAAGCGCAGCGGCGGGCCGGGCAGCTGCAGCGTGCCTTCCTCGGTGGGGTGCTCCACGTCGACCAGAAGCCCCTGCGACAAGGTCTGCTCCCAGCCGAACACGTCGTCGAGGCTCCGCACCTTGCCGGCGGGCACGCCCGCGTCGGCCAGCCGCTTCAGCCAGTCCTCGGCCGACCCCTGGGTGAAGGCCCGCTCGATCTCCTCGATCAGCGCCTCCCGGTTGGCCACGCGCTGGTGGTTGGTGACGAAGCGCGAGTCCTCGGGGTCGATCTCGGCCACCGGCGCGAACCTGCGCCACAGGCCGTCGCTGCCCACGGCCAGCTGCACGGGGGCGTCGGCGGTGCGGAACAGCCCGTACGGCGCGATCGCCGCGTGGTGGTTGCCGATCCCTCGCGGCACGTCGCCGGCGACGGTGTAGCGGGTGCCCTGGAAGGACAGCACGCCGACGATCGAGGCGAGCAGGCTGGTGCGCACGACCCGGCCCCTGCCGGTCTTGTTGCGCTCCATCAGCGCGGCCAGCACGCCGTACGCGCCGTACATCCCCGCGAGCAAATCGCCGATGGGTGTCCCGACCTTGGTGGGCTGGTCCGGGTCGGGGCCGGTGATGCTCATCAGCCCGCCCTCGCCCTGCGCGATCTGGTCGTACCCGGCTCGTCCGCCCTCGGGCCCGTCGTGGCCGAAGCCGGTGATGGACAGGATCACCAGAGCCGGGTTGATCTCGTGCAGCTGCTCGACCGAGAACCCTAGCCGGTCGAGGACGCCGGGGCGGAAGTTCTCGCACAGGACGTCGGCGTGCCGCACCAGCCGGCGCAGCAGCTCCTTGCCCTCCTCGCTCTTGAAGTCGGCCGTCACCGACTCCTTGTTGCGGTTGGTGGACATGAAGTAGGTCGAGTAGCGGTCCTCCGGCGAGCCGACGAACGGCGGGCCCCAGCCCCGGCTGTCGTCGCCCCCGTTCGGCGTCTCGACCTTGATCACCCGGGCTCCGAGGTCGCCCAGCATCATGGCCGCGTGCGGGCCGGCCAGAGCCCGGGTCAGGTCGACGACGGTCACGTCGGACAGCAGCTGTGTCATCGGGAGCTCAGCCCGCCTCGTCTCGTCGGTCTGCGGCCGTTGGTCGGTTTGGAAGTGCTCCACTGTAGGGGAGTACCCGTCGTGGGTGCAGGTACGCAGTGATGGCCGAGCGCAGACCGGGCTCTCCGCACGTGTTGAGACAAGCGGTCAACACAAGGCGTTTGTGCAGTCTCGACGCGAAGGGCAGCCCCCTCGCGCCGAGGTTGCGCGAGCCAACCAACCAGGTCCTCGCGCCGAGGTTGCCGAGACCGCTCAGCCGCGCAGCTTTCGGCGGTCCTCGATGCGTTTCGCCTTGCCCAGCGAGCGTTCCAGCGCATGCGGGTCGGTCACCTCGACCGCGACGCTCACACCGATGTGGTCCTTGACCAGCGTGATGAGCTGCTGGGTCATCCGCGTCCGGTCGGTCTCGTCGACGCCGGCGTCGTGTGCCTCGACGCGCACGGTCAGCTCGTCCATCCGGCCGGGGCGGGTCAGCACGCACAGGTAGTGCGGGGTGAGCCCTTCGATCTTGAGGATCTGCTCCTCGATCTGGGTGGGGAACACGTTCACCCCGCGCACGATCATCATGTCGTCGGTGCGGCCGGTGACCTTCTGCATGCGCCGGTAGGGCGGGCGCGCGGTGCCGGGCAGGAGGCTGGTGAGGTCGCGCGTGCGGTAGCGCACGATCGGCATCGCCTCCTTGGTCAGCGAGGTGAACACCAGCTCGCCCTCCTCGCCGTCTGGCAGCACCTCGCCGGTGACCGGGTCGACGACCTCGGGGTAGAAGTGGTCCTCCCAGACGTGCAGGCCGTCCTTGGTGGCGACCGCCTCCTGCGCGACCCCCGGACCGATCACCTCCGACAGTCCATAGATGTCCACCGCGTGCATGTTGCAGCGCTGCTCGATCTCGCGGCGCATCTCGTCGGTCCACGGCTCGGCGCCGAAGATGCCGATCTCCAGTGAGCTCTCGGCGGGGTCCATCCCCTGCCGCTCCATCTCGTCGACGATCGCGAGGAAGTACGACGGGGTGACCATGATGATGCGCGGCTCGAAGTCGCGGATGAGCTGCACCTGCCGCTCGGTCATGCCGCCGGACATGGGTACGACGGTGCAGCCGAGCCGCTCGGCGCCGTAGTGCGCGCCCAGCCCGCCGGTGAACAGGCCGTAGCCGTACACCACGTGGACCAGGTCGCCGCGTCGTCCTCCGGCCAGCTCGATCGAGCGGGCGACCACGTCGGCCCACATGTCGACGTCGGCCTGGGTGTAGCCGACAACGGTCGGGCGACCGGTCGTACCGGAGGAGGCGTGCACGCGGGTGAGCTGCTCGCGCGGGACAGCGAGCATGCCGAAGGGGTAGTTGCGCCGCAGGTCCTCCTTGGAGGTGAACGGGAACCGGGCCAGGTCGTCCAGGGTCTTCACGTCGCCCGGGCCGACGCCCACCGCGTCGAACGCGTGCCGGTAGTGCGGCACCCGCTCGTACGCGCGGTGCAGGGTGGCGCGCAGCCGGTCGAGCTGCAGCTCGCGCAGAGCCTCGGCGGTCAGGTCGGGTTCGCTCACGGTGTCTCCTCGAAGAAGTGGCCGCCGATCTCTCGGCTGCGGCCACGGAACTCCGCCACCACGGTCCCGTCGCGGCGGACGGTGACGTCGTAGATGCCGTTGCGGCCGGCGCGCCAGCGCTCCACCGCCTCCGCCTCGAGCACGTCGCCGGCGTGTACGGGCGCGAGGAACGCGATGTCACAGCCCTGCGCGACCGTACGGCGGTTGTGGCTGTTGCAGGCGAACGCGAACGCCGAGTCGGCCAGGGTGAACGTGAACCCGCCGTGTGCGATGCCGTGCCCGTTGGCCATGTCGGGTCGTACCTGCATCCGCAGCACCGCGCGCCCCGGCGTGACCTCTACCAGGCGCATGCCCATGGCCCGGCTCGCCTCGTCGTCGGCCCACATCACCTCGGCGCACCGCTGCGCAACCTCGCGGTTCGTCTGCGATGCCTCGGGGTCTTCGCGGTGGCCGACCGCAGACGAGTCGCTCATGGCAGCTCCTTGACCAGCATCGCGGTGACCTTGCCGGAGTCGTGGGCCAGCCGCCCGGCCTCGACGTAGCCGCGGCTGGCGTGGAAGGCCAGCGAGGGCCCGTTCGGTGGCTCGGCGTACACCTCGCAGGCGAGCCGGCCGCGTGTCTTCGCGTCGGACTCCGCCGCGTCGTAGATCATGCCGCCGATGCCGGAGCGGCGGTTCGCCTGCGACACCACCACCCGGTCGAGGTACAGGAAGTCCTCGCCGAACCGCTCGCTGAACCACGCGTAGTTGGCGGAGTCGTAGTCGGTGCCCGGCGGCAGCACGAGCGCGAACGCCGCGACCCACCCGTCGACCTCGACCACGTCGGCGCGCACCGCCAGCGCGCGCAGCCGGGCGAGCCGGTCCTGGTCGAGCGGGCCGGTGACCTCGACCGCGCTCGCGTTCAGGGACAGCACCGCGTAGGTGTCGGCGTCGTTCATGGCTCGCAGGTGCACGGCTGTCCTTTGCTGCTTTCGGTGCAGGGGTCCGGGCCGAGTGTTGCAGGTGTGAACCCGGCCGGCCCCTGCTGCCATCGTCTCGCGCCTGCGATGTGTGACACACTGTTGCAAGAGCGCTGGCCGAATGTAACAACTCGAATGCTTCGGAGGAACCTCATGAGCCTGGCCGTCTCAGATCTCGAGTCGCGTCACCGTCCCGTCCTCGAGCAGGCGCTGGAGGCCATCCACACCCGCGGCTACTTCTCGGCGTTCCCCGAGTCGCCGAGCCCGAAGGTCTACGGCGAGGGCGCGGCGGCCGACGGGAAGAAGGCCTTCGAAGCACTGCTCGGTGACGACTTCCCGCTGCAGACTCCCGGTGCCCAGGGCACCGTCGCCACGGAGAAGTCGCCGTTCGGCCTGCCGATGCAGGTTTCCTACCCGCGGGTGTCCGAGTCCGGCGTCGACGCGCTGATGACGGCCGCGCGGCAGGGCATCCCGGCCTGGCGTGACGCCGGCCCGCTGGCTCGCACCACGGTGTGCATCGAGATCCTCACCCGCCTGCACGCGCGCATCTTCGAGCTGGCCAACGCGGTGCACCACACCTCCGGCCAGGCGTTCGTGATGGCGTTTCAGGCCGGCGGCGCGCACGCGCTCGACCGTGCCCTGGAGGCGCTGGCGTACGCGTACGAGGAGATGACGCGCTACCCGCAGACGGCGATGTGGGAGAAGCCGGGCAAGGGCGACCCGCTGCGGATGGAGAAGACGTTCACGGTCGTACCGCGCGGTGTCTCGCTGCTGGTCGGCTGCAACACCTTCCCGACGTGGAACTCCTACCCCGGCCTGTTCGCGTCGCTGGCGTCCGGCAACCCCGTTGTGGTCAAGCCGCACCCGGGCGCGGTGCTGCCGCTGGCAATCACCGTGCAGGTGGCCCGCGAGGTGCTCGCCGACGCGGGCTTCGACCCCAACCTGGTCCTGCTGGCCGCGGAGGACCCGGCCGACGGCATGGCGAAGGTGCTGGCCACACGCCCCGAGGTCCGGCTGGTCGACTTCACCGGGTCCAACGCGTTCGGCGAGTGGCTGGAGCAGAACGCCACGCAGGCCGTGGTGTTCACCGAGAAGGCCGGCGTCAACACCGTCGTGGTCGACTCGACCGACTCGTTCAAGGGGATGTGCGCCAACCTGGCGTTCTCGTTCTCGCTGTACTCCGGCCAGATGTGCACGGCGCCGCAGAACGTCTACGTGCCCGCCGACGGCATCGAGACCGACGAGGGTCACAAGAGCTTCGAGGAGGTCGGTCAGGGCATCAAGGCCGCGGTCGACAAGCTACTCGGCGACGACGCCCGCGCGGTCGAGCTGCTCGGCGGCATCGTCAACGACGGTGTCCTGCAGCGGCTGGGCTCGCTACCGAAGTCCGCGCAGGTCGTGCTCGAGTCGCGCACGGTCGCGCACCCGTCGTACGCCGACGCGGTGGTGCGTACCCCGACGGTGCTGGCGCTCGACGCCGGCGACCGCGAGGTGTTCGAGCACGAGTGCTTCGGGCCGGTGTCCTACCTCATCCGTACGCCCGGCACCGCCGAGTCGCTCGACCTCTTCCGCGACACCATCACCGAGCACGGCGCGATGACCGCGTCGGTCTACTCGACCTCCGACGACGTGGTGTCCGCGACCCGGTCGGCCGCCCTCGACGCCGGCGTCGCGCTGAGCGAGAACCTCACCGGCCAGGTGTTCGTCAACCAGACGGCGGCGTTCAGCGACTTCCACGGCACCGGCGCCAACCCGGCTGCCAACTCGACGTTCACCGACGGCGCGTTCGTGGCCAGCAGGTTCCGGGTGGTGCAGACGCGCCGCCACGTGTGAGCTCTCGCTGCTGCGCCCGCATCCGTCGTGTGTCATCTCTTTAGCGGCGGATGTGTCGAGAGGTGACACGCGACCGCGCGGGGCGGGCCGTGGCAGGAGCGTGCTGACGTCGCGTGTCATCGGTCGCCCGGTGTATGTGTCGGGACATGACACGCGATGGGTGTGCCTGGGCCGCGGTGGTGATGACGTCTTCGTCCGCACAGTCGTGTGTCATTATCCTGCCGGCGCTTGTGTCGAGAAGTGACACACGACAGGCGGGCCCTCGGCTACGGCCGAGGTGGACTCGCGGCGGCGCAGTCGTGTGTCAGCTCGGGAGCGGTGGATGTGTCGAAGTGTGACACGCGACCGCGCGGGGCGGGCCGTGGCGGCACCGCGTTGATGTCGTGTGTCATCGGTCCAGCGGCAGATGTGTCGAAACATGACACGGGATGGGTGTGCCTGGGCCGCGGCGGCGTCTTCGCCCGCACAGTCGTGTGTCGTCCTCGCCAGCGGTGCTTGTGTCGAGAGGTGACACGCGACCGCGCGGGCTGGCCGTGCCGGCAGCGTGTTGATGTCGTGTGTCAACTCGCCTGCGGCGGATGTGCCCAGACATGACACGCGACTACGCGGGGCCGGCCGCTGCGCGTCAGACCACGGCGCCGCTGTTGTCGGCACGGTTGCGACCACCCCGGTCCCACGGGCTCGAGGCGCGTTGCTTCTTCGACTTCTCCGCCGGCGGCCCGTGCTTGGAGTGCGACTGGAACTCCACCGTCAGCGGCGTGGCGAAGAACGCCGAGGAGTAGGTACCGATCAGCAGACCCACCAGCAGCGCCAGCGAGAAGTTGGTCAGCGACGTGCCGCCCAGCACCGTCAGCGCGGCCAGGATGAACATCGCACCCAGACCGGTGTTGACCGTACGCGGAACGGTCGCGAGCACCGCCGTATTGGCCACCTTCGCAAACTGCGAACGCGGCGACAGCGCCCAGTCCTCACGCACCCTGTCGAACACCACCACCGTGTCGTTGACGGACAGACCGATGATGGTCAGCGCTGCCGCGAGGTAGGTGGAGTCGATCGGCTTGCCCAGCCAGGCGAACAGACCGGTCACGATCAGCACGTCGTGGAACATCGCCAGCACGGCCGCGACCGAGAACGTCCATCGGAACCGGAACGCCATGTAGAGCATCTGCGCGCCCAGCGCGAACGCGAACGCCAAAAGCGCCTTGTCCCGCAGGTCCGTGCCGAGGCTCGGGCCGATGAACTGGTCCTGGACCACGCTCACCTTCCCGGCGACCTGCTCCAGCGAGTTCTCGATCTTCTGTTCCTGGGCGTTGTTGATCGGCTCGAGCCGCACCGAGATGTGGCCGCCCTTGGTCGCCTGCACGATCGCCTGCGAGAACCCGGCGTCGGCGACGGCGGCCCGGGCGACGTTGCCGTTGATCGGCTTGGCGGTGTCGTACTCGATCTGCCGCCCGCCGGTGAACTCAACGCCGAGGTTGAGCCCGCGGATGGCGATACCGGAGACCGCGAGGATCACGGCGATGGTCGACAGCGTGATCCACAGCCGTCGTCGGCCCATGATGTCGGGGTTCTTGCGTAGCAGCCAGTTGCGCACCGCGCCGGTGCGACTGACGCCGGACCACTCCGGGTGCTTGGTCAGCCACTTGCGGTTGGACAGCCACTCGGTGAAGACCCTCGCCACGATCAGCGCCGACACCATGGACGCGAGAACACCGATCGTCAGCGTGACGCCGAAGCCACGGACCGGTCCGGTGGCCAGGAAGAACAGCAGTGCGGCCGCGAGGAGGGTCGTGACGTTGGAGTCGAGGATCGCGCTCCAGGCCTTGTTGAAGCCGGTGCCGAGCGATCTTCGCAGAGTGGTCTTGCCGGCCATGGTCTCTTCGCGCGTTCGCTCGAACACCAGCACGTTCGCGTCGATCGCCATGCCGATCGCGAGCACGAACCCGGCCAGGCCGGGCAACGTCAGGGTCGACCCGAGACCGACCAGCGTCGCGTAGGAGATCACGGCGTAGCAGGCCAGCGCGATGGTCGCCATCAGGCCCATCAGCCGGTACGCGGCGATGATGTAGAGCCCGGTCAGGATGATGCCGATCGCGGCGGCCTGCGCGCTCGCGTCGATCGCGTTCTCGCCCAGGCTCGGGCCGACCACGCTCTGGGAGATGATCTTGACCGGCAGCGGCAGCGCGCCGCCCTGGATCAGCACCGCGAGGTTGTTCGCCTTGGCCTGGGTGAAGTTGCCGGTGATCAGGGTCTGGCCGCCGACGATGCCGACGTGGCACGCGACGCTGGGGTCGACCTGCGGCGAGGAGATGATCTTGTTGTCCAGCACGATCGCGATGCGCCGTTCCGGCGAGCCGGCGGGCTGGCACGCGGCCTTCCCGGTCAGCTGGGTCCAGGCGTCCTCGCCGCCGCCGGTGAAGTCGACCGACACGTTCCAGGCGCCGGTCTCCAGCACGGCAGAGGCGTCGGAGACACCCGAGCCGGTCAGGGCCGCCGGCGTCCCCAGCTTCAGCGGCTGCCCGGACTCGTCGAGCAGGGTGAGGCCCGGCCCGGGGTCGAGGTCGCCCTGCGGCGGCTGCTGGCCCTTCTTGACCTGCGGCGGCGGGGCGACGCCCTCGACGGAGTGGAAGCTCAGCTGGGCCTGCTGCCCGATGGCGTTGGCGGCGGCCCGGGGGTCGGTCAGGCCCGGCAGCTCGATGATGATCTGGTCGTCGCCGGACCGGACCAGCGTCGGCTCGGACACACCGAGCGCGTCGACCCGGTTGCGCATGACGGCCAGCACCTGGTTCGTGGTCTCCGCGTTGGCCGTCAGGTCGGAGTTGGGGGAGTCGAGGACCTGCAGCGTGATCTGGGTGCCCCCGCGCAGGTCGAGACCCAGCGTCGGCTTCTGGGTGATCGCGATATACCCGGACAGCACAAGTACCGCGACGGTGATCAGCGCGCGGACGATGAAGGCGCGGCTCATGGATGGCTCCCCCCGACGGCGGCGCGGGCCTGCGCCCGCGAGTCCGAGGGCTGCGGTGAGGTCAGCACAACGGGAAAGCCTAGGTGACTCAGGACAAGAACGTGACGCCCGTTGCCTTTTCGCTCAGGTCCCAGAGCCTGGCGGCCGACTTCTCGCTCCTCGCGGCGCGGGACATGCCGACAACCTTGGGTGTTCCACGCATCTCCATCCAGCGCGACGGGCCCACGTACGTGCCTCCCGGCAGCCCGGGGTACGTCGCGGCGTACAGGCTGGGCAGGGCACCCATCTCGGGCGCCTGGCCCAGCACCGGGCTCGCCGCAGCCATCACCCGTGACGACACCGACTTCCCGCCCATCTGGGGCCCGCTGGTCTGCAGATGCGTGGAGGCGTAGCCGGGGTGTGCGGCGACGCTGGTCAGGCTCAGACCGGCCGCCCGAGCGCGCCGGTCGAGCTCGCGCATGAACAGCAGGTTGGCGAGCTTGGACTCGCCGTACGCGACCCACTTCTGGTAGCGCCCGTGCTCGTGCGGGTCGCCGAGCGGTGCCCGCAGGGCCGCCCGGTGCATCTGCGAGCTGACCGTGACGACCCGGGCGGCACCCAGGGCCGGCATCAGCAGACCGGTGAGTGCGAAGTGGCCGAAGTGGTTGGTGCCCAGCTGCAGCTCGAAGCCGTCGGCGGTCCGGCGCGGTGGCGTGGCCATGACGCCCGCGTTGTTGACCAGGATGTCGAGGGTGTCGTGGCTCTTGAGCACGTTCTCGGCGGCCTGCCGCACGCTGGACAGATCCGCCAGGTCCAGACGAACCGTGTCGAGCCGGGCGCCGGGCAGGTCTGCCTCGAGCGCCCCGGCCACCTCGGCAAGACGAGTCTCGTTGCGGGCCGCGAGGACCACCTGCGCGCCCGCGCGGGCCAGCTCGCGGGCGGTCTCCCGGCCCAGGTCGCCGGTGACGCCGGTGACCAGGGCGCGGCGCCCGTGCAGGTCGGGTATGTCGTTCGCGGTCCACACCGGGGCTCTCACCGGATCACCACCATCTCCTGCACGATGCGCTCGCCGAGGCTGCGGTCGCCGCCGATGACCACCTCGACGGTCAGCGGGTCGCGCCGGCCCGCGCCGAGGATCGCCAGGGTCTCGGTGTCCATCTGCAGCCGCACGGTCGGGTTGGTGGGCACGTCGTCGACGGGCTTGCACCGTCCGTTGCCGTTGACCTCGTACGCCGCCTGCCGGTTGTCGAGCACGACCAGCACCGTAGTGCCCGGCTCGGCGCCGGCCCGCTTGGCGATCACGTACGGCAGCGCCGACAGCAGCGTCTCGGTCACGACCTCCGCGGCCGGGGTGTCGAGGTCTCCGGGGCGGTCCACCGCTCGGCGGATGTCCTGCTCGTGTACCCACAGGTCGACCACGCGGTTGCGCAGGAGGGTCTGCTGGTCCCACTCGACCCCAGCCGGTGTGCGCTCGGGCTTGGCCTTCGGGTCCCGGGGCGGGTCGGCGTCGACCTTCGCCGCGCGCCGCCGGACGGCGTCGGTGAACTCGTCGATCAGCTCGTGCGGGGTGCGGTCGCTCCGCTCGTCGATGCCGGCCTGGGTGTACGCCGCGCTGAGGTTGCCTCCGGCACCCTCCTGGTCTGCCGGCTCCACCTCGGGGCCGCCGTCACCGGCCAGCTCGGACTCGAGCGCGGCGATGTGTGCGGCGACGTCGCGGACCGACCAGCCCGGGCAGTCGGTCTCGCGCGACCAGTCGTCATCGTCGAGGGAGAGCAGCAGCTCCTCGACGTCGGCGGCACAGCTCTTCCAGGCGGCCACGTACGTGGCGAGGAGGTTCATGGCCGGAGACTCTAGGGAAATCGGCGCGATCGCAACACTGCCGGCCAAATCGTGGGCGGCCGTGCATGCGGCGAGGAGCGGCTCAGTAGCGGTCGCCGTGGCGGTCGTCGTAGCGGCGGTCCTCGACGGTGTGCTTGGTGCGGCTGCGCTGGGCGTTCATCACCAGCGCCAGAATGACGGCCAGCGCCCCCGCGGCCAGCAGGATCACGCCGAGGTTGTCGTCGTCGATGAACGGCAGGTTGAAGTCCACCGCCCAGCGCAGAATTGCGCCGGCGACGATCAGCACGATGCCCAAACCGATGCCCATTGGGTTACTCCTTCACATATGGGCGACAGTCCAGGTCGCCGCACTGCTTGCCAACGATCGTGGCGGGCCATCGATGATGGCACACCGCTACGGAGCCGGCGCGCGGCGTCTGGGCTCGGGATATATCGAAAATTACCCACGGCCGGGCACCTGAATCATGTGCCCGGCCGTCGGCTCTCCACCACGAGCTGGCCGAGACGCCGGCCAGAGGTCGCTGCTAGAAGGCGGACTCGTCGAGCTCCATGATCGACAGGTCGGTCGACTCGGCGATGGCTCGCTCGGCCGACAGCTTCGGGAGCACGTTGCGGGCGAAGAACTGCGCACCCGCGACCTTGCCCTCGTAGAAGGCCTTGTCCTTGCCGCTGACGTCGCCGCCGAGGGCCGCCAGCGCCACCTCGGCCTGGCGCAGCAGCAGCCAGGAGCAGACCAGGTCGCCGAGCGCGCACAGCAGGCGGGAGGTGTTGAGACCGACCTTGTACACGTTCTGCTCGTCGCCGCCCTCGGCCTGCGGGTTGGCCGACATCAGCTGCTCGACCATCAGGCCGACCATCGCCTGCACGTCCTCCAGGCCCTGGGCCAGCAGCTGGCGCTCCTGCTTGAGGCGGCCGTTGCCGGACTCCTCGTCGAGGAACCGCTCGATCTCCGCGGCCAGGTGGCCCAGCGCCTTGCCCTGGTCCTTGACGATCTTGCGGAAGAACAGGTCCATGCCCTGGATCGCCGTGGTGCCCTCGTACAGGGTGTCGATCTTGGCGTCGCGGACGTACTGCTCGATCGGGTAGTCCTGCAGGAAGCCCGAGCCGCCGAAGGTCTGCAGCGACTCGGTGCCCAGCAGCACCCAGGACCGCTCGGAGCCGTAGCCCTTCACGATCGGCAGCAGCAGGTCGTTGACCCGCTCGGCCAGCTCGTCGGTCTCGCCGTTGTGCTCGGCCATGGCCACCCGGTCCTGGTAGGTGGCGGTGTAGATCACCAGCGCGCGCAGGGCCTCGGCGAACGACTTCTGCATCATCAGCGAGCGACGTACGTCGGGGTGGTGGGTGATGGTGACCCGCGGTGCGCTCTTGTCCGCGGCGTGGGCGAGGTCGGGGCCCTGCACCCGCGACTTGGCGTACTCCAGCGCGTTGAGGTAGCCACTCGACAGCGTCGCGATGGCCTTGGTGCCGACCATCATCCGCGCGTGCTCGATCACCTGGAACATCTGCGCGATGCCGTTGTGCACCTCGCCGAGCAGCCAGCCCTTGGCCGGGTGCTTCTCGCCGAAGGTGACCTCGCAGGTGGTGGACACCTTGATGCCCATCTTGTGCTCGACGTTGGTCACGTAGGCGCCGTTGCGCTCGCCGGTCAGCTCGCCGGTCTCGAGGTCGAAGTGGTGCTTGGGCACGATGAACAGGGACAGGCCCTTGGTGCCGGGGCCGCCGGCGCCCTCGACGCCGACCGGACGGGCCAGCACCAGGTGCACGATGTTCTCGGTCATGTCGTGCTCGGCGGAGGTGATGAAGCGCTTCACGCCCTCGATGTGCCAGCTGCCGTCGGCCTGCGGGATCGCCTTGGCGCGGCCGGCGCCCACGTCGGAGCCGGCGTCGGGCTCGGTCAGCACCATGGTGGCGCCCCACTTGCGCTCGACCATGTGCCGGGCGATCTGCTTGTCGCGCTCGTTGCCGTTGCGCCACACGACGTGTCCGAAGCCGGGGCCGGCGGAGTACATGTGGACCGGCGGGTTGGCGCCGAGCACCAGCTCCGCGACCGACCAGCGCAGCGAGGCCGGTGTCGGCTGGCCGCCGAGCTCGGCGGGCAGCTCCAGCCGGAACCACTCGGCGTCCATGTAGGCCTGGTAGCTCTTCTTGAACGCCTCCGGCATCGTGACCTCGTTGGTCGCCGGGTCGAAGACGGGCGGGTTGCGGTCACCCTCCTCGAAGGACGCGGCCAGCTCCTCGCGCGCGAGCCGGTCGACCTCGCCGAGGATGCTGCGGGCGGTGTCGACGTCGACCTCGTCGTAGAGGCCCTGTCCGAGCACGGCATCGCGGCCGAAGACCTCGAACAGGTTGAACTCGATGTCGCGGACGTTGCTCTTGTAGTGGCTCACTGCGGGTCCACCTTCAGGTCGCGGGGCCGCGTCGCGGCGTCCTTACTCATGAGTAACGAGACCATGGTACCCATGAGTAACTAAGTCAACCTCCCGTACGGGCGATGTGACGTGCGTCTCCCATTCAGGCCCGGTCGAGGACCTTTCGCCGCGTGCTTCCCGCGCGTCCGGGCCGAGTCGCACGGGCCAGGACGCGCCGAGAAACCCCGGTTTCCCGTTGACGGCCCCCGAAAGCGTCCATAATCTAGTCAACAAATAAACTTTACCTAAGAAAGGGCCATGCCCATGCGCAGCCTTGTTCTCCTAGGGATCGTCGGGCTGGTGGCCCAGCTGGTCGACGGCTCTCTGGGCATGGCCTACGGCGTCACGTCGTCGACCATGCTCCTGGCCGTCGGCGTCGCGCCGGCGGCCGCGTCTGCCGCCGTGCACTTCTCCGAGCTCGGGACCACCCTCATCTCGGGTGCGTCGCACTGGAAGTTCGGCAACGTCGACTGGCGCACGGTCAGCATCCTGGCCGTCCCCGGCGGCGTGGGCGCCTTCTTCGGCGCCACCTTCCTGGCCAACCTCGACGGTGACCTGGCCAAGCCGTGGGTGGCGCTGCTGCTCACCGCGCTGGGCCTGTACGTGCTGTACCGCTTCCTGCGCCTCGGTGGCCGCCGGCCGGAGTTCAAGGGCCGCCCGTCGGCGCTCTTCCTCGCACCGCTCGGCGTCGTCGCCGGCCTGATGGACGCCATCGGCGGAGGCGGCTGGGGCCCGGTGGGCACGACGTCGCTGCTCTCGTCCGGCCGCCTGGAGCCGCGCAAGGTCATCGGCTCGATCGACACCTCCGAGTTCGTCGTGTCCGTGGGCGCCTCGCTGGGCTTCCTGTGGGCGCTCGGCTCGCAGGGCATCAACTTCACCTGGGCCCTTGCTCTGCTGGCCGGCGGCGCGATCGCCGCGCCCATCGCCGCCTGGATCGTGCGGCACCTCGCGCCGCGGGTGCTGGGGGTCGCCGCCGGTGGCTTCATCGTCCTGGTCAACGCCCAGACCATGCTCGAGAGCTGGTTCGGCATGGACGAGACCTCGGTCACCGGGTGGGCCATCGTCGGCGTCCTCGCGCTGGTGTGGGTGTCGCTGATCGCCGGCGCGGTGGCCTCCGAGCGGGCCTCGAAGCGCGCCGCCGCGACACCCGACATCACTTCTGACGCGGTCACTGCCTGAGGAAACAACCGAAGTCTGACAGACTTTGACTCCATGCGGGTCACAGCCAAGTCGGACTACGCGCTGCGAGCGCTGATCGAGATCGCCAGCCGCACCGATGAGGGGCCTGTCTCGGCCGAGGAGCTCGGCAAGAGGCAGGACATCCCCCACGGCTTCCTGCAGTCCATCCTGGCCGACCTCCGGCGAGCCGGAGTCGTGGTGAGCCAGCGGGGCCAGTCAGGGGGATGGCGGCTGGCGGTCTCGCCGACCGACGTCACGGTCGCGGACGTCATCAGGGCGGTCGACGGGCCGCTCGTCAGCGTGTACGGGCTGCGCCCGGAAGCGGTCACCTACAACGACGCGGCCGCGGTGCTGCAGCCGGTGTGGATCGCCGCGCGCAGCAGCCTGCGCGACGTGTTCGAGCGGGTCAGCATCGCCGACCTGGCCCGCGGCGAGCTTCCGGAAGAGGTGCTTGACCGCACCGAGGACGAGGAGGCCTGGCGGCCGCACTGACGCCGCCTCCACCTTTCCGCCATTGGTGCGGCGGTCCCCAGCGCCAATGGGTTCGTTGCAGGGGATCCCCGCGCCGGCCGTCACCGCCGGCTCTTGGCTCGGCCGCGGCTCCTCTCTCGGCCGCAGCAGCCGCGTGCCCTCGCAATCGTCGCCATGACATGAAGCGCGTCCCGTAATGCGACATCCGCGAGTAGACACGGCCCTCGTTGTTGCTAAAGTCGAGTAAATCAGTAGTGTTTGTTCCCAACACATCAGAGGGAGAACACCGATGACAGACGAGCAGCGTGGCTACACCGGCGTCAGGCGCGTCGTGATCGTGGGCGGGGGCGCCAGCGGAGCGCTGATGGCTGCGAACCTGCTCCGCGCCGCCGGGCCGGGGCGGGCGGTCGACGTCCGGGTGATCGAGCGCGAGAGCGTGATCGGCCCGGGCCTGGCGTACCGGACCACAGACCCACGCCACCTGCTCAACAACTACGCGGCCCGCCTGAGCGTCTTCGAGCAGGAGCCCGACCACCTGCTGCGCTGGTGCGCCCGCCGGGGGCTGCGCGCGGAGCCGCAGTCGTTCCTGCCCCGGCACCTGTATGGGCGCTACCTGGCCGACGTGCTCGCCTCCACCGAGGTGCCGGAGGGCAGCCGGCTGCACCGCCAGCGCGGCGAGGTGGTCGACGTGGAGCCGCTCGAGCACGGGTTCGTGGTGCACCAGGCCTGCGGGTGGAGCCACGAGGCCGACGTCGTCGTGCTGGCGCTGGGCAACCCGCCGCCGCGGCGCGTCACCGAGTACGAGCTGCTCGGTCGTCGCTACCTGTCCGACCCGTGGGTGCCGGGGCTGCCCGACGCGCTCAGCGACACCGACGAGGTGCTGCTGATCGGCACCGGCCTGACCATGGTCGACGTCGCCGCGCAGATCAACGCCACGCACCCGCGTACGCGCATGGTGGCCATGTCGCGGCACGGGCTGCTCCCCGCCCCACACGTGCGTCGCACGCTGCGCCCGTTCGACGAGTTCAAGCCCGACACCTCGTCGCTGTCGCGGCTGATCCGCGACGTGCGGCGACGGGTCGAGGAGGTCGAGGAGATCGGCGGCAACTGGCGCGACGTGATCGACTCCATCCGCCCGTTCGCCGACGAGCTGTGGCACCGGCTCGACGCGGAGGCGCGCGAGCGCTTCGTCCGGCACGTTGCCCGCCGCTGGGAGGTGCTTCGGCACCGGATGGCCCCGGAGATGGCCGACGTCATCGACGACCTGGTCGGCTCCGGGACCCTGCGGATCACCACACCGGACCAGGTCGACGTCAGCCGCTTCAGCCGCGTCATCAACTGCAGCGGCCCGGCCCCGGTGTGCACGCGGGGCTGGAACGCCGTGGTCGACCGGCTCGCCGCGCGAGGCCTGCTGCGGCCCGACGCGCTCTCCCTGGGCCTCGACGTCGACGCCGACAGCGCGCTGGTCGACGTCTCCGGGCAGGTCACGCCCGGCCTGTACGCGATGGGCGCGGCACGTCGCGGCCACGCCTGGGAGGTGGCCGCGATCCCCGACATCCGCCGCCAGGCGTCGGCGCTGGCACAGCAGCTGGTCGCGCACGACCACCCCGTCAGCGCACTGCCCGCCTAGGCCACGAGAGGACGCCGGGTCCGCAGCGACCGTGGCGGCCTCAAAGCACGAACACGACAACGAAAGGCTCTTCGATGTCACACATCCTGACCGTGTCGGGGTCGCCTCGACAGCCGTCGCGCTCGGCGCGCCTGCTCGACCACGTGGCCGCCGAGCTGGCGGTCTCGGGCCACCACATCGAGCACCTCAAGCTCCTCGGCCTGCCCGCCGAGGCCCTGCTGACCGCGGACACCTCCGACCCGGAGCTCGTCCGGGCACAGGAGCGTCTCGACCGTGCCGACGGCCTGGTCATCGCGACGCCGGTGTACAAGGCCGCCTACACCGGGCTGCTGAAGGCGTGGCTCGACCTGCTGCCGCAGTTCGCGCTGGAGGGCAAGACCGTGCTGCCGCTGGCGACCGGGGGAAGCCTGGCGCACGCGCTCGCCCTGGACTACGCCCTGCGTCCGGTGCTGCAGGCGATGGGCGCGCGGCACGTCGTGCAGGGCTACCTGGTGGTCGACCGGTTCATCGAGACCGACGGGCCCGACGGAGTCACGACCGTCACCGGCGAGGCCCTGCCCGGGCTCACCGAGGTCATCGAGGGTTTCCGTCGGGCGCTGGCCTACGACGCCGTCCGCGTGAGTGTCTGAGGAGGCTCCTGTGCTCGACTTCCACTGGTTCCTGCCCACGTACGGCGACTCCCGCGACATCGTGGGCGGAGGCCACGGCCAGCCTGCCGGGGCGGCAGGAGGGGACCGGCCCGCCACGCTGGACTACCTCACCCAGGTCGGCTCGGCCGCCGAGCAGATGGGCTTCCAGGGCGCCCTGGTGCCCACCGGCGCGTGGTGCGAGGACGCGTGGGTGACCACCGCGATGCTCGTGCAGTCGACCAGGCGGCTGAAGTTCCTGGCCGCCTTCCGGCCGGGGCTGATGAGCCCGACGCTCGCCGCGCAGATGGCGGCCACGTTCCAGTGGCAGTCGCAGGGACGGCTGCTGCTCAACGTGGTGACCGGCGGCGAGTCGCACGAGCAGCGCCAGTACGGCGACTTCCATGACAAGGAGGCCCGGTACGCCCGCTGCGACGAGTTCCTGAGCATCGTGCGCCGGCTGTGGGCGGACAAGGAGCCGTTCGACTTCCACGGCGCGCACGAGTCGGTCGAGAAGGCGACCCTGCAGCGGCGGCCCGACCCCGTACCGCCGCTGTACTTCGGGGGCTCCTCGCCGGCGGCCGGCCAGGTGGCGGCCAGGCACATCGACACCTACCTCACCTGGGGCGAGCCGGTGCCCGCCGTGGCGGAGAAGCTGCGCTGGATCCGTTCCCTGGCGCAGCAGGAGGGCCGGCCGATGCGGTTCGGCATCCGGCTGCACGTGATCTCACGCGACACCTCCGAGGCGGCCTGGGCGGAGGCCCAGCGACTGCTGGACCGCCTGGACCCGGAGACCGTGGCCCGCGTCCAGGCCAACCTCCGCCGCAGCGAGTCCGAGGGCCAGCGGCGGATGCTCGACCTGCACGGCGGCTCGCACGGCGGCGCGGTCGACGCGCTCATCGTGGCGCCCAACCTCTGGGCGGGTGTCGGCCTGGCCCGCGGCGGTGCCGGCACCGCGCTGGTCGGGTCGCACGAGGAGGTCGCGGAGCGGATCGAGGAGTACGCCGACCTCGGCATCAGCGAGTTCGTGCTCTCGGGCTACCCGCACCTGGAGGAGGCGTACTGGTTCGGCGAGGGCGTGCTCCCGATCCTGCGCGCGCGTGGCCTCTGGGCCCACCCCGACACCGCCGCCCTGGGCGGGGCCGCCGAGGGGCTGGTGCCGTTCGCGGTCGCCTGAGCGCAGCACCCTCACGACGCCGCCTCTGGACAGCGCCCCGGAGGCGGCAGAACCTGTGAATGAGGGGAGTGCACGGGAGGGGGACCGATCGTGGCTGCGCCGCGCCCGCGCGAGGCGTCCGTGTCGGACGCGCCGACGCGCGGCATCCGGCTGGCCGGGCGCCTCGACACGTACGACGGCTGCTGTGTGCTGGCGCTGTCCGGCGAGATCGACCTCTCCTGCCTCACCGAGCTCCGCCGGCTGCTGCAGGACGCCGTCGACCGTCGCCACGGCCCGGTGGTGGTCGACCTCGGTGACGTCACGTTCATGGACCTCGCCGCCGTCGGCGAGCTCATACAGGCGCTGCGGCGTACCGGGTGGGAGTCGGGGTCGATCCGGCTGCTGCACCCCACGCCGTTCGTGCGCCGGGTGCTCGACCTGACCCACGTCGGCTCCATCCTCCCCATCTACGACACGCTCGATAACGCGCTTGCCGGCCGGGGTGGCCAGGGCTGACCCTGTCGCGTCCCGGGGAGGTCCTGGCGCACCGGGACATCAGTCCCGGGACCGTTGACCGTTCACCCACGGCGGCCGATGCTCAACGCTGACGGGGCGAACGCACGAGCCGTGCGCCGTCCCGTCGTCATTTGGGTCTTCCTCGCGGGGACTGGGGAGGAATGGAGAGCAAGATGACGAACGCTTCTGGCGTTGTGAGGATTGTGCCGCGCGCGCTGGCCGTACTGGCCGTGGGTCTGCTGCCGAGCATCGCGCTGGCGGGGTCGGCGATGAGTGCGCCCGCCACCTGCCGCGGCGAGGCGGTGACCATCGTCGGTACGCCCGGCGCGGACGTGCTCAGGGGGACGGCCGGGCAGGACTCCATTGTCGCGCTCGGCGGCAACGACGTGATCCGCTCGCTCGGTCAACGCGACGAGATCTGCGCCGGCCGCGGCAACGACCGCCTGGTCGGAGGCCCGGGCAAGGACGGGCTCGAGGGCGGCCCAGGCGTCGACGTGCTGATCGCCGGGGACGGCAACGACGACCTGTTCGGCGGAGCCGGCGCGGACCGGCTGTCCAGCGGCAACGGCCCCGACACGCTGCACGGTGGCTTCGGGCCCGACCGTCTGGTCGGCGGGACGCTGCACGACGACCTGTTCGGTGAGGGCGGGAACGACGAGGTTCTCGGCCAGGGCGGGCCCGACGTGCTTCACGGCGGCCCCGGGCGCGACACGCTCACCGGCGGCGCCGGTGCCGACGAGTGCCTCACCGGGGAGGTCATCGTCTGTTAGGCAGAAGCATCCTGGCCGGGCACGGTAGTCGCCTCCACGGTCCACCGTGACGCGAGCCAGGTGAGCGCGACCGATTCACGGCGCGGGCGCGCTCGGAGCGGCGAAGGCGGTGTCACCGGCGTCCACGAGGGTGGCCGGTCTGAACCGGCAAGGTCCGGCCGGCGAATGTCGGTGGCCTCGCCTTCGCCCGCTCCATCTCCTCGCCTCGGACGGGGTCATGCCCGCCGTACGACGAGCACGCCGGCCAGTGCAGCGCCGAGCGTGCCGAGGGCCAGGTCGCCCAGGGTGTCCTGGTACGCCGTGGCGAGCTCGGTGCCGTGCCGGATGAACGTGTACCACTCGCCGAGCTCCCAGCCGATCGCGAGCAGCGCGCCGATGCCGGCGACCAGCAGGCCCAGCGCCCACCGGGGCGACACGTGCGCGCGCACCAGGAGCAGCCCGATGCCGAGGCTGAGCAGGAACCAGTTGACCAGGTGGTTGGCGTCGTCCCACCAGGCGACGGCGTCGTACAGGTCGAAGGTGTTGCCGGTGACGTCGACCAGGAACGGCGCCATGATCAGCGCGAACGCGCCCCAGGGCACGTCGGCCCGGCTCGTGCCGCGCAGGCGCGTCACCAGCAGCCACGCCACCGGCACCGCCAGCATCAGCACGGGGTAGGCGACCAGCCGCGCCGCGAAGCCCTTCCCCGCGAACTGCGGCAGCCCCGTGGCGAACGTGGCCACCAGCAGCTGGAGCATGGTGGCCGCGAGGATCACCGCCGCGGCCAGCAGCCCGCGGTCGGTCCCCCGGGTCCGAACCTGTGCCATCACCCCAGTGTCCCGGAAGGAGCAGTTCGTCTGCGACAACTCGGGATTCCGATCAGGGCGAACCGCAGGCGAATCGCCCGTTGCTAGTGTCGTCCGGTCGTACGCCAGGGAGGGCCGTTCATTGAGACCGATGCCCACGCCGCTCACCGCGGTCCCTGCCGTCGCGCTCGGCGGTGCCCTCGGCGGGTCGGCGCGCTACGGCGTCGACCTGCTGCTGCCGAGCGGCGCCGCGGAGTTCCCGCCGGCGACCTTCACGGTGAACGTGACCGGCTCGTTCGTGCTGGCGCTGCTGCTGGTGCTGGTGCTGGAGGTGTGGCCGCCCACGCGGTACGTGCGTCCGTTCCTCGCCGTCGGGTTCCTGGGCTCGTTCACGACCTTCAGCACCTGGATGGTGGAGATCGACCAGATGCTGGCCGACGGCGCGACGCTGCTCGCGGTCGCCTACCTCGCCGCCAGCCTGCTGGCGGGGGTGGCCGCGGCCGTCCTCGGGCTGCTCCTGGGCCGGCGCCTGGCCGCGCGACGCCACGGAAGCTGAGAGGACCACGATGACTGCCCGCAGGCGCGCGAAGCGGCTCACCGTGCTGGTCGGCGAGACCGACCGGTGGCACCACAAGCCGCTGTACACCGAGATCGTCCGCCGTGCCCATGCCGCGGGGCTGGCCGGAGCCACGGTGCTGCGCGGGATCGAGGGGTACGGCGCCGGCCGGCACGTGCACACCACCCGCATCCTCAGCCTGTCCGAGGACCTGCCGGTCGCGGTCATCGTCGTCGACGACGCCGACCGCATCGAGGCGTTCCTCCCCGAGCTGGACGAGCTCGTCGCGGAGGGGATCGCGATCGTCGACGACGTCGAGGTGGTCACCTACGGCGGCCGGACCCGGGAGAGCTGAGGGTGCTCACCGTGCTGGCCGTCGCGGTCGGCTCCGCGCTCGGCGCGCCGGCCCGCTACCTGCTCGACCAGCTGATCTCGTCGCGGCACGAACGGCCGTTCCCGTGGGGCACCTTCACCATCAACATCAGCGGCTCGTTCCTGCTGGGCCTGCTGGTGTCGGCCGGCGCGCACGGGGGCGTCGCCCCGTGGCTGCTGGCCGGGGTCGGCACCGGCTTCGTCGGCGCCTACACGACCTTCTCCACCTACATCTGGGAGACGATGCGGCTGGTGGAGGACGGCGCTGTGCTCATTGCCTGCCTCAACGTCGCCGCCAGCGTGGTCACCGGCGCGGGTGCCGCCGCACTGGGTCTGGTCGTCGGCGGCCTGTGACGACGAGGGCCACCGACGGGGCCTGCGTCAGCAGGTGCGCCAGACCCCGCGGTGGTGCGACTGCGCCGCGCGCTGCGCGTGGCGGTAGCCCGACACCCGGCGGAACGGGTTGTGGTTGTAGACGTACACGCGGGCCCGGCCGCGGGCGACCTGGATCTTGTTGACGTCGTGGCCGCGCCGCTGCACGTACCGCAGCTGGCGGCCGTACCGGTCCACGCGGTCCTGGCTGGGGTCGGAGACCAGCACGACCCGGGTGCCGCGGGGAAGCAGCCGGCGCAGCGAGGCCGACGCCTTCTTGCCGCCGCACTCCACGCCGCCGTACACCTCGGGAGCATGTACGAATCTCCCGAGAAAATCCATGCATGAGCGGAATGTCGCCCTGATGCTAAGAAGCGTCGGAGGCCAGGCGCAGGAGAACGGCGAAAGCCGTGAGCTTGGACGGATGTGATCTTGTTTGGCACCCGCCGTCACGGGGGAGCATCGCCTCACCGACGCAGACCGGGAACCGGACCCGGCAGCCCTGTCGCAGGAGGGATCCCCGGATGCGCTTCATCACCGACTGTTCGGACTGTGGGTCCGTGGTCGTGCCGGCGACCGAGCTGGGACTGGTGCGCCAGCCGGCCGGGGACTTCCACGGCGTGTTCGAGTGCCCGGTGTGCGACGGCTCCCAGACCGTGCCGGTCGCACGCGTCACCGCTCCCGCACTGGTCGCCCGCGGTGCCGAGGTCGTCGCACCCGCGTCGCCGCAGGAGCCCGCGGCGCTGACGCAGGAGGACCTGGCCGAGCTGCAGGACCTGCTCGCCGACGACGAGGCCTGCCGCCGCCTGCTCGAAGAGGCCTTCTAGCCGGTCCCGGCCGCGCCTTCGGAGCCCGCCGCGCCCGACGGCTCGACGTAGACCTCAGGGCAGCGCCAGCATCGCGGCCATGCCGGCCGTCAGCACCAGCGGCGTCGACGCCTCGCCGAGACCCGCGCCGCCGCCGCGGCCCTCCAGCGCGGGCCGGGCGTACACCGCGGCGCATCCCAGCAGACATCCCAGCAGTGCCAGCCGCAGCAGCACCGACCCGCGTTCGGCCCCCATGAACATCACCGCCATCACCATGGTCATGGTCATGCCCGGCGTCAGCGGCGCCCGCCCGTGTGTGCTGCCACCCGCTGTCCACCAGACCTGCGCCCAGACGTGAGCGCGGTGCAGGAACGTCACACCCACCAGGACCAGGGCGGCGGCACCCACGTACGCCGGGAGGACCCGCGGAACGAGCATGGTGTAGGTCATCGCCGCGCCCATCGCCACGTGGGTGGCGGGCGTGAGGCGGTCGCCGAGGCGATGCCAGTCGGACAGCAGGCGGCGCAGGCCGAAGAGCGTCGCGGACAGCACCAGCGCCGTGGTCGCGGCGTACAGCAGCGGGGCTGCCGTGACGGCGGCGGCGTGCTCATGCATGCGGTGCCCCGCCTCCCCGCGTTCCTGTGCCGCCTCGACGGCCGGCTGTTTGCGGGCCCGTGACGCCGTGCATGCACCCTCTGGGCATTCCCGGCACGCTGCCGGGCTTCGTCGCTGCCCGAGGGAGGAGGTCCCGCATGCGCTTCATCACCGACTGCCGTGACTGTGGTTCCGTGGTGCTGGGCGCCGAGGCGCTCGTCCTGGTGGACTCGCCGGAGCCGTCAGAGGCCGTGTACGAGTGCCCGCTCTGCCTGCGTGTGCGCACGATGGCGCTCACCCGCGGGGCGTACGCAGTGCTCCTGGCCTGCGGCGTGCAGGTCGTCGGCCACGACCACGGCAACCACGAGGCACCGCTCACGCTGCTCCACCTGGCCGAGCTCCAGAGCCTGCTGTCCGACGACGAGGCCTGGCGGCAGGTACTCGACGAGGCCTGAGGGCCCGACACCAGGAACGAGGGTGTTGGGTCAGGCCAGGTCGGTGAGCAGGGCCCGGCAGGCGTCCGCGGTCGCGCGGGTGCCCTCGGAGCACAGCCGGCAGTGGCTGTGGTGCTCCGCGTGCCGACCGCACTCCTTGGTGCTGCGCTCGCACGCGGCGACGGCGCTCTCGAGCAGGCCCCTGAGGATCGTGGCGTCCGCGGTCGCGCGGGTGAGCACCTGACGGGTCGCGTGGCAGATGTCCACGCAGTCGAGGTCCGCCCGGATCGACGTCGCCATGCCCTCGGCCATCGCGGCCGCACACGCGGTCGTGGTGCGCTCGGTGTCGGCGAGCGCCTCGATGGCAGCGGAGAGCTTGTTGAGGTCCACGGTGGACTCCACCGTGATGGTCTTGAGTACTTCCACCGTGCTCGTCATCGCCTGCTCCTAGGCTTCTAGACCGCCGTTGAGCAAATGCCTACGCCTGCACACATCGCGTGTCAACGACGTCACTCTCCGTGCTGAAAGTCAGTCCGAATGGACACAGCACGCCATCGCCGGGTCCTCGACGCGGATGCGCGAGCGTGGGACCCAGGCGGAGTCAACGGCCTCATCCCCGGCCTCGTGTCCGCCGCGGGCGATGAGCACCTCGTAGCGCTTTCCGGACCGGCGTACGGCGAGCGCCGGCACCCTCGTCCACGCAAAATCGGTGCGGTAGTGCACCAGAACGGGTTCGTCGAAATAGCGGGTCACCATCATTCGCACTCCTTGGCTCCCCGCCGCGAGCCCGACCTTGCGGTCGGGCTGCGTCGTACTGAACTGCCGGCTGGTTGCCGACACGTGGTCGATGTCAGCGTGCACGCCTCGGCGGAGACCGGGATTGGAGCCAGATGAGAGATCCTTCATGTCGCGGGCGGGTCGCTCAGCAGCCCCCGGGGCGGCGGGTGTTGCCTCGACCGCTGCCACGGAGGCAACCTGGCACCAGCCACGGGTGCCGCGACGCCGTTGGCCCGAGAGGGAACACCTGCCATGCCTGCTCGTACGCTTCCCAGGCCCGTCCCGTTCACCGCCCGCGACTTCGAGGAGCGCAGGGCGCGGGTCGTCGCGGCCGCACGGGCAGCCGGGCTCGACGGGGTGCTCGTCGCACCCGGGCCGGACCTCGTGTGGCTGACGGGGTACCAGCCGACCGCGGTCACCGAGCGGCTGACGCTCCTGGTGCTCACCTCCGACCACGAGCCGACGCTCGTCGTGCCCACCCTCGAGCGCGCGGATGCCGAAGCCGTCGAAGGCACGTCCGGCCTGCGGATGCTCGACTGGGCCGACGGGTCCGACCCCTACCGAGCGGCAGGTGGGCTGCTGCGGCCGGGCGCGCGCCTTGGCATCTCCGACTCGGCGTGGGCGATGCACCTGCTCGGCATGCAGGCCCAGGTTCCGGACTCGCGCTACCGCGCCCTGACCCAGGGCCTGCCCATGCTGCGGGCGGTGAAGGACGCAAACGAGCTCGGGCGTCTCGCCATGGCCGGCGAGGCCGCCGACCACACCTACAACGAGATCGTCGGCGTGCGCTTCGCCGGTCGCCGCGAGGCCGACGTCGCGGCCGACCTCGCGGCGCTGCTGCGCGAGTTCGGTCACGAGCAGGTCGACTTCACCGTCGTCGGCTCCGGTCCCAACGGCGCCAACCCCCATCACGAGGCCGGGGACCGGGTGATCGCGCCGGGGGACGCGGTCGTGCTGGACTTCGGAGGCCTCATGCACGGCTACGGCTCCGACACCACGCGCACCGTGTCCGTCGGGCCACCGGACCCGGAGCTGCAGCGGGTGCACGACATCGTGCGCAGCGCGCAGCAGGCGGCCTTCGAGGCGGTGCGCCCCGGAGTCTCCTGCCAGGAGATCGACCGGGTCGCCAGAGCGGTCATCACCGACGCGGGGTACGGCGACCAGTTCATCCACCGCACCGGCCACGGGATCGGGGTGACCACCCACGAGCCGCCGTACATGGTGGAGGGGGAGGAGCAGCCACTCGTGCCGGGCATGTGCTTCTCGATCGAGCCCGGCATCTACCTCGCCGGCAGGTTCGGCGTCCGCATCGAGGACATCGTCACGGTGACGGGCGAGGGAGGCCGCCGGCTCAACAACACCGACCACGCACTGCAGGTCGTCGAGTAGGAGTGCCGCTCCCTCGTCGGGAGCAGCCGGATGCGCGCTGGCCGAGGTCTACCCCGACGCCGAGATCGCCCTGGTCGGTGTGGAGGAGCCGCTCGCGCTGATCCACGCGCCGAACGAGAGCGTCCACCCGGACGAGATCGCGAACATGGCCCTCGCCGAGGCGCTGTTCCTCCAGCAGTACGCCGTCACCGGTCGGTGAGCGCGCAGCGACTCACGAGGCGCGGACGCCGTCGACGGAGACGGTCCGTGACATCACCCCGCGCAGCAGCGAGAGAACGCACACGCCCAGGGCCAGGTTGATCGCGGCCGTGGCCGCCTGGCTCTCCAGCGTGGCCCCGACGGCGAACGGCGTGGCGACGCCGGCCACCGTGGTCAGGCCCACGATCCAGGAGAAGAACAGCCGCGGCCGCGGGGTCGTCAGGGCCAGGCCGTGCGCCACCGCGGTCGCCAGCAGCCCGAGGACGAATGCGGTCAGCGCGTAGTCGGCGGTGAACGTGTCCGTCACGTCGAGCAGGAGTGCCGGGCGAACGAGGCTGACGTCGAACACGACGCCGAAGACGAGGACGCCCACCAGCGCCACGAGCGCGGCGACACAGGCGGTGGCGAGCCCACCTCCCCACAGTCGCGCGGCGTCGACGACTGCGTGCCCCCCGTGCGGGCGGCCCGACATGGGCTGCGAGCTGGCCATCACTACCTCGCTGTCTAGCCTCGGTGTCAGCTGGCGCCGGCCTCCTTGGCGTCACGCTCGATGTCACTCATGTCAGCTTTGAGCTGCTTTGCCTGAAGCTTCTCGCTTCGCCGCATCGCGTCCCTGATCCTGGCCTCCATGTCCGTCACCCCGACGACCACGAGGCCGGCCTGCCCGGCGTCGAGGTGCTCCCCGAGCTCCTTGAGGTCGCCGCGACTCATGCCGGCGGCCGCGTGCCCGGCCACCGCGCCCAGCACCGACCCGCCTGCGGTGGTGGCCGCGAGCAGCCCTCCGCCGATGGCCGCGAACGGGAACAGGGCCACCACCAGACCGGTCGCCAGACCGACGCCGCCGCCCAGGACGCCGCCGACCCGGGTGGGCGTCTCGTGCTTGCGGACGATCTTCACCTTGCCGTCCTCCCGGCGCTGTACGACGGCTGCGTCGTAGGCGTCGAGCAGGTCGGCCTTCTCGTGCAGGTCCTTGACGGCCTGGTAGTCGGCTTCGGCGTCGGCAACGTCGGTGTATACGCCGATATAGGCGATGAAAGTGTCGGCCGGCATCCCCGTACCTCCCGATGGCTGGTGGGCTCGCGGCTGGTGTCAGCAGCCACGCTCGTCCGCATCGGGGGGCCCGTCCTCACCCCTGGTGGGTGACTTCGTCGACCGGTAGCGTCTGGGCGTGCGACTGCCTCCGGGCGTTCGTCGGGGGCCACGAAGGCCGGAGGCAGCCACGCGTGCCGGGCACGGGGAGGTGACCCGGCCGATCAACCGTCTCCTACTACGGTCTTAGTAGTAACTATGCCAACAGATGGGGGCCCTCTGTCAACGGTCGCGGGCCCACTGATTTTCTTCCTACTGTGGCGACGGCCCGCCGTAAGTCCTTGAACCCGGCCGAGCCCGATCGGGCGAGGTCATGGAGAAGTAGGAGACCCACCATGGAGTACACCCGTCTGGGCAACACCGGACTGAAGGTCAGCCGCATCGCACTAGGCTGCATGAGCTTCGGGGACACCTCGCGGGGCTTCAACGAGTGGTCGCTCGGCGACGAGGCGGCCGAGCCGCTGTTCCGCCAGGCGGTCGAACACGGCATCACCTTCTGGGACACCGCCAACGTCTACAGCTTCGGCAGCTCGGAGGAGATCGTCGGCCGGGCGGTGAAGAGGTACACCCGTCGCGAGGACGTGGTGCTCGCGACCAAGGTGTTCTTCAAGATGCACGACGGTCCCGGCGGCTCCGGCCTGTCCCGGCGGGCCATCATGGAGCAGATCGACGCGTCGCTCTCCCGGCTCGGCACCGACTACGTGGACCTGTACCAGATCCATCGGTTCGACCCCGACACCCCGGTCGAGGAGACGATGGAGGCGCTGCACGACGTCGTCAAGGCCGGCAAGGCCCGCTACATCGGCGCCTCCTCGATGTGGGCCTGGCAGTTCGCCACGATGCAGTCGACCGCGGACCTGAACGGCTGGACGCGGTTCGTCTCGATGCAGGACCAGTACAGCCTGATGATGCGCGAGGAGGAGCGGGAGATGTTCGGTCTCCTCGCCGACCAGGGTGTCGCCAGCCTCCCGTGGAGCCCGCTGGCCAAGGGCCGTCTGACGCGGCCATGGGGCGAGCAGACCCTGCGGTCCGAGACCGACCCGCTGCAGGAGAGGTACCTCAAGGACCCCAACGAGCCCATCGCCGACGCCGTGCAGAAGGTTGCGGAGGCGCGCGGAGTCCCGATGGCCCAGGTCGCGCTGGCCTGGGTCCTGCGCAACCCGGTGGTCACCGCGCCGATCGTCGGCCCGACCAAGCCGCACCACCTCGCCGACGCCGTCGCCGCGCTCGACGTCGACCTGACCGACGACGAGGTCCGCACGCTGGAGGAGCCCTACACCGCGCGGATGCCCACCGGCTTCTGAGCCCCCACGCGTGACGGCCGAAGGCGCCGTGGGACGTGCACGGAACCGGCTTGGACGGCCGCGAATGAGGGTATCTGTGCAGGTGAGCGAGCGAGCGTAGGCCATTCCCGACGCCCACTTGATACAGAATCCAAGGTGTGGGGATACTGCATACCATGTCGGTAGCCACGAGTTCGACCGACCGTGCCTTCGCTGTGCGGCGGATTGCGGAGAGTCACAAAGGCGAGCGGGGCGCCGTGCTGCCGATCCTGCACGAGGTTGTCGCAGAGGTCGGCTGGGTGACGCACGAAGACACCAAGGTCATCGCAGACGTGCTCAACCTGGCCGAGGCCGAGGTCTACGGCACCGCGACCTTCTACAAGGACTTCAAGCGCGAGCCGAGCGCGCCCTGCACCGTGCAGATATGCCGTGCAGAGGCCTGCCAGGCGGTGGGCGCCGAGGCACTCGCCGAACACGCGAAGGCCAGGCTGAACACGACGATGGACGCGCGTTCCGCGGACGGCGCGGTCGAGCTGGAGCAGATCTTCTGCTTCGGCAACTGCGCGCTCGGCCCGACCGTCGCGGTCGACGGCAGGCTGCACGGACGCGTCACCCCCGAGCGGCTCGACACCCTCATCGAGGAGGCGCGCTCGTGACCGAAGCGGTCAAGGTGTTCGTGCCCGTCGACGCAGCGGCCCGCTCCGTCGGTGCCGACGACGTCGCGCAGGCGCTGCTGTCCGCCGCGAGCGCCGCCGGCCGCGAGATCCAGCTCGTGCGCAACGGTTCCCGCGGCATGCTGTGGCTCGAGCCGCTGGTCGAGGTCGAGACCGGCGACGGGCGTGTGGCCTACGGCCCCGTACGGGTCGCGGACGTTCCCCGGCTGGTCGAGTCCGGTCTGCTCGACGGCACGGCCACGGAGCTCTGCCACGGACCCACCGACCAGATCGAGTGGCTGGCCTCGCAGCAGCGGGTGACCTTCCAGCGCGTCGGGGTGATCGACCCGCTGAACATCGAGGACTACGTCGCGCACGGCGGCTTCGCCGGACTGCGCCGCGCGCTGGCGATGGACCCCAGTGAGATCGTCACCGCGGTCACCGACTCCGGGCTGCGCGGTCGTGGCGGAGCGGGCTTCCCCGCCGGCATCAAGTGGAAGACCGTGCACGACACCCAGGACGCCCTCAAGTTCGTGTGCGCGAACGCCGACGAGGGCGACTCCGGCACCTACGCCGACCGCATGCTGATGGAGGGCGACCCGTTCACCCTGGTCGAGGGCATGACGATCGCGGCCTACGCGGTGGGCGCGACCGAGGGCTACATCTACATCCGTTCGGAGTATCCCGACGCGATCCACACGATGCGGCAGGCGATCGACATCGCCTACGCCCGCGGCTACCTCGGTGAGCGCATCCAGGACAGCGATCTCAGCTTCGACCTGTTCGTCCGCGTGGGCGCCGGCGCCTACATCTGCGGCGAGGAGACCTCCATGCTGGAGAGCCTGGAGGGCAAGCGCGGAGTCGTCCGCTCAAAGCCCCCGATCCCGGCTATCGAGGGACTGTTCGGCAAGCCCACCATCGTCAACAACGTGCTGACGCTGGCGACGGTCCCGATGATCGTGGCCGACGGCGCGCAGGCCTACCAGGAGCTGGGCGTCGAGCGCTCCCGTGGCACACAGGTCTTCCAGCTCGCCGGCAACGTCGCCCAGGGCGGCATCGTCGAGACCGCGTTCGGCATCTCGCTCGGAGAGCTGGTCAACGGCTACGGCGGCGGCAGCGCCACCGGCCGCCCGGTGCGCGCGGTGCAGGTCGGCGGGCCGCTGGGCTCCTACCTCCCGGACGGGATGTTCGACCTGCCGATGGACTACGAGGCGTTCGCGGCCGCCGACGCCATGATCGGCCACGGCGGCATCGTCGTCTTCGACGACACCGTCGACATGGCACGCCAGGCACGGTTCGCGATGGAGTTCTGCGCGGTGGAGTCCTGCGGCAAGTGCACGCCCTGCCGCATCGGCTCGGTGCGCGGTGTCGAGACCATCGACAAGATCATCGGAGGCGTCGACCGCGAGAAGAACCTCGTCCTGCTCGACGACCTGTGCAACACGATGGTCAAGGGGTCGCTGTGCGCCATGGGCGGTCTCACGCCGATGCCCGTACAGAGCGCGGTCAAGCACTTCCCGGGTGACTTCGACCGCCCGCCGGTGGACACGAGCGGTCTGCCGGTGCCCGACAAGTTCGCAGCCGAGACGGCCGAACGCAACGCGAGAATGATGTCGAAAGAGGCCAACACATGACCCTTCTGAAAGAGACGGACTACGGCACCCCTGCCCGCACCTCCGACACTTCAGTAACGGTCGAGATCGACGGCCACACCGTCGAGGTCCCAGCGGGCACGTCGGTGATGCGCGCGGCCGCCGAGGCGGGCATCGCGATCCCCAAGCTGTGTGCCTCCGACAACCTCGAGCCGTTCGGTTCCTGTCGGCTGTGCGTCGTCGACATCGAGGGCGGCAAGGGCACGCCCGCGAGCTGCACCACCCCCTGCGCCGACGGCATGAAGGTACGCACCCAGACACCTGAGGTGGAGGACATCCGCCGCGGCGTCATGGAGCTGTACATCTCCGACCACCCGCTGGACTGCCTGACCTGTCCGGCCAACGGCGACTGCGAGCTGCAGGACATGGCCGGTGTCGTCGGCCTGCGCGAGGTGCGTTACGGCTACGAGGGCGACAACCACCTCGACGCGGAGACTGACACCTCCAACCCCTACTTCGACTTCGACGCCAGCAAGTGCATCGTCTGCTCGCGCTGCGTGCGCGCCTGCGAGGAGGTGCAGGGGACGTTCGCGCTCACCATCGAGGGCCGCGGCTTCGACAGCAAGGTCGTACCCGGCGGATCCGCCGACTTCATGTCCAGCGAGTGCGTGTCCTGCGGCGCGTGCGTCCAGGCGTGCCCGACCTCGACTCTGCAGGAGAAGACCGTCGTCGACCTCGGCATCCCCACCCGCACGGTCCTGACCACGTGCGCGTACTGCGGCGTGGGCTGCTCGTTCAAGGCCGAGCTGCGCGGTGACCAGCTGGTGCGGATGGTGCCCTACAAGGACGGCGGCGCCAACGAGGGGCACAGCTGCGTCAAGGGCCGCTTCGCGTTCGGCTACGCAGACCACCCGGACCGTCAGCTGTCGCCGATGATGCGCGACTCGATCCACGACGAGTGGCGCGAGGTGAGCTGGGACGAGGCCATCGGCGAGGTCGCGAGGCGGTTCTCCGCCATCCAGGCCGAGCACGGCGGCGGTGCGATCGGCGGCATCACCTCCTCGCGGACGACCAACGAGGAGGTCTACGCCGTACAGAAGATGGTGCGCGGCGCGTTCCACAACAACAACGTCGACACCTGCGCGCGCGTGTGCCACTCGCCGACCGGCTACGGCCTGAAGCAGACCTTCGGGACCTCCGCGGGCACCCAGACGTTCGCCTCGGTGGACCACTGCGACGTCATGCTGGTGATCGGCGCCAATCCGACTGACGCGCACCCGGTGTTCGCCTCCCGGATGAAGAAGCGGCTGCGTGAGGGCGCGCAGCTGATCGTCGCCGACCCGCGCCGCATCGACCTGGTACGCACCCCGCACGTCGAGGCCGCGCACCACCTGCCGCTGAAGCCGGGCACCAATGTGGCGCTCATCAACGCGCTGGCGCATGTCGTCGCCACCGAGGACCTGCTGGACCGGGAGTTCCTCGACTCCCGCTGCGAGGATGTGGAGGAGTACCTCGAGTTCATCTCCGCGCCCGAGAACTCCCCCGAGGCGCTCGCCGAGGTCATCGGCGTCGACGCCGAGGCCATCCGAGCTGCCGCGCGTCTGTACGCCACCGGCGGAAACGCCGCGATCTACTACGGCCTCGGCGTCACCGAGCACTCGCAGGGCTCGACGATGGTCATGGGCATGGCCAACCTGGCGATGATCACCGGCAACATCGGTCGCGAGGGCGTCGGCGTCAACCCGCTGCGCGGCCAGAACAACGTGCAGGGTTCCTGCGACATGGGCTCGTTCCCGCACGAGCTGCCGGGCTACCGGCACATCGGCACGGAATCGGTCCGCGACATCTACGACAGCCTGTGGGGCGTCACGCTCGACCCCAACCCGGGTCTGCGCATCCCCAACATGTTCAACGCGGCGGTCGACGGCTCGTTCCGCGGGCTGTTCGTGCAGGGCGAGGACATCGCGCAGTCCGACCCGAACACCCAGCACGTGCATGCGGCCTTGACCTCGCTGGACTGCCTCGTCGTGCAGGACCTGTTCCTCAACGAGACCGCCAAGTTCGCGCACATCTTCCTGCCCGGCACGTCGTTCCTGGAGAAGGACGGCACCTTCACCAACGCCGAGCGTCGGATCAACCGCGTGCGGCCGACGATCCCGCCGAGGTGCGGCAAGCACGAGTGGGAGGTCGTGTGCGAGATCGCCGGCCTGATGGGGTTCGACATGGGCTGGTCGGAGGAGTCCGAGATCATGGACGAGATCGCCGCGACGACGCCGACGTTCGCCGGCGTGAGCTTCAAGCACCTCGACGAGGTCGGTTCGGTGCAGTGGCCGTGCAACGACGATGCGCCGCTGGGCACCCCGGTTATGCACGTCGACGAGTTCGTCCGCGGCAAGGGCAAGCTGGTGAAGACGACCTACATCCCGACGGAGGAGCGCAGCACGCGCAAGTACCCCCTGCTGCTGACCACCGGCCGGATCCTCACCCAGTACAACGTCGGCGCGCAGACCCGGCGTACGGCCAACACGGCCTGGCACGCCGAGGACGTGCTCGAGATCCATCCGCACGATGCCGAGGACCGCGGTATCGACGACGGGGACATCGTCGAGATCGCCTCCCGGGTCGGCAAGACCCGGATGCGCGCCAAGATCGCCGACCGGATGCCCGTCGGTGTCGTCTACACGACGTTCCACTACCCCGAGTCCGGAGCCAACATCGTGACGACCGAGCTGTCCGACTGGGCGACGAACTGTCCCGAGTACAAGGTCACCGCCGTCCAGGTCGGCCTGCCGGTCGCGTCGGAGCCGGACGAGGCCTCGGTCGCCACGGCCACCGCGGGCGTAGGGGACTAGCCGTGTCGGAGACGTCTGCCATGAACTCCGAGGTTCGCCTGGCGCACGAGATCGCGCGCCAGTTCGCGAACGAGCCGCGGGAGCAGGCCGTGGAGACGGTCGTCGGGCACATCAAGATGTTCTGGGCGCCGACGATGATCAGCACGCTGGTCACCGAGGCCGACAGGGCCGCCGACCTCGACCCGGTGGTCGCCGAGGCCGTCGACCGGCTGCGCTGACCGCTGACCGCAGGTAGCCGAGGCTCAGGCGGGCACGGCCTGGTGCATCCGCTCGGCACCGGTGTAGACGTTCATCGACGTGCCGCGCAGGAAGGCGACCAGCGTCATCCCCGACTCCTCGGCGAGGTCGACGGCCAGCGACGAGGGTGCGGACACCGCGGCCAGTGCGGGGATCCCGGCCATCAGGGCCTTCTGCGCCAGCTCGAACGAGGCACGCCCCGACACCAGCAGCAGCGACCCGCGCAGCGGCAGCATGTCCTCGCGCAGTGCCGCTCCCACGAGCTTGTCGACCGCGTTGTGCCGCCCGACGTCCTCGCGTACGACGAGCAGCTCACCGTCGGGCCGGAACAGCCCGGCTGCGTGCAGACCTCCGGTGCGGTCGAACAGCTGCTGGGCCTCGCGCAGCCGGTCGGGGAAGCCGGCCAGCAGCTTGGGGTCGAAGTGCGCGTCGTCGTCGCGCACCTCCCAGGCTGCCGTCGTACGCACGGCGTCGAGGCTCGCCTTGCCGCACAGCCCGCACGACGACGTGGTGTAGAAGCTGCGCTCGAGCGCGAAGTCGGGGAGGCGCACGTCGGGGGCGAGGTCGACGTCGACGATGTTGTAGGTGTTGGCGCCGTCGGCGTCGGTGCCGGCGCAGTAGCGGATGCCACGGATCTGTTCGCGACTCGTGACGACACCCTCGCTCACCAGGAAGCCCGCGGCCAGGTCGAAGTCTGCACCCGGTGTGCGCATCGTGATGACCAGCGGCTTGCCGCCCAGCCGGATCTCCAGTGGCTCCTCGGTGATCATCGTGTCGCTGCGCCACGACACGACCCCGTCCACGACCCGGCTGATGCGCCGGCGCCTGGTGGTCTTCCTCATGCGAGCTCCAGGTGGCCCGCCGCGGCTGGCTGGACACGACAACCGCGGCAGTTGTCTACTGTATGCATGGCGTGCGGTCACTCTACCAGCGCGGGCGGAGACCCAGCCCGGTCGCAGTCTCGGTCTCCAGGTACGGTCCCGGGTGGCTGAGCGCGCCATGCCCGCCTGCGACGGGCACGTGCCGTGGGCCGAGGCGCACGCGCTGGCCTGGTCGTCCGCACGTCCGCTTCCGCCCACGTCTCGCGGACTCGACGCCGCGCTCGGATGCGTCCTCGCCGCCGACCTGCGGGCGGTCGTACCGCTGCCGGCCTTCGACACCGCCGCGATGGACGGTTTCGCCGTGGTGGGCGAGGGGCCCTGGACCGCGGTCGGCCAGGTGCTCGCCGGAGACCCGCCGCCCGCCGACATCGCTGCCTGTCAGTGTCTCGAGGTCGCTACCGGAGCACCGGTGCCGCCGACGACCAGAGCGGTGCTGCCCTACGAGCAGGCCACCCGCACCGATGGTGTGGTCGCGGGCTCGGTCGAGGAGGGGCGTCACGTTCGTCCGCGCGGGCAGGACTGCCCCGAGGGTGAGCGGCTGGTGCCGGCCGGACGGCCGGTGACCCCCGCCGTCCTCGGGCTTGCCGCGAGCGTCGGGTACGACGCGCTCGAGGTCGTACGTCCGCCCGAGGTGACCGTCCTGGTCACCGGCGACGAGGTGGTCGCACACGGAGCACCGGCCGCGGGCCGGGTACGCGATGCCATCGGTCCGACGCTGCCCGGCGTCGTGGCCGGGGCCGGTGGCGCTCTCCGGGAGCTGCGCAGGCTCCGGGACGAGCGGGAGAGCCTCCACGACGCGGTGAAGAGGGCCTCGGGCGACGTGCTGGTCGTCTCCGGCGGCTCCGCTGCCGGACCGGCCGACCATCTACGGACGCTGCTGCAGGAGCGCGGCGCGAACGTGCTCGTCGGGGGCGTCTCATGCCGTCCCGGCCACCCGCAGCTGCTGGCGGTGCTGCCGGACGGGCGGTGGGTCGTGGGACTGCCGGGAAACCCCTTCGCCGCGCTGGCGGCGACGGTGACGCTGCTGGTGCCGCTGCTCACCACCCTGGCGGGGCGTCCCCGGCCGCGGCCTCGTTTCGGGCGGCTGTCGGCCGGCGTGACACCGCGCGCGCACGACACCCGGCTGGTCGCGGTCCGTGAGACCGACGAGGGGTACGAGCACGTCGGCCACGACCGGTCCGGCAACCTGTGGGGCGCCGCACTGGCCGACGCGCTGGCGGTCGTACCCCCGGGCCACACGTCGACCTGGGTGCAGCTGCTGCCGCTGCCCGCGGCCGCGCCGACAGACGACCTGTCGTCGAGCGCTCCCGAGCGGGTGGTGCACGCCGTCGGCTGAGCAGAGCTCGTCCGTCGTGTGCCGCGTGGGCTCGAGGAGCTAGAGACCCATCTCCGGGGGCCGCTGCGGGGGAACCGGTTCCGGGCGCCAGTCGCGCTGGGCGACCACGCGCGTGGTGGTCTCCTGCGCGTACCAGGACCGGCTCTCGCCCTCGAGCTCGGGCACCTCGCCCAGCCGCTCCACCTGCTCGGCCAGTGCGTCGAGAACCGACCGCAGCTGCACCTGGGCCACGCGCGCGAACGTGCGGACGTACTCGACCTGCGGGACCGGCATCGAGTAGCCGTTCGGTGGCGTCGCGGCGGAGGCCACCAGCTCATGCCCCGCGCGCTGGGCCGCGACCCCGGCCGCCGACTCGGCCGCCTTGTGCGCCTGCTCGAGGATCTCGCGTTGCTGGTTGCGGGCCGACGTCATCAGGTCGCGCGCGTGGACGACGGCCTCCTCGACGAGCTGGTCGGCCACCTGCTGCGCCTGGCTGAACAGCAGGACCGCCTGCGGGTTGATCCCGCCGTCCACGGGCTGCTGGGCACGCAGGTCGTCGACCTCCTGGTTCAGGCGCTCGTTGTCGGCGCGCAGCTGCAGTCGCTCGGCCTCACAGGCCTGCACCTGGTCGGCCAGGAGGTCGAGGAACTCGCGCACCTCTGACTCGTCGACGCCACGCATCCGGTGGGAGAAGGACTCGTCCCGGATCGAGGAGGCTGAGCGGTAGTAGGGGAAGTCCTGGGTCTCCTGCTGTATGTGGGTCATTGCGCTTCACCTGTCTCGGTGCCGTCGTCGGCAAGGTCCACGTCGTCGACGGGCTGGAACTTCTCGTGCCGGATGTCGTCGGCCGGCATGCCGGCGTCGGTCAGCTCCCGGATCGTGTGCGCGACCATCCGCGGCCCGCCGCATACCAGCGCGGCCCGTCCCTCCCAGGGACCTTTTGCCGCCGCCACGGAGCCGATCAGCCCCCGGGTGCCCGGATACGAGGGATCGTCGGAGATCACTTCGGTGTAGTCGAACCACGGGCGGGTCGCGGCGAGCTGGTTCATGCGGTCGCGCGCATAGAGGTTCCACGGGACGCCGACACCGTGGAACAGGTGGACGTCCGGAGCGTGGCCTTCGGCCCGCCACCGCTGGTCGATCTGCTCGAGCACCGCGGTGAACGGCGCGAGTCCCGTGCCGCCGGCGACCATCACCAGGTCTCGCCCGTCGAACTCGCGCAGGGTGAGCTGGTCACCGACCGGCGCGCCGAGCTTGACCGTGTCGCCCGACGTCACCGTCCTGATCAACGGCGCGCTGACCTGGCCGCCGTCGATCCGCTGCACGTGCAGCTCGATGGTGCCGTCGTCACGTGGCGCGTTCGCGGGGCTGAAGAAGCGCCACAACCGTGGCCGCTGGGGGATCTCCATGGCGAACGACTGTCCGGGGAGATAGCAGTACGGCTGGTGGGGTCGAAGCTGGAGCACGGTGACGTCCATCGTGCGGCGTTGCGAGTCGATGACGTCGGCGTCCCACCAGGCCGGGCTGGTTTCCTCCGACTGCTCGGCCGCCGCGACCATGACGCGGGCGATCTCGCCGTACGCCGCAGCCCAGTCGCCGGCGAGCTCGTCGGTCCAAGCGGCGCCCAGGAAGTGCTTGAGTGTGGCCAGCAGCGAGGCGCCCACCGCGGTGTAGTGGTCGGTGACCACCGAGAACTTGCGGTGGTCACGACCGAGCTGCTGCAGCACCGGCACGACCGCAGGCAGGTCGTCGACGTTGCTCACGACGGCCCCGAGCGCGCCGACCAGCTTGTCGCGCTGGGCCGACATCGAGATCGGGAACATCGACCGCAGTTCCGGGTGTGACAGGAACAGGTGCGAGTAGAAATACAGCGGGACGTCGTCGCCTGACTTGGCGACGAGCTCCCAGCTGCTCTTCAGAGCAGCAGTGTCCATCGCAGCCTCA
Source organism: uncultured Propionibacteriales bacterium (assembly GCA_965653225.1). Lineage (GTDB taxonomy): Bacteria > Actinomycetota > Actinomycetes > Propionibacteriales > Nocardioidaceae > JALZDI01. The sequence continues at coordinate 498 of CBFGZI010000019.1, read as the reverse complement.
GCCGACGGTGGGTGCGGCCACGACGTCGTCGCGGACCGCCGTCAGCGTGGCGCCGACGCGCTCGATGATCGCCGGTTCGACACCGGCCTCGCTCATCGACTGCGCCAGGTAGGACGCGACCAGCCCGAACTGCTCGGGGCTGATGTGCATCCCGTCGTGCGCTGCGCGTAGGTCCCGGCCCTCGTAGTTGGCAGGCCCACCGAGCACCTGCGAGACCAGGAGCACCTGGTGCCGCTTCAACCGTGGTAGGTCGGTGTCGGTGAAGTACGACGCAAGTCGGACATCATCGAGAACAAGATCGTAGAAACGGTCTACGACCGAGCGAACGGCGGTTCCGCCACCCACGCGGTCGTAGTCACTTGGGGCTCCCTCTCCCAAGTTTTGGCACATGCTCATGCTGAGTCCCTCCCGACTCTTGAGACATGGCTGGCTTTTGTATCAGAGGTCGGAGACGGGCGGCAAGACTGTCATTCGACAAGCTTCCGCCGTGGCTGGGAA
>CBFGZI010000018.1:0-44928 GCA_965653225.1 uncultured Propionibacteriales bacterium | reverse complement strand
ACGACATCGCGGCCGCGATCCGCGACCACCAGGTCGTGGTCGTGGCCGGCGAGACCGGCTCGGGCAAGACCACGCAGCTGCCCAAGATCTGCCTGGAGCTCGGCCGCGGCGTCCACGGGATGATCGGCCACACCCAGCCCCGCCGGCTGGCCGCGCGCACCGTCGCCGAGCGTGTCGGCGAGGAGCTCGGCCAGGACCTCGGGGAGGCGGTCGGCTACCAGGTGCGGTTCACCGACAAGGTCGGTGACACCACCCTGGTCAAGCTGATGACCGACGGCATCCTGCTGAACGAGATCCAGCGCGACCGGTCGCTGCGGGCCTACGACACGCTGATCATCGACGAGGCGCACGAGCGCAGTCTCAACGTCGACTTCATCCTCGGCTACCTCAAGCAGCTGCTCCCCCGCCGCCCCGACCTCAAGGTGGTCATCACCTCGGCCACCATCGACCCCGAGCGGTTCGCGCGGCACTTCGGCGACGCTCCCGTGGTCGAGGTCTCCGGGCGCACCTATCCCGTCGAGGTGCGCTACCGCCCGCTCGTGGAGGAGGCCGACGCGGAGGACGCCACGGGCGGGGTGCGTCCGGCGCGCGAGCGGGACCAGGTGCAGGCGGTCAGCGACGCGGTCGACGAGCTGTACGCCGAGCCACGAGGCGACATTCTGGTGTTCCTCAGCGGTGAGCGGGAGATCCGTGACACCGCCGACTTCCTCCGCCGCAGAAGGCTGCGCGACACCGAGATCCTCCCCCTCTACGCTCGGCTGTCCGTCGCCGAGCAGCACCGGGTCTTCCAACCGCACCCGGGCAGGCGGATCGTGCTCGCGACCAACGTCGCCGAGACGTCGCTGACCGTGCCGGGCATCCGGTATGTCATCGACCCCGGCACCGCCCGGATCTCGCGGTACAGCCAGCGCACGAAGGTGCAGCGGCTGCCGATCGAGCCGGTCTCGCAGGCGTCGGCCCGGCAACGGGCCGGCCGGTGCGGCCGGGTGGCCGACGGCGTGTGCATCCGGCTGTACAGCGAGGAGGACTTCGAGGGGCGCCCGGAGTTCACCGAGCCCGAGATCCTGCGCACAAACCTGGCCGCGGTGATCCTGCAGATGACCGCGCTCGGGCTGGGCGACGTCGAGTCGTTCCCGTTCCTGGACGCTCCCGACCACCGGCAGGTCCGTGACGGCGTGCAGCTGCTGCACGAGCTCGGCGCGATCGACCCCGACGCGACCGACCCGCGCAAGCGGCTGACGCGCGTCGGGCGGCAGCTGGTGCAGATCCCGCTCGACCCCAGGCTGGGAAGGATGCTGCTGGAGGCCGACCGCCTGGGCTGCCTGCGTGAGGTGCTCGTGATCGCCGCCGGCCTGTCCATCCAGGACCCGCGCGAGCGTCCGGTCGACCACCAGCAGGCCGCGGACCAGTCCCATGCCCGGTTCGCCGACCCCGAGTCGGACTTCTCGTCATACCTGGCTCTTTGGGAGCACGTCCGCGAGCAGCAGCGCGCGCTGTCGTCCAACCGGTTCCGTCGCATGTGCCGCGACGAGTTCCTCAGCTACCTGAGGGTGCGCGAGTGGCAGGACCTGCACTCCCAGCTGCGGCAGGTGACGCAGACCGTCGGCGCCACGGTCAACAAGACACCCGCCGACAGCGCACGCATCCATCAGGCACTGCTGGCGGGCCTGCTCTCCCACGTCGGCGTCCTCGACCCCGACGCGCGGGAGTACGACGGCGCGCGCGGCACCCGGTTCGCGATCTTCCCCGGCTCGGGGCTGTTCAAGAGGACCCCGAAGTGGGTGATGGCCGCCGAGCTGGTGGAGACCACGCGGCTGTGGGCGCGCACGGTCGCGCGGATCGACCCCGCCTGGGTGGAGGAGCTGGCCGCTCACCTGGTGCGTCGCTCCTACAGCGAGCCGCACTGGGAGAAGAAGCGCGGCGCGGTGATGGCGTGGGAACGGGTCACGCTGTACGGCGTGCCGGTCGTCGCGCGGCGGCGGGTGTCGTACGGGCGCATCGACCCCGCGCTGTCACGCGAGCTCTTCATCCGGCACGCGCTGGTCTACGGCGAATGGGACACCCGGCACGACTTCTTCCACGCCAACCGCGCGCTGGTCGCCGAGGTCGAGGAGATGGAGGACCGTTCTCGTCGCCGCGACATCCTCGTCGACGACGAGGCGCTGTTCGACTTCTACGACCAGCGAGTTCCCGACGACATCGTGTCCGCGGCGCACTTCGACAGCTGGTGGAAGAAGACACGACGCCGGCACCCCGACCTGCTGAGCTTCGAGAAGTCAGTGCTGGTGCGGCCCGAGGCGACCGAGGTCAGCGACGAGGACTTCCCCGAGACGTGGGTGCAGGGCGACCTGGCGCTGGACCTGACGTACGTGTTCGAGCCGGGCAGCGAGGACGACGGCGTGACCGTGCACGTGCCGATGTCGCTGCTCAACCGCGTCGAGGCGCGCGGCTTCGACTGGCAGGTTCCGGGGATGCGACACGAGCTGGCGACCGCGCTGATCCGGTCACTGCCCAAGCAGCTGCGGCGCAACTTCATCCCGGCGCCCGACCGGGCGAAGGCGGCGCTGGCTCGGATCGAGCCGTCCTCGAGGCCGCTGGTGGAGGCGCTGGGCAGCGAGCTGCACCGCGAGACCGGGGTACCCGTGCCGGTGCAGGCGTGGCAGGCCGGCGAGGTGCCCGGTCACCTGCGGGTCACGTTCTCGGTGGAGGACGACGACGGGCGGGTGCTCGGACGCGGAAAGGACCTCGACGAGCTGCGCCGGCGGCTGCAGCCGCGTACCCGTAACCTGCTGTCGCACGCGGCCCGCGGTCTGGAGCGCACGGGCCTGCGCAGCTGGCCCGGCGGGTCGCTCCCCCGCCGGTTCGCCGACACCGGCGACGGGCGCGAGGTCGTCGGCTACCCCGCGTTGGTCGACCGCGGGGACGCTGTCGAGCTCCGGGTTCTGGAGAGCCGCGAGTCGCAGGAGCGTGCGATGTGGGAGGGCACGCGCAGGTTGCTGCTCCTCCAGCTCCCGTCGCCGCTGGGCTGGGTACAGGGCCGGCTGGACAACCAGGCCAAGCTCACGCTCAGCCACAACCCGCACGGGAGCGTGCCGTTGCTGCTCGAGGACTGCCTGGCCTGCGCGGTCGACGCGCTGGTCGAGCGCAACGGCGGACCGGTCTGGCACGAGGAGGAGTTCTCCGCGCTGCGCGACAAGGTTCGGGCCGACCTGCACGACACGGTGCTGGACATCGTCGACCTCGTACAGCGCGTGCTGTCGCTGGCCTACGGCGTGCGGCGGCGGCTCGACGGCCTGACCGCTCCGGCTCTCCGGCCCGCGGTCGAGGACATACGCACCCAGCTCGACCAGCTGGTGTATGCGGGGTTCGTGACCGCGACCGGCCTCGCCCGTCTGCCCGACCTGCTGCGCTACCTGCGCGCCGTCGAGCACCGCCTCGACCGGCTGCAGTCCGGGGTCGCGCGCGACCTGGAGCACACCGACCGCGTGCAGGCGCTGGAGGACATGCTCGACCGGCGCATCCAGGCCATCCCCGAGGGCGACCCGGTGCCCCGCGCGCTGGACGAGGTGCGCTGGATGATCGAGGAGCTGCGGGTGGGCCTGTTCGCCCAGCAGCTCGGCACGCGTTACCCGGTGTCCGAGAAGCGTGTCCGGCGGGCGCTGGACGAGGCCGGGCAGGCGTGAGCCAGAGTCCCGTGCTCGGCTGACCGTGTGGCTGAGGCCGCTTGCGACTTGCGGCGTTCTGTGGCACAGCAGGAGCAGCGACGAGAGACGCCAGTCCTGCGGGAGCGCCGACAGCTCTTGCCGCCGCACCCACAAGCCACGTAACCGGGGGGTGTGGATGCTTCCCTCTGCGTATGAGCCTCGGGAAGTAACCACCAGCCATGTAACCGGGTGTTACGGGACCCGAGGTCCGGGGAAACCCGAACACCACGGGCGTGACACCCGCCGCCACGCCGCGACCCGCTTCGCCTGGTCGACCTGACGGCTCAGTGTCGCCCGGGCCACGGCGTGCCTGGCGGGCCTAGGCGTGGCTGAGCAGGAACGCCAGGATGAACCCCACGCAGGTCACCAGCCCGACCGTGTTGGCAAGGACGTCGTTCTTCCAGTTGCCGTCCTTGCCGTCCTTGCCGCTCTTGCTGACCTGGCCGGCGTTCTTGTCGCTGCGCTTCTTTTCCCTGTCCTTAACGGTCGCGAACGCCTCCGGCATCATCGTGTCGGCCAGCATGGTGAGGATCGCACCACCCGCGAACGCCTGGACGAATGCGACAGTTGACGGCGGTGTCCCGCCGAGCAGCGCGTACCCTGCAGCCGACGCTGCCGCGGTCATCAAGGCCACGCCTGTCCAGAGACCGAGGATCCAGCGCGGCGAGTGTTGCTTCGCCCTGGTCATCCCGATCGTCGCCGAGAGCGACTCCGGAATGTTGGACAGGAAGACTGCGGCCACGACGGCAGCGCTGACGGTCCCTCCCTGCAGCAGCGAAACCCCGATCGCCACCGACTCGGGCACGCCGTCGAGCATGGCGCCGAGCGCGAGGGCACTGCCCGACCCGTCGGCCTGCTGACCGCCCGAGCGTTTGCGGTCCCTCGCTCCCTTGGCATCCAGGACCCAGTCTCCGGCGAAGAAGGCCAAGGCACCGGCGACCAGCCCGAGCACCACCGGAACCGCGCCGGCGGCCTCGAACGCCTCCTCGGTGAGGTCGAACGCGACGGCGCTGATGAGCACGCCGGACCCGAACGCCATCACGAGACCGACGACCTTGGCCGCGGCCGGGACCTTCAGCCCCACCACCGCGCCGACGATGAGTGCGAACCCGCCGACGAACCCCCAGAATGCCGCTTCGACCATGGCTGTCGAGACTAGGTCCCCGCTCGACTCTCGCCGGGCTCCACCCCGAGCGCGGCAAGCATGTCGGCGATCGCGGTCGCGACGGAGAACGGCTCGACCAGCATGTGCAGGTGCAGCCCGGCCAGGGTGGTGACCGGCCATCCGCTCCGCTGCGCCAGCACGATCTCGTCGGCGTACGTGTCGCCGAAGGCGACGTACGCGGCCGGGATGTCGGTCCAGCCCGCAGGCACCTCGAGGCGCGACTCGAACTACGACAGGGCGACGCGCGGCTGCTCACGCTCGACGTCGGCCCTCACCTGCGCGTCGGGGAACAACGGCGCAACGGCGGCGTCGTCCCACCACCGCGTCCACGGCGGGAGCACGCCCGCGTCGTCGGCGCGCGCCTCTAGGAACTCGAAGAACGCAGCCGGGGCCAGCGTCGTGTCGCCGCGGTCCGGCGGCAGCGCGGCATCGACGAAGACCGCGCCCACGAGGGTTCTGCGACGCGACAGGGCGGGCACGTAGAGACCCGCGTTGCTGTGCGGCACGAGCACCAGGGGCCGGTCGTCGGGAAGGGACGCGAGAAAGGCGTCCAGCACGTCCTGCGCCGAGCCAGGTGCGCTCGGCCCGGTGGCGACGGCCACCGGCCATCCCCACCGCCTGAGGCAGTCTGCGACCGGCGCCCACACCGACGCTGTCAGCAGCGGGCTCGGCAGCAGCGCCAGTGTTGTCGACGGGCTGGGCATCGGGCTCAGTGCCGCGACAGCCAGTCGTCGACGACCGCGTAGAACTGCTCGGGCTGCTCGCGCCGGATGCAGTGCTCCGCGCCCTTGACCCTCGTCAGGGTGACGTGAGAGTTGCCGATCCGCTCGATCCCACGCTCCATCTCGTCGGTGACGCAGACGTCGCCGTGGGGGTCGCCGGACACAACCAGCACGGGGACGCTCACCTCGGCGAAGAGCTCGGTCCACGGTCGCGACGGCTTGATGTCGCCGCGGGCCAGGTAGTCCAGGTCCACCTGCCGCTCGGCACGTCCGGAGGCCAGCAGCTCGCTGTCCGGCCAGGAGGGGCGTTGCTCACGTCGAAGCCGCAGCAGCGTGTCGTCGTCCGCGACCTCGCGGCTCTGCCGCACGCCGGCCACGAACTGCTCGCCGCGCGCCGCATCGGCCTGCGGGTCGCCAGGTCCGAGGGGTGCTGGGTCCTCGAGGACGAGCGCACGCACCAGGTCTGGCCTGCGCACGCCCGTAGAGAGCGCGACGGCTCCGCCGAGCGAGTGGCCGACCACCACCGGCGGGGTGTCGAGCTGCTCGAGGATGGCGACGACGTCGTCGACCATCACGTCACCGGGATGCCCCAGCTGCTCCGCGGTGAACCGCGGCGAGCTGCCGTGACCGCGTTGGTCCACGGCGATGATCGCGTGCGTGCCCGACCAGTGACTGACCGCCTCGGGCCAGGCTTGGCCGGAGTCGGTCAGGCCGTGCAGGAAGAGCAGGACCGGCGCGGCCTCCACCGGCTCCCCGTACCGCGTGACCACCAGGTCGGTGCGCAAGTCGTCCACGGTCGCCGCCTCCGCTTACTCGTCGTAGGTCGTACTCGTCGTCGAGACGACGTCATCCTCGCAGGGCGTCCCGCAGGGCCTCCAGCGCGCTGTACCGCGGCTGCCAGCCAAGCTCTGAGCGCGCACGACGGGTGTCCATGACGGCCGGGTGGGTCGCGATCTCCAGCCAGCTCGCGATCGTCGGCAGGAAGGGCAGCTGCACCACTCGGCGGGCGGCGCCGTACGCCGGACGTGCCGGCAGCGGCAACGCGGCCAGGCCCAGCTCGCGGACCACGTCGACGGTGCTGAGCACACCCTCTGCGGCGATGTTGTACGAGCCCGGGGGCCCCGCTCCCAGGACGCACTGCAGCAGCGCACGGCCCACATCGTCCTCGTGCACCAGCTGCATGGGTAGATCGGGTACCGCTACGGGGACGCGCAGCGGCAGCCGGCGCAGGGGGCCGGCGATCCTCCGCACCAGCGCCGCGAGCCGCATCAGCGGCGTGGGCAGGAGGCGCTTGGCGCCGATCGTGTGCGGACCGACCACCGCCGAAGGGCGCAGCACATAGACGCCCACGTCGGGATACTCGGCACGTTCGAGCGCGAGCAGCTCCTCCAGCTCGGCCTTCTGCTGTGCGTAGTACAACCGGTCCGCGGGGCGCGCCGGCCAGTCCTCGTCCATCCCAACCGGGTTGTCGGCGTGGAAGCCGTACGCCGCAACCGAGGACGCGTAGACGAACCGCTGCACACCCGCCTCGGCCGCCGCCCAGAACGTGTTCAGCGTGCCCTCGACGTTCACCGAGCGCGTCGTGTGCTTGTCGCTGCCGACGATCATGAACGCCAGGTGCACGACCACGTCGGCATCCCGGAAGGCCTTGCGCAGCGCGTCGGGGTCGCGCACATCGCCGCGTCGGTACTCCATCTTGGTCCAGCCGTGCCGGGCCGGGTCGAACGGACGGCGCGCGATGCCGATGATGCGGGAGACCCGGTCGTCGGCCTCCAGCAGCGGCAGCAGCCCGAACCCGAAGGTGCCGGTCGGCCCGGTCACGGCCACGGTGAGGCCGGTCTGGTCGTCGTCCATGGCGCAGCCGGTACCCGGCACGCGCCGCATACACGCGGTTGACCGCGCCTCGAAAATATGTTCGAGTAGAGGCATGCGGTGGGATTCCCAGGCGCTGCGCACGACGGACGAGGCTGCCCTGCCGGGGATGACGGGAATGTCCGGACTGATCCGCAGCGTGACGACGCCGGAGTTCGCCGGCGTGACCTTCCACGAGGTGGCCGCGCGGTCTGCACTCAACCGGGTGCCCGACGCATCCGCGGTCCCCTTCCGCTGGACGGTCAACCCGTGGAGAGGGTGCACGCACGCGTGCTTCTACTGCTACGCGCGGGGCAGCCACACCTGGCTCGAGCTCGACGCCGGACACGACTTCGACACCCAGATCGTGGTCAAGACCAACGTGGCACAGGTGCTCCGCCGCGAGCTGGCGAAACCGTCGTGGGTGCACGAGCCGGTGGCCCTTGGCACCAACACCGACCCCTACCAGAGAGCCGAGGGGCGCTACCGGCTGATGCCCGGCATCATCGACGCCCTCGCCGGCTCCGGCACGCCGTTCTCGATCCTCACCAAGGGCACGCTGCTGCGTCGCGACCTGCCACGTCTGGCCGAGGCGGCCCGGCGGGTGCGCGTGGGTATCGGCATCTCGCTGGCCATCCTCGACGACGACCTGCACCACAGCCTCGAACCCGGCACACCGTCACCGCGGGCTCGGCTCGACCTGGTGCGGGCGGTCCGCGCCGCCGGGCTCGACTGCGGCGTCATGGTGGCTCCCGTCCTGCCCTGGCTCACCGACTCCGTCGAGGCCATGGATCCCCTGCTGGCCGCGCTCGCCGACGCGGGGGCGACGGGCGTCACCGTGCTGCCGCTGCACCTGCGTCCGGGTGCCCGTGAGTGGTACTACGGCTGGCTCGACCGGCACCGGCCCGACCTCGTGGGCCGCTACCGCCGGCTGTACGGCCGCGGCTCCTACGTCGGCGCCGACTACCGATGCGAGCTCGGCGAGCGGGTGCAGCCGCTGCTCCGGCACTACGGCTTCGCGCGAGCGGGCATGCGCGACGTCACGGACCCCGACGACGACGTCTCCCGCCACCCCGGTGAAGGCGAGTGCGCGGAGCTCTCGGCGCCCACCCTGTTCTGAGCCGCGGACTGGCCCGACGTCGCCGCGTGGCCATGGCCGACAATGGCGCGGTGAACTTCCAGATCCGCCGTGCCGAGCCGCGCGAGTACGACGCCGTCGGCGACCTGACCGTGCGCGCCTACGTGGCCGACGAGCTGTCCAGCGTGGAGTCCGACTATGTCGACGTGCTGCAGGACGCCGCAAGCCGCGCCGAGAAGGCCGAGCTGTGGGTCGCGGTCGACGAGGACGACCGTGTGCTCGGAACCGTGACGCTGTCTCCCGCCGGCTCGCCGTACCGCGAAATCTCCCGCGACGGCGAGGGCGAGTTCCGCATGCTCGCGGTCGACCCGCAGGCGCGCGGGCGCGGCGTCGGCGAGGCGCTGGCGCGCTGGTGCATCGAGCGCAGTCGGGACCTCGGCGACGATCGCATGGTGCTGTGCACGCAGAAGGAGAACGAGACCGCGATCCGGCTCTACGTCCGGCTGGGCTTCCTCCGCCTCCCCGAGCGCGACTGGTCACCCGTGCAGGGCGTCGACCTCGTCGCCTACATCCTCGACCTGTAAGACCTGTGAAGCCCGGGCCCATTCGGGCCCGGGCTTCCAGCGGACGCCTTCGGCGGCCGGCGGTGCAGTGGTCAGCGCGAGACCTCCGCCTCCTCGTCGAACTCCCGCTCCTCGTCGACCTGCGAACGGACGACGTTGGCCACGACGTCCTTGGGGCTCAGCCGGGTGCTCACGCCCAACGCGTAGATGATGAGCGAGAAGACGGCGACCACACCCTCACCGACACCGAACCCGAGCAGCTTGGTGCCACCGGTGTAGAAGCCGATGTAGCTCAGCACCGCGAGTCCGGCGAGCCAGATCAGCATCCACGCGCCGGCCTTCAGGTGCAGCGGCGGGATCTTGCTCTTGTTGCTGAACAGGTAGTGCAGCACGAGCACGACGTAGCCCATCGCGACGGCGATGAACAGCTTCTCGTTGGTCTCCCAGCCGGTCCAGTAGACGATCATGTTCGAGCTGAGGAAGCCAAGGAACGGGATGACGTCCCCACCGGGAAGCCGGAACGGGCGGTGCTGGTCGGGGAGCTGGCGGCGCAGGGCACCCACCACCACCGGGCCGGTGCCGAACGACAGCACCGTGCCGGACACGATGAACTCCACCAGCTCGGCCCAGGACGGGAACGGCAGGAAGAACACGCAGCCGACCACGAACATCACGATGACCGACACCCACGGCACGCCCTTGTTGTTGAGCTTGGCCAGCCAGCTCGGTGCCGTGCCGGTCCGGGCCTGCGAGTACGACAGCCGCGCCGTCAGGGCCGAGTAGATCAGGCCGGTGTCGGCGGGCGAGATCACGGCGTCGGCGTAGAGCATGATCCCCAGCCAGGTCGCCCCGAGGATGCCGGCCAGCGCGGCGAGCGGGCCGGCGGAGTTGGCGAAGGCGAGGTGCGCCCAGCCGTCGGAGAGGGTCTTGTCTGGCAGTGCGCCGATGAACGCGATCTGCAGCGCGATGTAGATGGCACCGGTCAGCAGGATCGCGCCGATGACGGCGAACGGCACGTTGCGCTGCGGGTTGTCTGTCTCACCCGCGAACTCCACGCCCTGTCGGAAGCCGAGGTAGGAGAACACGATGCCCGCCGCCGGAAGGGCCGAGAAGACCGAGGCGTAGCCGTACGGCGCGAAGCCACCGAACTCCGGGCTGGTGAAGTGGTCTGCGTGGAACGCGAGTACAGCGAAGACCACGATCACCAGGACGATGATGAACAGCTTCCACCACACCAGCACATTGTTGAACCGGGCGAAGGCCCGCACACCCAGGACGTTGATCAGGCTGAACACGAACAGCAGTGCGACGGACACGGCCAGGCCCGGCGTGGTGAGCACGTCGACGCCGTCGACAGTGTGCATCAGCCACGGCAGGTAGGGCGATGCGTAGGTCACTGCCGCCAGCACCTCGATGGGCGCGGTCGCGGCCGCCGATATCCAGGTGATCCATCCGGAGGTGAAGCTGGCGAAGGCGCCGAACGCGTAGTGCGGGTACCTCACCACACCGCCGGCCACCGGGAACATCACGCCGAGCTCGGCATAGGTCAGCCCGACGAGAATGATCATCACGCCGCCGAGGATCCACGACAGGATCGCCGCCGGTCCCACGAGCTGCGAGGCATACAGAGCACCGAAGAGCCAGCCAGAACCGATGATCGACCCGACGCCGGTGAACAGCAGCCCCACTTTGCCAATATGTCGCTTCAGACCGCGATCCTGCGCGACATCGACTTTGGTCGGTCTCTCGGTTGTGACAGAGGTCTCGCTAGACATGGTCGCCAATTGTCCGACACCGACGGTGGTAGATGTCAAGCCTGCAAGCGAAAACCCGGGCGTGTCGAGGTAAATTATCGTCGTTGTGACGATGACGTCTCAATGACGACGTTTCAGCGAGGGCGTTTTGGGTATGCGGCTACCTCAGCTCAGCGGACGTCTTGTTGAGCAGACGCCGCGCCACGATCAGCTGCTGGATCTGCTGTGTCCCCTCGAAGATGTCGAGGATCTTGGAGTCACGCGCCCACTTCTCCAGCAGCTCGTGCTCGGAGTACCCGAGACTCCCCGTGAGCTCGACGCAACGCAGGGTGATGTCGTTGCCGACACGGCCGGCCTTGGCCTTGGCCATCGACGCCTGCAGCGAGTTGGGCTTGCTGTTGTCCGCCATCCATGCCGCCTGCAGCGTGAGCAGGTATGCCGCCTCCCAGTCGGCCTCCATGGCCAGCAGGGCCGCAGCCGCCGCCGGCTGCACGTGCGCCGGGCGGTCGTAGTCGACCTCGACACCGGCCTCGGCGAGCAGGTCCTGCGTGAGCTCGAGTGCAGCGCGGGCACAGCCAACGGCCATCGCCGCGACCAAGGGACGCGTGTTGTCGAACGTCTGCATGACGCCCGCGAAGCCTTTGCTGGTGTCGATCTCGGGGTTGCCGAGCAGGTTGTCCTTGGGCACGCGGCAGTCCTCGAACCGGATTGTCGCGGTGTCGGAGGAGCGGATGCCGAGCTTGTGGTCGAGCCGCTCCACCGTGAGCCCGGGAGTGTCCTTGGGCACGACGAAGGACTTGATCGCAGCACGCCCCTTGGACTTGTCGAGGGTCGCCCACACCACGATCGCGTCGGCGCGTCCGCCGGCGGTGACGAAGATCTTCTCGCCGTTGATGACGTACTCGTCGCCGTCGAGGCGGGCGGTCGTGGTGATGCTGGCCGAGTCGGAGCCGCAGCCGGGCTCGGTGATCGCCATTCCGGCCCAGACGCCGGCGAACTTCTCCAGCTGGTGCTCGTCGGCGACCGAGGCGATGGCGGAGTTGCCGAGTCCCTGTCGCGGCATCGAGAGCAGCAGGCCGACGTCGCCCCAGCACATCTCCATGATCGACAGCACCGAGGTCATGTTGGAGCCGTTGCGCACCTCGTCGGAGTCACCCGTGGACTCGGTACGCCGGACCCCCGTGGCGCCGGCGCCGCTTCCGTTGCCGGCGGCGTCGAGGCCGTCGACCATGGCCGCGAGCATGTCCAGCTCCTTGGGATAGGCATGCTCGGCAAGGTCGTAGTGACGCGAGTTGGGTCGCAGCATCTCGGCCGCGACCTGGTGCGCCTGGTTGACGAATGTGCGGAACTTCCGCGGAGTCTCCAGGTTGATCATCAGACCAGCACCCCGCCTTCCATCAGGCCGATCGCACGCAGGTCGCGGTACCAACGTTCGACCGGATGCTCCTTCACGAACCCGTGGCCGCCGAGCAGCTGTACGCCGTCGGTGCCGATCTGCATCCCGCGCTCGGTGCACAGCCGGCGGGCGAGCGCCGTCTCGCGGGCGAAGCTCTTGCCCTGTTCGGCTCGGGACGCGGCACGGTAGGTGACCAGCCGCATGCCCTCGAGCTCGATGCCGATGTTGGCGACCATGAACGCCACCGACTGCCGGTGGCTGATCGGCTCACCGAAGGCCTCCCGCTCGTTGACGTACGGGATGACGTAGTCGAGGACCGCCTTGGCGGTGCCCAGGGACAGTGCGCACCATCCGAGCCGGGAGAGCCGGACGCACTCGGCGTAGTCGTCGGCGCTCCCCTCGCCCAGCAGTGCCGTGTCGGGCAGCCGGACGTCCTGCAGGATGAGCCGGCTCATGCTCGCCGCGCGCAGACCCATGGCCGGCTCGGCCTCCACCTCCAGGCCGGAGGTGTCGGACTCGACGACGAACAGCGCCGGCCCCTGCCCCTCCAGGTTGGCGGCGACGACGAACAGCTCCGAGTCGGCGCCACGCGGCACCAGGGACTTGACGCCGTCGAGCACGAAGCCGCCATCGACGCGACGCGCGGTCGTACGCAGGTCGAACGGGTCGAACAGCGGGCGCGGCTCCATCACCGTCAGCGCGGCGGCCGGCACCTGCTCACCGGTGAAGGCCGGTAGGTAGGCCGCCTGCTGCTGCTCGTCACCCCACAGCGAGACCGCGGTGCTGACCGCAGACGGCGCCAGGCAGGCGACCGCCATGCCCATGTCGCCGTGCGCCATCGCCTCGGCCACCAGCACACCCGTGGTGGTGGACCGCTCGCTGACGATGCCGCCGAGGTCCTCCGGCACCTCGATCAGGCTCAGGCCCAGCTCGCTGCTCTGCTTGAGGACCTCGTCCGGCGTCGTGCAGGCCTCGTTGGCCTCGGCGGCCGCGGGCCGCAGCACCTCCTCGGCGAACTCCGACACGACCCCGACCATCATCTGCTGGTCCTCGGTGGGGTTCAGGTCGAACCGGCCCTTCGACTGCGCCGCCGGCAGGCGGGAGGGTGTGCGCCGCGCGCCGCCGCCCACGGGGAACCCGCGGCTGATCGCGCCGAGCGTACGGAAGCCGGTCCTGGTGGCCTCGAAGACCACGCGCTCGGTGGGCTTGCGCAGCCCGAACCGGTCGAGAGCGCGCGCTCCGGCCAGCTTGTTGATCACCGCGACACCCATGCCGAGGGCGTCGCGTCCGCGTCGAGCCGTCTGTTCGGTGGCCATCCGCATCCTTGTTCTGTGCTCGGAGAACAGGTCAACCCCAAATGTAACTCGGAGTTACACCTGGCGACACGTGGGCTGGCTCACGTGCCAGTGCAAACCTCAGTGCAAACCCGCACATAAGCCACCCAGAGGGCGGTTCAGCGGCACGCTCCGAGGACGCTCCGAGGGCCGCAGGGCCGCCGTTCCGCTCAGCCGAGAGGTGTGGACGCAACGGTGCCCACCGGGTCACCCGGCGAGGCCCTGCTCCTTCAGGAACTGCTCGGCCACGTTGTCGATCGGCTGCTTCTGCTCGTCGACGGCGGCCACCATCTGGCTCAGCTCCTCGGTCGTCAGCACCTTCGAGATCTGGTCGAGCGTCTGCTCCACCTTGGCGCGGTCGGGCACGTCCTTGCGGATGACGGGGACGATGTTGCCGGGAAGGATGATGTCCTTCGGGTCGTCGAGCACGACGAGGTTCTTCTCCTGGATCACGCTTTGGGTCGTGAAGAAGTCGCTGACCTGGATCTCGTTGGACATCAGCGCGTCCTCGGACAGCGGACCACCCGCGTCGAGGGTCTTGTAGCCCTTGAACTCAACGCCGTACTGGTCGCGCATGCCCGCTACACCGGCCTGACGCGTGCGGAACTCCGGGCTCCCACCGGCCATCATCTGGCCGGCCACCGGCTTGAGGTCGGCGATGCTCTTCAGGTCGTACTTCTTCGCCGTCTTCTGGGTGACGACGATCGCGTCCTCGTCGGTGGCCTTGGACACCGCGAGGGTGTCGAGCGTCGAGGGCAGCTCCTTCTTCAGCTGGGCCTGGACCGCGGGGACGCTGGTGTCGGGGATCTTGTCGTTGTAGTACTCAAGCAGGTAGCCGAGGTACTCCGGAAGCACGTTGATCGAGGGGTTGTCGCCCTGGATCGCCTGCATGTAGGCCTCGCGGGAGCCGATGTTGGGCTGCTGGTCGACGTCGACGCCCTTGGCCTCGAGGGCCTGCGCGTAGATCTCGCCGAGCAGGATGCTCTCGGTGAAGTTGGCCGAGCCCACCACCACCGTGTCCAGGGACTGCGAGGAGGAACCGCTCTGGGCCAGCCCGCAGCCGGCGATGCTCACCGCGGCGACCAGCGCACTGGCGAGCGCGGTGGTACGGCGCGCCAGCCGGGCAGGCGCGGTCGGTCGGGTTGTGGGCACGCTTCCTCCTGATGGGTACGTGGTCAGCCCTGATGGTCAGCCCTGATGGTCAGCCCCGCGGGTGAGCCCTCATTCTCGCCCCTGTGACCTTGTGACTCTACGCCCGCGTACACCAGGCGAGACGACACCACGCGTCACGGCCGCGAAGAAAAGGTCGAACGCCACCGCCAGGGCCGCCACCAGCAGCGCGGCAGTCATCGCCTCGGGGTAGTTGCGCAGCTGGAGGTTGTCCAGCAGCGGCCGCCCAAGCCCGCCCAGGCCGACGACGGCCGCGATCGTCGCCGTGCTCACGATCTGCAGCGTGGCGGCCCGGACCCCGGAGAACATCAGCGGGAGCGCGTTCGGCACCTCGACCTTCCACAGGACCTCACGCCCCGTCATCCCCATGCCGACGGCGGCGTCGACGACGTCGGGGTCGACGTTGCGGATGCCGGCGTAGGTGGAGGCCAGGATCGGGGGCACGCCGAGGACCACCAGCGCCACCACCGCGGGGAGGACCCCGATCGCGAACGCGAGGGCGAGGAAGATGAGCAGCCCGGTCGAGGGCAGCGCACGGGCGGCGTTGGCGATGTTGAGCGCCAGGAACGACCCGCGGTTGGTGTGCCCGATGAGCAGCCCCACCGGGAGCGCGACCAGCGCGGCAAGGGCGAGGGCGAAGACGGTGTACTCGGCGTGCTCGGCTATCCGCGCCAGCAGCCCGCTGTCGCCGGTCCAGGTGCTCGGGTCGCTGACGTAGTCGACGAAGCCGGCCACGATGTTGCCGCTGCCGGTTCCCGCGCTCATCGCGCCGCCCTCACGCGCACCCACGGCGTGAGCCACCGTTGGCCCAGCACCAGCAACCCGTCGAGCGTCAGCGCCAGCAGCACCGACAGCACGAGGCCCACCACGATCGGCGCCATGAAGTCACTGCGCAGCCCTTCGAAGAACAGGTCCCCGAGACCACCGATCCCGATCAGCGCGCCGACGCTGACCATGCTGACGTTGGTGACCGTGACCACCCTCAGGCCCGCGGTGATGACCGGCACGGCCACCGGGAGCTCCACGCCCAGCAGGCGGCTGAAACGCCCGTAGCCCAGTGCCGTCGCCGACAGGCGTACGTCGTCGGGCACCGACTCCAGGCCGTCGATCACGTTGCGGATGAGCAGCGCCGCCGAGTAGATCGTCAGGGCGACGATGATGTTGATGTAGCTGATGATCTGGTAGCCGAACACCAGCGGGAGCAGGACGAACAGCGCGATCGACGGGATCGAGTACGCGACCCCGCCCATCGACAGCAGGAACGAGCTCAGCGCCGGGCGGCGGGCCGCCCACCAGCCGAGCGGGAGCGCACAGCACAGGCCCAGCGCGACCGGGACGACCGACAGGAAGACGTGCTCGCCGAGGGCGGCGAGGATCGTGTCCCAGCTGTCGGAGATGTACTCGATGAGCTCGTTCACGCGGGGTCCCCGCTCCGGGCCTCGGATCGCTTGACGGCGGCGAGCACGTCGTGGTGCTCGATCATCCCCACCGGGGTGTCGTTCTCGTCCACGACGACCGCACGTCCGTCCGAGGAGGTCAGCGTGGCGTCGAGTGCCGCCTTCAGCGGCCCGCCGCGGTGGTAGGGGTACGACGTGTCGAGCTCGGCGCCCTCTGGCAGCGGCTGGATTCGCAGCTCGTCACCGGGCACGAACGACAGCGCCCGGTAGCCACGGTCCCGCCCGATGAACCTGGCCACGAAGTCGTCGGCAGGCTCGGCCAGCAGGCCGGCCGGTGTGTCGAACTGCGCCAGCCGGCCACCGACGCGCAGCACGGCGATGTTGTCGCCGAGCTTGATCGCCTCGTCGATGTCGTGGGTCACGAACATGATGGTCTTGCCGAGGTCGCGCTGCAGTCGCAGGAACTCGTCCTGCAGCTGGGCGCGTACGACGGGGTCGACGGCACTGAACGGCTCGTCCATCAGCATGAACGGCGGGTCGGCGGCCAGCGCGCGCGCCACCCCGACGCGCTGCTGCTGACCGCCGGACAGCTGTGCGGGGTAGCGGTCGGCGTACTGCGCCTCGAGCCCGACCTGCTCGATGAGCTCCATCGCGCGCTTGCGGGCGTCGTCGCGCGACCAGCCGAGCAGCCTGGGCACTGTGGCGATGTTGTCGGCCACGGTCTTGTGCGGGAACAGGCCCGCGTGCTGGATCACGTAGCCGATCCCCCGCCGCAGCCGGACGGCGTCGAGAGCGTGGATGTCCTCGCCGTCCACCAGGATCTGGCCCTCGGTCGGGTCGACCATCCGGTTGACCATCCGCAGCGAGGTCGTCTTGCCGCAGCCGGACGGCCCCACGAGCACGGTGATCTCGTGGGTGGGCGCGACCAGGCTGAGGTCGTCGACAGCCACCGTGGCCTCGTCGAATCGCTTGGTCACATGTCGGAACTCGATCACGGGCTGTCCTCGGGTCCGGTGGGCACAGTGCCTCCGATCGTAGTAACCGGGCAGACCGTATGGTGTGTGCGATCGCCGGGACCGCCCGGGAACGACCCCGGAACAGGCCCGGCTCAGCCGTTGGAGGTGCACGTGATGTCCGAGAAGGAACGTACGTCGACGATCGTCGGCGTGCTGGTGGACGCCTTCGACGAGCTGATGCAGGCGGACCCCGCCGGGTTCCGCACCAAGTTCCGCAAGATGGCAGCCGACCCGTTCGCGTTCTACCGGGGCAGCGCCTGCCTGTTCTACGCCGACATGGCCGACCTCGACGACCCGTGGGCCGACGAGCGCTCGTCGCGGGTGTGGATCCACGGCGACCTGCACGCCGAGAACTTCGGCACCTACATGAACAGCGAGGGCACACTGGTCTTCGACATCAACGACTTCGACGAGGCCTACGTCGGCCACTTCTCCTGGGACCTGCGGCGGTTCGTCGCCAGCCTGGCGCTGATGGGCTGGCAGAAGGCGCTGCCGGAGCAAGCCGTGCGCGACCTGGCACGCGGCTACCTCCGGGCCTACGTCGAGCAGGTCCAGCACTACGTCGACAGCGACGACGACCAGGACTTCGCCCTCCGCCTCGACAACACCAAGGGCGCGATCCACGAGATCCTGCAGGAGGCGAAGCTGTCCACCCGCATCGCGCTCCTGGACAAGACGACGGAGATCCACCGGCGGGAGCGCCGGTTCACAGACGGCCCCACCGCCCGCCGGCTGGACGACGACGAGCGCGACAGGGTGATGGAGGCCTATGCCGCCTACCTCGGCACCATCCCCGAGCACAAGAAGCACCCGCGCGAGATCTTCTACCACGTCAAGGACGTGGTCGGACGGAGCGGCTTCGGCATCGGCAGCGCCGGGCTGCCCGCCTACAGCGTGCTGATCGAAGGCTTCAACCAGGCGCTGGAGAACGACGTCGTGCTGTCGATGAAGCTCGGCAACGTCGCCGCCCCCAGCCGGGTCGTCACAGACCAGCGGGTGCGCGACTACTTCCAGCACGACGGTCACCGCACCGTGACCAGCCAGCGCGCCCTGCAGGTGCACGCCGACCCCTACCTCGGCTACACCGAGCTCGACGGGCGGGGGTTCGTCGTGTCGCAGCTGTCGCCGTACGAGAACGACCTCGACTGGGACAACCTCACCGAGCCCGACCAGATCGCACCCGTCCTCGACGACCTCGGGCACGCGACCGCGAAGATCCACTGCGCCGCCGACGAGGACAGCGAGCAGACGCTGGTCGAGTTCCAGACCGAGGAGGCGATCGCCGGGGTCATCGACGGGCGAGTCGAGGAGTTCATCGACGAGATCGTCGAGTTCGGCGTCGGCTACGCGGCCACCGCGCGTCGCGACCACGCGTTGTTCGTCGACGCGTTCCGCGAGGGAGCGATCGCCGACCTCTCGGCCACCTGAGGGCGGAGGCACCACCACTTGTCGAGCACCCTGCCCGAGGGCGGCACCATCCGCCCGATCACCCGCTGGGGTGAGCCGGTGATGCACCGAGAGCTGCGCGACGTCGAGGACTTCGACGAGAAGCTGCACGACCTGGTCGCCGACATGGTCGCCACGATGCGCGCCGCCGACGGGGTGGGGCTCGCGGCCAACCAGATCGGTGCAGACGCCAAGATCTTCGTGTTCGACTGTCCGGACAAAGACGGCACACGCCATCACGGCGTGGTGTGCAACCCGGTGGTCGAGGTGCTCGAGGGGCCCGAACGTCGCCTCGACGAGGACGACGAGGGCTGTTTGTCGTTACCTGGTGCGTTCGTGGCCTGCGCACGGCCCGACTTCGCGACCGTGCGGGGGGTCGACCAGCACGGCCGGCCGGTCGAGTACGCCGGTGACGGCCTGCTGGCGCGCTGCCTGCAGCACGAGACCGACCATGTGCACGGCACCGTGTTCGCGGACCGGCTGGGCAGGCGGTCACGCAAGAAGCTGTTCAGCGAGGCCGAGAAGAATGCGGCATACTTCCCCGCCGGGTGGCCGGCCACCTCGGAGTAGCCTGGACGGGTGCGCACGCGGTGGTCCGGGTCCCTGCCGCTGCGGTGGCGGGTGTTCGCGCTGCTCATGAGCCTGGCTGTGCTGCTGATCGCCGATGCCGCGCTGGGGGCGGCGTACAACGCACGGCTCGAGGCCGAGCAAGGCGTGGTGTCGCGCCTGCGACCGGTGGAGGAGTACCCCGAGCGGCTGGTCTCCGGCCTGGTGGACCAGCAGAACTCCGTACGCGGCTTCGCCCTCACCCACGACGAGCGACTGCTGCGCGTGTACGAGAAGCGTCAGCGTCAGGAGGGCCGCTACGTCACCAAGCTGCACGCAGGGCTGCGTAACGATCCCGCGCTGCAGAAGCTGGTGCGTGGCGTGGAGAACCAGGCGACTCGCTGGCACCAACAGGTCGCCGAGCCGGTGATCGCGGCGACCCGAGCGGGAGACCGGGCGCATGCGGTGCGGCTGATCCGCGACCGCGACCAGCAGCTGTTCAACGTGCTGCGCATCCGGGGGGAGAAGCTCGGTCACGCCATCGACGTCCAGCTGGCGCAGAGCGAGAAACGAGCCCGGACGGCCGGGAAGGCGCTGAACCAGCGGCTGTTCGTGTTCTCCGTGCTCGGGCTGATCTTCGTGCTCGCCTCCGGGCTGTTCATCCGCAGCTGGCTGACCCGCCCGATCGGGGAGCTGACCGCGCAGGTCAGGCGCGTCGCCCGTGGCCGGCTGGACCACCCGATCGAGCCCTCGGGACCCGAGGAGATCGAGCGCCTGGGCCGCGACGTGGAGTCCATGCGGCGGCGGATTCTCGGCGAGCTCGAGGAGACCCGACGAGCCCTGGAGGGCCTGGAGCAGGACGCACCGCTGGTGATGGGCATCCGGTCGGAGCTGGTCAGCCCGTCGGTCAAGCTGCCGACCGGCCTGCGCATGGCCAGCCGGTTCGAGCCGGCCGAGGGCGTGCTGGCCGGGGACTGGATGGAGACCATCCGGCTGGACGAGTACCGGATCGGCGTGATCGTGGTGGACGTGTCCGGCCACGGCGCCGAGGCCGGCCTGCGTGCGCTGCTGCTCAAGCACCTCCTGGTGCCCGCGCTCAAGCTCGAGCTGGACCCGGCCGACGCGCTGCACTGGGTCGCCGGCCAGATCGGCGAGACCGACGAGTGGTTCGCGACCTGTGTGATCTACGAGGTCAACGCGGCCACCGGGCGGTGCCTGTACGCCAACGCCGGGCATCCTCCGGCGCTGCTGCTCGGGCCGCGCGGCCTGCAGGAGCTGCCGCCGACGGGTCCGCTGTTCAGCGACCTTCCGGGGATGCGCTGGGAGACGGTCGAGATGACGCTGAACCCCGACGAGGTGCTGGTCGTCTACACCGACGGCATCATCGAGGCGCGTAGCGACCGCAGTGAGGAGTACGGCGAGGATCGACTGCGCCAGACCCTGCGCTCGGCTCCGAGCACCGACGTGGAGGCGCTTGCCGACCGGGTCATGGACAGCGTGCACGACTTCGGCGCCACGCGCCTCGACGATGACGCGACCCTGGTCCTCACCTCACGCCCCCGAGTTCACATCGGCGTCGGGGCGACGCATCACGGCCGCGACGAGGCCACCACGTAGCAGGCGATCGCCGCTGCCGCCGCGATGTTGAGGGAGTCCACACCCGCCGACATCGGGATCCGGGCGCGTACGTCGGCGGACGCGAGCCACCGCGGTGTCAGCCCGTGTCCCTCCGAGCCGAGGACGAGTGCCACCCGTTCGGCCGCAGCTGCGTGTACGGCCCGCTCCAGCGGCACCGCGTCCGCGTCCGGCGTCAACGCGACGACAGTGAACCCCTTGTCCCGCAGCGAGTGCAGCCCGCCGTACCAGTCGTCGATCCTGGCGTAAGGCAGGCTGAAGACCGCGCCCATGCCCACCTTGACCGCGCGCCGGTAGAGCGGGTCGGCGCACCTCGGTGAGAGCAGGACCGCGTCGATGCCGAGGGCCGCCGCGGTGCGCAGCACGGCGCCCACGTTGGTGTGGTCGACGATGTCCTCCAGCACCACCACCGACCGTGCGCCGGCGAGCACGTCGTCGACGCCGGGCAGCGGCTTGCGGTGCAGCGACGCCAGCGCGCCGCGGTGCACGTGGAAGCCGGTCACCGACTCGGCCACGGCCTCGCTGACCACGTAGCAGGGTGCCTCGCCGACGGCGTCGAGCACGTCGGACAGGCCGTCCAGCCAGCGTGGCGCCATCAGGAACGAGCGCACGTCGTGGCCGGACTCGACCGCTCGCCGGACGACCTTCTCCCCCTCGGCGATGAACAAGCCGTGCTCAGCCTCGAGGCTCTTGCGCAGCGAGACGTCGCGCAGGTCGACGTAGTCGGCGAGCCGCGGGTCGCGCGGGTCCTCGATCTCGACCAGCCGTGCCATCGTCGGAGCGTGCCCGGAGGGCTCAGCCCCGGCCGGCGAGGTCCGGCGCGACGCTCTGGGCGGTGTTCTGGGCGGTGTTGTCTGCGACGTTCTGGGCGACGTCCTGTGCGACGCCGACCACGCCGCCCACGACCACCACGGCCGGCGGCCGGATCGCCTGCTGGGTCACCTCGTCGGCGACCTTCTGCAACGTGCTGAACAGGGTCCGCTCCCCCGGCATCGTCCCCTCCTGCACGACCGCCACCGGTGTGTCGGGCGCGCGGCCGTTCTCGACCAGGGTGCGGGCGATCGCGTCGAGGTTGTCGATGGCCATGAGCAGCACGAGGGTGCCGCGCAGGGACGCCAGCGCCGGCCAGTTGACCAGGGAGTCGGCGTGGCCGGGCGGAAGGTGGCCGGAGACGACCGTGAACTCGTGCGCGACGCCGCGGTGGGTGACGGGTACGCCGGCCAGCGCCGGCACCGAGATGGCGCTGGTCAGGCCGGGGACCACCCGCCATTCCACGCCGGCCTCGGCGCACACGATGGCCTCCTCGAAGCCGCGGCCGAACACGAACGGGTCGCCGCCCTTGAAC
Organism: uncultured Propionibacteriales bacterium; assembly: GCA_965653225.1. GTDB lineage: Bacteria > Actinomycetota > Actinomycetes > Propionibacteriales > Nocardioidaceae > JALZDI01. The sequence goes on along the minus strand of CBFGZI010000018.1, from coordinate 22,806 downwards.
CGCACCACCCGCTTGCCGGCCCGGGCGCGGTCGACGATCAGCCGGTTGATCTCCTCCTGGGCTGCCGCACGGCCACGCGGCAGCTTGGCCGCGTCGACGACCTCCACGTGCGCGGGCAGCTCGTCGAGCACCGCCCGCGGCGCGAGCCGGTCGGCGACCACGACGTCGGCCTCGTGCAGCGCCTGCCGCGCCGCCGAGGTCAGCAGCTCCACGTCGCCCGGCCCCCCGCCGACGAGGGTGACACCCGGGGTGCTGTCGGTCCGCTCGCGCGCGGTGATCGTGCCGTCGTGCAGGGCGTCGACCATCGCGTCGCGCAGGGCCGCGGACCGTCGGGGCGTGCGCTTGCCGAGTACCGCGATGGTGTCGTCACCGTGCCGCCCGACCGCCGGTGTCCAGGCGGTCGCCTGCTCTGCGTCGTCGCTGCGCACGCAGAAGATGCGGCGCCGCTCAGCCTCGCTGCTGACCAGGTCGTTGGCATCGCTGTCGCTGGCCGCGGCGATGACATACCACGCGTCGTCGAGGTCGGCCGGATCGAACCGGCCCTGCCGCCAGCGGATCTCGCCGTTGCGGACCATGCCTTCCAGGGCGGGGCGGATCTCCGGCGACACCACCAGCACGTCGGCGCCCGCCACCAGCAGGCCGGGAACACGGCGCTGGGCGACGTTGCCGCCGCCCACCATGACGACCCGGCGGCCCTGCAGGAACAGTCCGGCGGGGTAGGGCGGGTGCTCGGGGCTCACGTGTGCTCGTCCTTGTCGGTGACTCCCGCCGAGTCGAACGTGGCCATCTCGCGCAGGACGCGGGCGGCCGCCTGTACCAGCGGCAGCGCGAGCACCGCCCCCGAGCCCTCGCCCAGCCGCAGGTCGAGGTCGACCAGCGGCCGGAGGTCGAGGCTGGCCAGGGCCACCCCGTGCCCGGGCTCGACACTGCGGTGCCCGGCGATGCAGTAGTCCACGGCGGCGGGCGCAAGCGCGGCGGCCACCAGTGCGGCCGCGCCGGCGATCACGCCGTCGAGGACGACCGGCACGCGGCACGACGCGCCGCCGAGCACGAACCCGGCGATCGCCGCGTGTTCCAGTCCGCCGAGGGACGCGAGGGTGCCCAACGGGTCCTGCGGGTCCGGGGGCCGCTGCCTCAGCGCCTGCGTGACCACCTCGACCTTGCGTCGCAGCACGTCGTCGTCGACGCCGGTGCCCCGGCCGGTGACGTCGGGCACCGCGGCGCCGGTGAACGCGGCGACGAGCGCGGCCGACGCGGTGGTGTTCGCGATCCCCATGTCGCCCACCAGCAGACAGCGGTGCCCGTCGGCGACCAGGTCGCGGGCGACGTCGATCCCCGTCTCGACGGCCTGCGCGGCCTCGTCGCGGGTCATGGCGGGCTCGACGGCCAGGTCGCGGGTCCCGTTGCGTACCTTGCGGGACAGCAGTCCCGGTGCCTCGGGAAGGTCCGCGGCCACCCCGACGTCGACCACCATCACCTCGGCGCCGGTCTGACGGGCCAGCACGTTGACCGCCGCACCACCGTCGAGGAAGTTGGCCACCATCTGCGCGGTGACCTCCTGCGGCCACGGCGTCACGCCCTGGGCGTGCACCCCGTGGTCGGCGGCGAACACCGCGACCGCCGCCGGCTCGGGCATGGGCGGCGGGCACTCGCCGCTGATCCCGGCCAGCCTTACCGACACCTCCTCCAGCGCACCGAGCGCGCCGCGCGGTTTGGTGAGCTGGTCCTGGCGCTGTCGGGCCGCCGAGACGGCCTCGGCGTCGGCGGGCTCGACCGCGTCGATCGTGTGTTGCAACAGGTTCATCAGTACCTTTCCGAGGAGGGCGTCAGCGGGACGTCGCACCTTGGCCAACACCAAGGTAGGCGAGGATCAGTGGGGGCTCGGGCGGTCCCAGGGTCTGGACCGGCTTGTCCGGGGCGGCTGGGGTTGAAACCACGTGCACTGCTCACGACGCGACCACCCACGACCACCGGGTAAGCCGGCGGTCACCCGAGACTGCCCCCCTGCGTCGTTACGTGAGCAACGGGTAGGTTCGCCCGCAAGAACCACATCGACCTTGGAGGACGCATGAGCCTGGACCGACCGGTCGCGCCGGACCCGTACGAGCTGCTCCCCAAGCTGCCGACCTTCGATCTGCGCAGCGACGAGGTGCAGGAAGGCAAGCCGCTCCCCGACGCGCAGGTCGCGAGCAAGGGCAACACCTCGCCGCAGCTGTCGTGGTCGGGTGCACCCGAGGGCACGAAGAGCTTCGTGGTGACGTGCTTCGACCCGGACGCGCCGACGCCGTCCGGCTTCTGGCACTGGGGTGTGGTGGACATCCCGGCCTCGGTGACCGAGCTGCCCGCCGGCGCCGGCAGCGAGGACGGGTCGAAGCTGCCGAAGGGTGCCTTCCAGCTGCGCAACGACGGCGGCGCGCACGGGTTCATGGGTGCCGCTCCGCCCGAGGGCGACCACGTGCACCGGTACTACTTCGTCGTGCACGCCGTCGGCGAGGAGTCCCTCGGGGTGGACTCGAGCGCCTCGTTCGCGTTCACGTCGTTCAACCTCGCGTTCAAGGCGCTCGGACGCGCCATCCTGGTCGGCACCTACCAGCACTGACCCGCTCCCCCGTGCAGGCTCTCTGTCAGAGCCTGTACGAACCGCGCGCCGGTGGCTTCGTCACGTACGGCGACACGAATCCAGTCCGGACCGAGGCCGGGAAAGGTGTCGCACCGCCGTACCGCGAAGCCCTGGGCGCGCAGCCCATGCCGGACGTTGCCGCCGCCGCGCACCCGCAGCAGCAGGAACGGCGCGGCGGCGGGTCCCAGCACCTCGACGCCCGGCACCTCGCGCAGCAGCGCGACGAGACGCTCGCGCGCCCGACTCGCCTGCTCTGCCCAGCGTCTGCTGTGCCTAGTCGCGGTGTCGGTCACGCATGCCTCGGTGGCCGCCAGGGCCAGCGAGGACACCGGCCACAGCGGGCGGCCGTGCTGCAGCGACTCGACCAGGTCGGGCGCGGCGAGCAGGTAGCCAGCCCGCAGGCCCGCGAGGCCGAACTGTTTGGTCAGGCTGCGGACCACCACCAGACCGGGTACGTCGCGGGCCGCGGCCAGGGACTCCGTCTCGCCGGGAACGGCGTCCATGAACGCCTCGTCGACGACCAGTGTGCGGCCTGGGCGGGCCAGCGCACGGATCGCCGCGGCCGGGTGCAGACGTGAGGTGGGGTTGGTCGGGTTGCCGACGACGACCATGTCGGCGTCGCCGCGCACATGTGCGTCGGCCAGCTCGAACGGCGGCGGCAGCACCACCCGGTCGACGGCGCAGCCGACGTCGCTCAGCGCCATCTCCGGTTCGGTGAACTGCGGATGCACCACGACCGGGCGACGCGGGCGCAGCGCCCGCGCGAGCAGGACGAACGCCTCGGCTGCCCCGTGGGTCACCAGCACCTCGCGAGAGTCTCGCCCGTGACGACGGGCCACCGCCTCCGTCGCGGCGCGGGGGTCCGGGTAGCTTCCCAGCCGGTCAATCTCGTCGATCAGACGCTTACATAGCCAGTCGGGTGGACTCGTGGTACGCACGTTGACCGCCAGGTCGACCAACCCGGCGCCGACCTCCTGGTCGCCGTGGTGACGTAGCGCGGCCGCCCTGGTGTCAGTGGGCATGTACGTGCGCGTGGTCGTGTTCTGAGTGTTCTGGGCCATGAGCCGGGTCGTCGGGGTGGTGGTGCGGTCGCTGCGGCTGGCCGACCCGGTGCTCGTGTCCGGGCATCTCGATCCGGTAGACGCAGGTGTCGCAGTTCATCCTGATGTCCCCGGCCAGAGCCTCCTCGTAGCGCTCGGCGACCACCAGCGCGAGGGCGTCGCAGTCGCCGATCACCGCGGCGGTCCGCACGTCGAGACCGGGGTGTTCCTCTGCGTACTCGGCGGCCTGGTGCGCGACGCGGTCCGGGAGCACGCCGGGGAACAGGAAGTACGGCGCGACCACGACCCGACGGGCTCCCAGCCGGCGAGCACGCTCCAGCGCCTCCGAGACGCTGGGCCAGGCAAGCGACACGAACGCGGTCTCGACGAAGTCGTAGCCGCGGCCCTCCCACAGCAGCCGCGCCACCTTGTGCACCTCGGCGTTGGCGTCGGGGTCGGTGGAGCCGCGCCCCACCAGCACCACCGCGGTCCCTTCGCGCGGCTCGCCGTCGAGGGCCTCGTCGGCCCGCGCGGCCAGCGTGTCCAGCAGCAGCGGGTGCGGGCCGAGCGGACGGCCGTAGGCGTAGGTGAGGCCGGCGTGGCGGGACTGCTCGCGTTGCATGGCGCCGGGGATGTCGCCCTTCGCGTGGCCGGCCGAGACCAGCACCAAGGGCACCGCCGCGAGGTGCCGGTGTCCGGCGTCGACGAGGCCCTCGACCGCGTCCTTCAGCGGCGGCGCGGACAGCTCGATGAAGCCGCCGGAGACCCCGACGTCACGGGACCGCAGCGTCGCCTCTACGCGCCCGACGAAGTCGAGGTAGGCGGCGACACCGGCGGCGTCGCGGGTGCCGTGTCCGACCAGCAGCAAGGGTGTCGTCATCAGATCGGGCTCCCGTACAGCAGTGCGTTGACGGTGGCGGCCGCGACAGCGCTGCCGCCCTTCTCGGTGCGGTTGGAGACACTGGGCAGGCCGCTCTCGCGCAGCGCGGCCTTGGCCTCGACTGCGCCGACGAACCCGACCGGCAGGCCGACGACGAGCGCGGGCCGGATCCTGTCGGCGAGGTCGAGCAGCTCGAACAGGAAGGTGGGGGCGTTGCCCACCACCCAGATCGCGTCCGCGGGCACCTCGGCGAGGGCGACGCGCACCGACGCCGCGGAGCGGGTGCAGCCCGCCGACGCGGCCAGCTCGCGTGTACGCCGGTGCCGGACGTAGCAGCGGGTTTCGTAGCCGGTGATGCCGGCCGCGACCATCTCCGCGTCGACGACGACCGGCACGTCGTCGCGCAGCAGCGACGCCGCGCGCCCCAGGTCCTGCTCGCGGCAGACCAGGTCGTCCGCGTACGCCAGGTCGGCGCTGGTGTGCACCACCCGCTCCACCACGTCGCGCGTATGCGGCGGGAGGGCGCTGGTGTCCACGCGCGAGCGCAGGATGCGGTAGGACTCGGCCTCGATCGGGTGCACCTCGCGGACACTCATGCGGCTCCGTCCCTCCACGAGATGGCGTCCACCGGGCAGACCTCGAGGCACTCGCCGCAGCCGGTGCAGCGGTCGTCGAGCACGAGCAGCGAGCCGCCGTGCGGGCGGATGGCGGTCTCGGGACAGGTCAGCAGGCAGGCGCCGCAGCCCTGACAGCCGTCGATCACCGGAAGCGGCCGGGGGCTTTGCGGAGTGTCGGCGCGAGGAGGGATCAGCCCAGCCATCGGTACCCCCTCGGGGTGACGACGTGGCCGTCGACCACCTGCGTGCTGGACGCGCCGACCAGCACGACCGAGCGCATGGTCACGCTCTCGGGGTCGAGGTCGGCGAGGGTGGTCACCAGCACCTGCTCCGACCCGCGGGTGGCGTCGGTGACGACCGCGACGGGGGTGCCGGGCGGTCGGTGGGCGCCGAGGATGCCCAGCGCCTTGGGCAGCTGCCAGGTGCGCTGCCGGCTGCGCGGGTTGTAGAGCGCGACCACCAGGTCCGCCTCCGCCAGGGCCTGCAGGCGGTGCTCGATGGCGGGCCACGGCGTGTGCAGGTCCGACAGCGACACGAGTGCGTGGTCGTGCCCGAGCGGGGCTCCGACCAGCGCCGCGGCCGCGAGGGCGGCGGTGACCCCGGGAACGACCTCGACGTCCACTCCCCCGGCGCCGAGCTCGAGAGTCGGGCTGGCCATCGCGTACAGCCCGGCGTCGCCGGAGCACACCAGGGCGACCGCATGCCCCTGGCGTGCCTGCTCCAGGGCGGTCCGCGCGCGCTCCTCCTCCGCGCCGAGCCCGGAGGCGAGCACCCGGGTGCCGGGACGCAGCAGGTCGCGCACCTGCTCGACGTACTGGTCGAGGCCGACCACCACCGAGGAGCGCCGGATCGCCGCGTGTGCGCGCGGGGTGAGCAGGTCGCGTGCGCCCGGGCCGATGCCCACGATGCTCAGCCGGCCGCGAGGCCGCAGCCGCCCGACCGCGACGGTGGCGTGCGCGGACTTGCGTTTCTCGACCAGCAGGTTCGCGCCGCGCGCCAGCACCGCGGCCTCCGCCACGCTCGGTGTGCCGACCTCGGCGTCGACCGTCCGGCTGGGGTTGGGCACCGGCTGGGGGGCCAGCTCGGCGGCGGGGAAGACGCTGAGCGGCACGTCGAGCTCGGCCGCCAGGTCGAGCAGCGCCTGCTCGTCCGCCTTGAGGTCCACAGTGGCCACGGCGGCGACGCTCTCCCGGGACAGCCCCGCCTCCCCGAGGCTCGCCTCCACCAGCTCGCGGACCTCGTCCGTCGGCGCCTCTCGCGAGGCGCCGACGCCGACGACCAGGCTCGGTGGGCGTAGCAGCACCGAGGGCCCTTGCGGGCTCTCGGCCGGAGTCGGCTCGATGCGGTCGCTGACGATGATGGTCGCCACCGGGTTCCCGGAGGAAGAAGCTCCGACGTCCCTGACCACGTGGGCCGGAAGCGCCGGCAGCGGCCAGGTCTGCTCGGCGCGCAGCGCTACCGGCTCGCCGTCCAGCAGCGCCCGGGTTACGGCGGCGACGTCGCCGGTGCAGGGCCAGCGGAGGTCGTCGAGCCCGGGCAGCCCGGTGGCGTCGCTGGCGGTGGTGACCACGGCGGTGGCCCCGAGGACATCGGCGACCTGTTCGGCGAGAGCGTTGCCGCCGCCGGCATGGCCACCGAGGAGGGGTACGACGTAGCGGGCGGCCTCGTCGACGCAGACCACCGCCGGGTCGTGTCGCTTGTCGCCCAGCAGTGGAGCGACCAGCCGCGTCACCGCACCGACGGCGAGGTGGCACACCAGGGCGTCGTACTTTTCCCAGCCGGCGCGCAGCGCCTCCGCGGCCGTCCCGGGCAGCAGGTCTCCCCCGAGCCGTTCGCTGAGCCGCCGGGCGTGCTCGGCGCCGGCCGCGGTGACCGCGACGTGCGCGACCCTGGTCATCGCTCCCCCCACATCACCGTCACCGGGTTGGTGGCCGCCAGCCGGTGCGTGCCGTCCGGCAGCGGCGCCAGGCGAGAGGCCTGTACGACGGTGCCCGCCACCCGGTAGCCGCCCAGCGCAGAGCGGACGGCCGCGATGCGCTCCGGCGATGCCAGCGTGACCACGAGCCGGCGGGGGCGACGGAGCGCGCATGACTCCACGACGTCGGGGCCGCCGCCGCCGACGAACACCAGGTCGGGGTCGGGCAGCGCGTCGAGGGTCGTGGGGGCGGTGCCGTGCACGGCACGGACGTCGACCCCGTGCCGGGCTGCGTTCTCGCCCGTCATCCGCACCGCGTCCTGCTCGCGGTCGACCGCCACGACCGCCGCGCCGAAGCGGGCCGCCTCCACCGCCACCGACCCGCTGCCGGCGCCGACATCCCACACCAGGTCGCCGAGCGATGGGCCCAGCCGGCCCAGAACGACAGCGCGTACCTCGGCCTTGGTGAGCATGGCTCCGCGGCTGGTGAACGCGTCGTCGTCGAGGGCGAACGGACCAGGCGCGGCTGCCGCCCCGGCGTGCCACGACATCCGCGAGTCCTGCGCGCGGCTCAGGCTCAGCACGACCGAAAGGTCCGACCAGGAGCGCCCGGCCGCCTCGTCGAGCGAGACGTGGCTGACCCGTTCGTCCGGCGACCCGAGGTCCTCACCGACGACCAGCCGGCGGTCCCAGCCGGCGAGGGCGGCGGCCAGGTCGGCCGGGCCCAGGGCGGGGCCGGTCAGTACCGCGACCTTCGGCAGCGCACGGCAGGTGTTCACCGCCGTACGCGGGTCGCGTCCGTGCGCGGAGACGACCAGGGCGTCGTCCCAGGGGAGGCCGGCGCGTGCGGCCAACGCGGCCACCGACGACACCGCGGGTTCGGCGGTGACCTCGAGCCCGGCCTCGCGCAGGCGCCGCAGGATGCCGAAGAAGCCGGGGTCGCCGCCGGCCAGGACGACCGCGTCGCTCCCCCGTTCCGCGTACTCACGCAGGGCTCGGACGGCCGGCTCGACCGGGCCGAGGGTGAGTGTCTCGGTGCCGGGCTCCAGCGGCGCGGCCTTCAGGTGTCGCGTCGCGCCGACGACGAGGGCGGCCGTCCGCACGGCCTTGCCCGCGGACGCCGACGGGCCACGCTCGTCCATGCCGACCACCGTGATCATGCCGCCCATCCCGCGACGGTCGAGGCCGCGCAGCGCCGACCGCTGAAGTCGACCATCGCGACCTCGGCGTGCATCCGCGCGCCCAGCTCCGCGGACTGGCGTTCGAGCACGTCCTTGACCCGCTGGCACAGCTCGTCGCCGCAGGGGCGCAGCAGGCCGGCGGACTCCCACAGCTCGTACACGTGCCGGCCGCTGTTGCCGCCCGCGACCTCGGCGGCTGTCGCCGGGTCGTGCGGCTGCGTGATCGCTGCAAGCAGCGCGACGTCGACGCGGCTTCGGGTGTAGTGCGTCATCAGCAGGCCGGACGCGAGCTTGGTGAGCTTGCCGATCATGCCCACGAACACCACCCGCTGCAGGCCGTCCTCGACCGCCGCGCGCAGTGCCGCGCCGGTGAAGTCGCCGACCTCGACGAAGCAGACCTCGGGCAGGTCGGGTAGCAGCTCGCGGGCGCCGTTCTCGGTGCGGCCGCCGGTGCACAGCACCACTGCCTGCTCCCCCTGTGCGGCCATCACGTGCACGGCCTGGACGACGCTGGCGCGCCACGAGGCGGTGGAGAACGGGCGCACGATGCCGGTGGTGCCGAGGATCGAGATGCCGCCGACGATGCCGAGCCGGCGGTTGGTGGTCTTGCGCGCCATCCGCTCGCCCTCGGGCACCGAGATCACGACGTGTACGCCGTGCCGGTCGAGGTCGAGCACCTCGCCAACGGCCTGGGTGATCATGCGCCGCGGGGTGTCGTTGATCGCAGGGGCACCGACCTCGAGACCGAGGCCGGCCTTGGTGACCGTGCCGACCCCCTCACCGCCGTCGAGGACGATGCCGGGTGAGGGCCGGCGGCGCACCGTGGCGGTCAGGTGAGCGCCGTCGGTCACGTCGGGATCGTCCCCGGCGTCCTTGACCACCACCGCCGCTGCGACGGTCCCGTCGGGGCTCAGCTCCACCCGCTCGGTCGCGAAGCGCACCCGGCGTCCGGACGGCAGCGCCACCTCGACGCTGGGCTGGGCGGCCTCCTGGCGTACCAGCGCCGTCACCGCCGCCTTCGCGGCGGCGCTCGCGCAGGTACCGGTGGTCCAGCCGGTACGCAACGCCCGCGGCCGCACCTTGGCGGTGCGGGGCAGGTCCGGCTCGGTCAGCTGTGGGTCTCCCGCGTAGTCCCACCGCCGCTGGATGGGACTCATCGCGACGCGGCTCCCGGCGGCGTTGCCCGCAGGTCGTGGCGTGCGGCCGGCTCGGCGCGGCGGTGCCCGTGGAAGTGCCCGGGGTGGTACAGGTGCGAGCGGGTGCGTACGGACGTGTCGGCCAGGGCGGGACCGACGAGCACGAGCGTGTGCTTCCACCACCTGCGCGCGCGTACGGTCTCCGCGAGCTCGGCCAGCTGGCAGCGCGCCACCGCCTCGTCCGGCCAGCTCACGCGGTAGGCCACCACGCAGGGTGTGTCCGCGGCGTAGCCGCCGGCCAGCAGCTCGCGCTGCAGCTGCCGGGCCCGGGCCGCGGACAGGAACAGGGCCATCGTCGTGCCGTGCGCGGCGAACGAGCGAACGGTCTCGCCGGCGGGCATGGGGGTCTTGCCGCCCTCGAGCCGGGTGAGGACCACCGACTGGGCGACCTCCGGAACGGTGAGCTCGGCGTCCACGACCGCGGCCGCCGCGGCGGCCGCGGAGACTCCGGGCACCGTCTCGTGCGCGATGCCGATGCGCGCGCAGATCGCGCGCTGCTCGGCGACCGCGCCCCACAGCGCGGGGTCGCCGGAGTGGATCCGCGCCACGTGGAGCCCGTGCTCGTGTGCGCGGCGGTAGAGCGGCTCGACCCCTTCCAGCGGAAGGGCGGCGGAGTCCACCACTTCGACGTCGGCTCGTGCGTGCTCGAGCACGTCCTCGTGCACGAGGCTGGAGGCCCACACCACGATGTCGGCCTCGCCGATGACCCGCGCGGCCCTGAGCGTGAGCAGGTCGGCCGCTCCCGGTCCCGCGCCGACGAAGCTGACCAGTCCCTGCTCCGGGGTCGCTGCCATGGAGGCTGGTCGGTTGGCTGGCGTGGTCACAGGCGACCTCCCCGCTCCCGCCGGGCCGGGGGCACCAGCAGCGTGGACAGGTACGGCGCCCCCGTGTGGTGCAGGTCGTCGGTCACGTCCGCCGCCGGGCGTACCCGCTCGTCGGGCAGGCCGAGCGCGGCGCCGTACACGGCCCGGTCCAGACGACCGGCGCGCCGCACCACGTCGAGCATCTGCGGCAGGTGGCGGCCGCCCTTGTAGGCCACGACGGTGTCGAACGCGTCGAGCGCGTGCGCGAACCGGTCGAGCCCGGCGGTCATCGGGAACAGCGCGAGCGACTCGCGTCCCTCGCAGAGCGGTGTCGCCGAGCGCGCGGCCAGGTCCTGCATGGCGGTCACGCCCGGGACCATGGCGATCTGCGCGTCGGGGCGCCTGGCCGCCACGGTCTGGGCGAGGTAGGAGAACGTGGAGTAGACGCTGGGGTCGCCGATCGTGGCGAATGCGAGGTTGTCGACGCCGGACTCCCAGAGCTCGACGACGGCGTCGGCCGCGGCGTCCCAGCTGCCGGTCCGCGCATCGCTGAGTCCGTTGCGGTCGTTGAGGGCGAAGCGCACCCGGAGTACGCGCTCGTCGTCACCGAGGTGTGCGCGGACCGACGCCTCCGCGCGGCCGGGCTCCGTCCCGTCGGCGTCGAGCACCGGGACGAGCACGACGTCGGCGGTGCGCAGCACACGCACGGCTTTCACGGTGAGCAGCTCGGGGTCGCCGGGGCCGACGCCCACGCCCACCAACCGGGCGCTCACGCAGGTCGATGTGTCGCGGGGTCAGGGGTACGCCGATGCCTCATCAGGCCTCCTTGGGTGTCCACGCCCACAGGTGATCCGTACACGGCAGCGAGAGTCTCCTGGCTCCCGGATCGACGTCGCTCCCGGCCTTCCCGAGCCCGGCCCGGACGGGCCTTCGCTCAGTGGCGCACGAGGGGAGGCGACTCCCCGGTCACAGTGGCGGGACCGCCCCGGACTTGCGCCTGACGGCGCGCACCGGCGTTCCTCCACAGCTTCCGCGCGGCCGATCCTGCCACAGCCGCCTCCGTGTCGGGGAGCGGGCCTAGCATGAGCCGCATGCCGGATCCCACACCGCTCGACGTGGTGATCTTCGCCGACGCCGCCGAGTTCCGGGGATGGCTGCGCGACAACCACGACACGGCCACCGAGCTGTGGGTCGGCTACTACAAGAAGGGCGTCCCGAAGACCTCGATCACCTATCCCGAGGCGGTCGAGGAGGCACTGTGCTTCGGCTGGATCGACGGGCTCACTCGTCGCATCGACGACGAGGTGCACGCCAACCGCTACACGCCGCGGCGCAGGAGCAGCAGCTGGAGCGCGATCAACATCGCCAAGGTCGCCGAGCTGCAGGCAGCCGGGCGGATGCACCCGGCCGGGCTGCGGGCGTTCGAGGAACGTGACCGGCGCAAGGACGGGTCCTACTCCTACGAGCGGGCTCCGCAGGAGCTGCCCCCGGAGGCCGAGGCGCAGCTGCGCGCCGACCCCGACGCGTGGGCGTACTGGCAGTCCCGCAGGCCGAGCTACCGGCGCGCCGCGACCCACTGGGTGCTGTCGGCCAAGCGTGAGGAGACCCGGCAGCGGCGGCTTGCGACGCTGGTCAAGGACTGTGCCGAGGGGCGGCCGGTCAAGCCGCTGGCGTAGCCGTACAGCCGTCCGGACGGGCCGCGGTCAGCGGCGACGCGACGGCTCCCCCGACGGACCTGGCCGACGTACGATCAAGGCGAGGGCACGTCCCGTCCGGAGGTCGTCATGCTCGAGATCCTCATCATCATCGCGCTCGTCGTCGGAGCCGTCCTCGGGGTCACGCTGCTGGCGTTCGGCGCCGGCGCCCGGGTCGTGCGGCAGTTCGAGCGAGGGGTGGTGTTCCGGCTCGGCAGGGTGCACGAGCCGACACGCGAGCCGGGGCTCGTCTGGATCATCCCGGTCGTCGACCACCTGAAGAAGGTCAACTGCCAGATCGTCACGCTGCCCGTGCCCGCGCAGGAGGGCATCACCCGTGACAACGTCACCGTGCGGGTGGACGCGGTCGTCTACTTCCGAGTGCACGACCCGGTGCGCGCCGTGGTCGAGGTGCAGGACTACCAGTTCGCGGTCGCCCAGGTCGCGCAGACCTCGCTGCGTTCGATCATCGGCAAGAGCGAGCTCGACGACCTGCTGTCCAACCGCGAGAAGCTCAACCAGGGTCTGCAGCTGATGCTGGACAGCCCCGCCGTGGGCTGGGGCATCGAGATCGACCGGGTCGAGATCAAGGACGTGGCACTGCCGGAGGCGATGAAGCGGTCGATGTCTCGGCAGGCCGAGGCCGAGCGCGAGCGCCGGTCGCGCATCATCACCGCCGACGGCGAGTTCCAGGCCTCGCGCCAGCTCTCCGCCGCGGCCAACCAGATGGCGGCGACGCCGCAGGCGCTGCAGCTGCGACTGCTGCAGACGATCGTGGAGGTGGCCGCGGAGAAGAACTCGACGCTGGTGCTGCCGTTCCCGGTGGAGCTGCTGCGGTTCCTCGACCAGGCCACGACCAAGCCCAGCGCCGCCAAGGCGGTGTCGGCGACCCCGGAGGGCGCGGAGAGCGCGGAGGTCACGAAGGTCGCGGAGCCTGCAGAGGTCGCCGAGCCTGCGGAGGTCGCGACGGTCGAAGAGACCCCGGCCGAGCCCCCGCCCGCGGTCGTTCCCGCCGACCCGCCGCCCATCGCCCCTCTGGACGGCAAACGCACCTCGGCGTGACCCGGGAGGCAGTGGCAAGGTAGGTCGCATGGCCACCGACAACCACCACCGCAGTGTCGACGTCGAGCGCACCGGCAGCGGCCGGTTCACGGTCAGCAACGTCCGCGGTGGACAGATCACGATCGGCACAGGTGCCGACACCGACTTCACACCGACCGAGCTGCTGCTCGCGGCCATCGGCGGGTGTACGGCGATCGACGTGGACATCTTCACCACCCGGCGGGCGGAGCCGGACCGGTTCGTCGTCACGGCCGAGGGTGACAAGATCCGCGACGGCAACGGCAACCGGCTCACCAACCTCGTGGTGACGTTCGACATCGTCTTCCCTGAGGGCGAGGGCGGCGACGCCGCGCGCAGCGTGCTGCCCGACTCGGTGCAGAAGTCGCACGACCGGCTGTGCACGGTGGGGCGAACCGTCAGTCTCGGCACGGAGATCGGCACCAAGATCGTGCACTGACCCGTCCACAAAACCTGCCGTGACGCGTCAATCCGTCGACAGTTCCGGCGCGACAAGTTGACGCCTCACCGGGGCAGCTCACAAAACCTGCCGTGACGCGTCAATCCGTCGACAGTTCCGGCGCGACAAGTTGACGCCTCACGGGGTGCCGCTGAGCAGCAGCCGGACCATGTCGGTGAGCACCGCGACCGGCGTGGCCGGCTCGACCATCCGGCGTACGCCCAGGCCGATCCCGAGGCTGAGCAGCGCGGCGGCGGCCTCGTCGGCCGGGAGCGGCAGGTCCAGGCCGAGCTCGTCGGCGTTGCGGCTGACTACTGCGGCGATGAGCGCCCGCACGGTCTCCTCACGCGTCGCCAGCTCGGCCCGCAGCGCGGGATCGCGGCGCACGTGTGTCGCGAACTCGAACTCCAGGCCGGTCCACGCCGGGTCGCCGATCGTCGCGTCGGCCCAGGAGTGGAAGGCGGCCAGCCGCTGCTCGAGCGTCGCGCTGCCGACCATGGCCTGCACGATCTGCTGCGTCTGCTCGGCGTGTATGCCGTCGAGCACCGCCAGGCACAGCTCGTTCTTGTTGCGGAAGTTCGAGTACACCGCGCCCTTGGAGAACCCTGCCTCGTCGGCCACCTGCTCCAGTGACGTCGCCCGGTAGCCGTCGCGCAGGAACGCGCGGGTGGCGGTGCGCACCAGCGTCTCGCGGGTCTGTGCCTGGCTCTCGGCGCGGCTCATGCGGGCCATGCACGCCAGGCTATCGCATCCGGCTACCGCTGGAATCCAGATACTGTTAGTATCCGGAATTCCCCGCCAACAACCGAGGAGCGCACGGATGACCGCCACCACCCACCGCGAGGAGCCCACGACACAAGGCCGCAAGCGAGACGTCGAGGTGCTGGTGGTGGGCGCCGGCGCCTCCGGGATCGGCGCCGCCGTCACCCTGCGCGCGCTGGGCCTGACCGACTTCGTGCTGCTGGAGAAGGCCGATTCGGTCGGCGGCACCTGGCGCGACAACACCTACCCCGGCTGCGCGTGCGACGTGCCGTCGGCGCTGTACTCGTTCTCGTTCGCGCCCAACCCGGAGTGGACCCGGGCGTTTGCCGGGCAGCAGGAGATCCGGGCCTACCTCGACGACGTCGCGAGCCGGTACGACGTCCTGCCGCACGTGCGCTGCGGCGAGGAGATGACCCGCGCGCAGTGGGATCCGACACGGGAGCGCTGGCTGGTCGACAGCACGTCGGGCCGGTGGACCGCGCGCACGCTGGTCGCCGGAGCCGGTCCGTGGAACGAGCCGCTGGTCCCGCAGATCCCGGGTCTGGAGTCGTTTCCCGGCGAGGTGTTCCACTCCTCGCGCTGGAACCACGACTACGACCTGGCCGGCCGCCGGGTGGCGGTCGTCGGGACCGGCGCGTCGGCGGTGCAGTTCGTACCCGCGATCCAGCCCGAGGTGGCCGCGCTACACCTGTTCCAGCGCACCGCGCAGTGGGTGCTGCCCAAGCCCGACCACTACGTGCCGCGGGCGGAGCGCTGGCTGATGCGCGCGGCGCCGGCGGCGCAGCGGGCGCTCCGGCGCTTCGAGTACGCCGCGATGGAGGCACTCGGCGTGGGGTTCCGCAACCCGTGGGTGCTGCGGCTGGTGCAGCGCGTCGGTCTCGCACACCTGCGCCGTACCGTGAAGGACCCCGAACTTCGGGCCGCGCTCACACCCGACTACACGCTCGGCTGCAAGCGGCTGCTGATGTCCAACGACTACTACCCCGCGCTCACCCGGCCCAACGTGCAGGTGCACCCCACCGCGGTGCGTGAGGTCCGCGGCAGCACGGTGGTCGGGCATGACGGCACCGAGCGCGACGTCGACGCCATCGTGTTCGGCACCGGGTTCCATATCCTCGACATGCCGCTCGCGGCGCTGGTGCACGACGGCGCGGGACGCAGCCTCGCGGACCGGTGGCATGGCAGCCCGCAGGCATACCTGGGCACGACCGTCAGCGGCTTCCCCAACCTGTTCCTGCTGCTCGGCCCCAACCTCGGCACCGGCCACTCGTCGGCGTTCATGATCCTGGAGACGCAGCTGGCCTATCTCGCCGACGCGCTGCGCCAGATGCGCGTGCATGGCTGGTCGAGCATCGACGTGCGCACCGAGGTGCAGGAGGCCTACAACGCCGAGGTGCAGCACGCACTGCCGCGCACGGTGTACAACTCCGGCGGGTGCTCGAGCTACTACCTCGACGCCAACGGCCGCAACAGCTTCATCTGGCCATGGTCGACGGGTCGGATGCGCCGCCGCATCGCCGCCTTCGACCCCGACGAGTACGACGTCCGGCAGAGCCCCCGCACCCCCGAGCGCGTCCCCGCCTAAAACCTGGTGGTGACGCGTCAAATCCATCTCCCACCTCGTGTCGAAAACTTGACGCCTCACCGCCTGGTTCACACAAACCTGGTGGTGACGCGTCAATCCATCGACCGCGCATCGTCGAAAACTTGACGCCTCACCGCCTGGTTCACACAAACCTGGTGGTGACGCGTCAATTCATCGACCGCGCATCGTCGAAAACTTGACGCGTCACGGCGTGGGAGGCAGGCCGGCCCAGTGGGTGTGCAGGTACGACGCGTGCACGCGGCCGTCGCGCGCGACGTAGCCCTCGGCCACGGCGTCACCAGAGCCCCAGCTCCAGGCGGGATCAGCGCCGTGTTCCGGCATGACCTTGGTGCGGTGGAACTCGTGCCCGCGCACGCGCGTCCCGGCACACGCGAGTACCGAGTCGGTCGCGGCCCGCGCCTCCCGGTAGCCCATCGAGAGCGACTCGGTCATGGAGGCGTGGGCGTCGACCAGTCCCGCCATCGGCAGTCCGTCGAGGTCGCGGCACAGGTACAGCAGGCCGGCGCACTCGGCCAGGACGCGGCCGTCGTACGCGGCGACGCTGCGGCGCAGCCGCTCGTTGGCCGACAGCTGCTCGACGTAGACCTCGGGGAACCCGCCACCCATCACCAGCAGGTCGGTGCCGTCCGGCAGCGTCTCGTCGTGGAGCGGGTCGACCACCGCCACCTCCGTGCCGGCGGATGCGAGCATCTCGACGTGCTCGGTGTAGCCGAAGGTGAACGACGCACCGCCGAAGAACACCGCACGCCGCGACGCGAACGGCGACCACGGTTGCCACGGCGACACCCGCAACGGATCGGCGGAACGCGCGAGGCGCACCACCGCCTCCAGGTCGACCGACTCGGCCACGACGTCACCCATCTGCTCGACCGCGGCGACGGCCTCGCGGCTGCGCTCGGCGGCGGGCACCAGCCCGAGATGGCGTGACGGCGTGACCATCCCCGCGTGCCGGCGGATCACCCCCAGCACCGGTACGTCGGACAGCGCCGCGCGCAGCATCTCCTCGTGCCGCTCCGACCCCACCCGGTTGAGCACCACCCCGGCCACGCGCACGTCGGGGTCGAACGCCGCGAACCCCCGCACCAGCGCGGCAACGCTGGTGGACATCCGGGAGGCGTCGACCACCAGCACCACCGGTGCGTCGAGCAGCCGGGCCACGTGTGCGGTCGAGGCGAAACCGCCACGACCCGCGGCGCCGTCGAACAGCCCCATCACGCCCTCGACGACCGCCACGTCGGCACCCGCGGCGCCGTGCGCGAACAGCGGGGCGACGCGTTCCTCCCCCACCAGCCACGGGTCGAGGTTGCGGCCGGGCCGTCCGGTCGCGAGCACGTGGTAGCCGGGGTCGATGTAGTCGGGGCCGACCTTGTGGCCCGAGACCCGCAGCCCGCTGCGCCGCAGGGCCGCCATCAGCCCGGTGGCGACCGTGGTCTTGCCCTGCCCCGAGGCCGGGGCCGCGACCACCACGCGGGCCGTCACCGGACTCTCGCTACCACTCGATGCCCCGCTGGCCCTTCTGGCCGCGGTCCATCGGGTGCTTGACCTTGCCCATCTCGGTGACCAGGTCGGCCGCCTCGACCAGCCGCGGGTCGGCGTCGCGGCCGGTGACCAGCACGTTCTGCGAGCCCGGGCGGTCAGCCAGAACGGCGACCACGTCGTCGACGTCCACCCAGCCCCACTTCATCGGGTAGGTGAACTCGTCCAGCACGTACAGCCGGTAGGTCTGCGCAGCCAGGTCGCGCTTGACCTGCTCCCAGCCCTCGGCCGCGGCCTGCTCGGAGTCCTCGATCCGGCGCTGCACCCACGACCAGCCCTCGCCCATCTTGTGCCAGGCGACGGTGCCGCCCTCGCCGGACTCGCCCAGCACGCGGAGCGCGCGTTCCTCGCCGACTCGCCACTTCGCGCTCTTGACGAACTGGAACACCCCGATCGGCCAGCCCTGGTTCCACGCCCGCAGCGCGAGCCCGAAGGCCGCGGTCGACTTGCCCTTGCCGACACCGGTGTGCACACCGAGGATCGGCCGGTGCCGACGCTGCCGGGTGGTGAGCCCGTCGTCGGGCACGGTCACCGGTCGGCCCTGCGGCATCAGGCCACCGCCTCTCGCACCGCGGACGTCAGCGCCTCGGCGCGCAGCTCCTGCATGGTCAGCACCTCACCGCCGAGCTCCGCGGCGAGACGTCGCGCGAGGCCGAGGCGTACGGGTCCGCGCTCGCAGTCGACGACCACCACTGAGACGTCTCGCAGGAACGCCTGGACGGCCGCACTCGGCGTGCCGGTGGTCGCCCGCCCGTCGGTCACGATGACGAGAAGGGGGCGGCGTGCCGGGTCTCGCAGTCGCTCCCGCTGGACCAGCCGGGCGGAGGTCTCCAGCCCCGCGGCCAGCGGCGTGCGACCACCCGTGGCCAGCGAGTCCAGCCTGGTGCGGGCGACCTCGACCGCGGCGGTGGGCGGGAGGGCGACCTCGGCATCGGAACCCCGGAACGTCACCATCGCGACCTTGTCGCGGCGCTGGTAGGCGTCCACCAACAGCGACAGCACGGCGTCCTTCACCTCGCGCATCCGCGCCCGTGCTGCCATGGAACCGGACGCGTCGACGCAGAACACCACCAGGTTGGACTCCCGGCCATGACGCACCGCCTCGCGCAGGTCGCCACGTCGCAGCGCCAACCCGGGGCCTTCGTGACCGCGTGCGCGCTGCTGCGGTGCGGCGGCGGTCATGGTGGCCACCACGTCCAGCCGCCCGCGACCCGACCAGCGACCCGCCGCCACGCGACGGCCGTGCGGCGTACGCGCATGTGAGCGCCGCCCCGCTGCGCCGTCGCCCACGCCGGGCACGCTGAGCAGCCGGGTGCGGTACGGCTCCCCCGCCCGCTGCGGCGTCTTGCTCGGCGCTGTTGTGTTCGGAGGTGTTGCGTCCGACGAACCGTGCGCCATAGCGCCCCCTTCGGCGGACGTCCCCTCGCGCTCCTGCGGTGCGTCCGACGCTTCGTGCGTCGTAGCGCTCGCTTCGCCGGACGTCCCGTCGGAAGGAGCCCCGCCGCCGGGTGGGTCGCCGTCGGGTGGTTCCGGGTCGTCGTCAGGGGACTCCCCACCGGCGCGGTCCATCGCGTCGTCGAGCGCGTCGTCGTCCAGTCCCGGCGAGTCGAACGGGTCACGGCGCCGACGGTGCGGCAGCGCCAGCCGGGACGCCGCACGCACGTCCTCGGCGATGACCTCGACCCGCCCGTTCCACGCGGCGTGCGCCCGGGCGGCGCGCGCGATCACCAGGTCGGCTCGCATGCCGTCGACCTCGAAGCTCGCGCACACCGACGCGACCAGCGACAGCGCGCTGTCGGGCAGCGAGACCCGCGGCAGCATCTCGCGAGCACGGGACAGGCGCGCTCGCACGTCGTCGTCCGCCTCGGCCCACTGCGTGGCGAAGCCGTCCGGGTCGTCCTCGTACGCCAGCCGGCGCCGCACCACCTCGGCGCGCACCCCGGCCTCGCGCGAGGCGGCCACCTCGACCGACAGCCCGAAGCGGTCCAGCAGCTGCGGGCGCAGCTCGCCTTCCTCGGGGTTCATGGTCCCGACCAGCACGAACCGCGACGCGTGCGACACCGACACCCCGTCGCGCTCCACGTGCACCCGGCCCATCGCGGCGGCGTCGAGCAGCGCGTCGACCAGGTGGTCCTGCAGCAGGTTGACCTCGTCGACATACAGCAGACCCCGGTGCGCCCGCGCGAGCAGCCCGGGCTCGAACGCCTTCACGCCCTCCGACAGCGCGCGCTCGATGTCCAGCGAGCCGACCACCCGGTCCTCGCCGGCTCCGACGGGGAGCTCCACCAGGCTCGCGGCTGCCTCGCCGACCGGACCCGTCGGGTCATGTGGGCCGTCCGGGCAGCCGGGATCCGGCCGCTGCGGGTCGCAGCGGAACCGGCAGCCGCGCACCACCGGCTCGGGCGGCAGCACGCCAGCGAGCGCGCGCACCATCGTCGACTTCGCGGTCCCCTTCTCGCCGCGCACAAGGACACCGCCGATCGCGGGGTTGACCGCGTTGAGCAGCAGTGCCATGGCCAGGTCGTCGTGCCCGACGACCGCAGTGAACGGGTACGGCTTCATGCCGGCCTCCGGGTTTCCTCGCCCGTCGTGGTCGGAGCGGGTGGCCGGAGTTCCTGGCTGACGCCGCCGACTCGTGCCCAGAGCTCTGCGGGCACTGGCCGGCGAACGCTCACAGTGGCGGGACCGTCCCGGACTCTCACCGGGTTCCTCCGCTGTGCCATCCGCGGTACGCGGTCACCTTAGACCACGTTCACGAAGCGGTTGGACCGCGATGCCACACTGCTGCCATGAGTCAGGTCACCGACATCCTCGGCGAGCCGTACGAGGCGGAGGTCATCGACCTCGCCCGTGACGAGGAGGGCCCGGTGGTGGCGACGCTGGTACGCCGGCGCGCAGCGCGGCCGACCCGCGGAGCGGTCCTGCACCTGCACGGGTTCTGCGACTACTTCTTCCAGACCGACCTGGCCGACTACTACGTCGACCTCGGCTACGACTTCTACGCCCTGGACCTGCGCAAGTACGGCCGCAGCCTGCTCCCCCACCAGACGCCGAACTTCTGCCGCGACCTGGCCGAGTACTACCCCGAGCTCGACGCGACCATCCAGCGCATCCGGCAGCGCGACGGCCACGACACCGTCGTGCTCAGCGCGCACTCCACCGGCGGGCTCATCGGCGCCCTGTGGGCCGACGAGCGCTACGCCCAGGGAAAGCCGGGCGTCGACGCGCTGCTGCTTAACAGCCCCTGGCTCGATCTGCAGGGCTCGCTGCTGCTGCGCACGGCCGGCACGCAGGCCCTCGACCGGATCGGGCAGCGGCGTCCTTACCAGGTGATCCCGCGCAACGTCAGCACGCTGTACAGCGAGGCCCTGCACGCCGACTATCGCGGCGAGTTCGACTACAACCTCGACTGGAAGCCGCGCGAGAGCTTCCCGGTGCGGGCCGGGTGGCTGCGGGCGATCCGCCGCGGGCACCGGAAGGTGCACCGGGGCATCGACGTGGGCGCGCCGGTGCTGGTGCTGTGCTCGGCGCGCAGCACCACCCCGCAGGAGTGGTGCGACGACGTGACCTGCAGCGACATCGTGCTCGACGTACGCCAGATCGCGCGTTGGTCGTACGCGCTCGGCCCCCAGGTGACCGTCGTGCGCGTGGACCAGGCGATCCACGACGTGTACTCGTCGCCGGCGGCGGTGCGCAAGCAGGCGTACGCCGAGACGACCCGCTGGCTCGGTGCCTACCTGCCCGACTGAGAGCCCTCGGCGTGGGTGGCGAACCACGGGTGGTGCAGGTCGAGGTAGCTGGTGTCCTCCATGAACACGTCGGACACCAGCGCGCCCAGCTCGGCCGGCATCTCCCTGGCCTCACCCGCCCGGGCTGCCGCCTCGTCGGTGAACGCGACGGTCTCGGTGAAGCTGCCGTCCGGCTCGATCGCGATGGTCGCACCGATGATCTCCGGACGCTCCTCGTGCAGGATCGTGCTCACGCGGTCCATCATCGAGCGCAGCTTCGCCGGGTCACGCACCCGACCGCGCACGATCTGTACGAAGCCCGCGTCGTCCGAACCGCCGTCGAGCATCAGCAGCACGTCCTCGCAGTCGTGGAACTCCACGGGGCCGTCGAACAACGGCTGGACGCTCTCCCACCAGCGGCCCTGCTCCGGACGCGCCGAGTTCGCCCGCGCCGCCTCGCGGGTCTCGAACCGCACGACCGCGCAGAACATGTCGTCGTCGGTGAAGCCGTAGGTTCCGCCGAGGAAGCCGAGGGCGCCCGGCTCGCATTCTCGGCGCCAGCGGTCCATCGCCGCCTGCATCTCTACGTGCCTGGTGCACTTGCCTTGGATGATCTGGATGAACACCGCAACCCTCCGCGAAGGAAGGGCCCCTCCCGAGTCCGGCCCGAGAAGAAGGGGCCAGTGGACTGGTCACCGACGACGCTAGGCCCCACTCTCCGGCCGGTCCAGAGCCGAGTTCGCAGCCGACGAGTCACGGGCGGTAGCGCCCGACCCCCAGCGGGAGTGTCGGCTCAGCGGACTCGCATGCTGTCGTTGGAGACCTTCAGGCCCGAGGTGTCCACGGCGACGAACGCCGACGCCGGTATGCGCTTGAGGTCGGCGATGAGCCGGTCCGGCCAGTGCGCGTTGCGCTCGCCCTGGAAGTACCACGGCGACCCGTTGTCGGCCAGCACCATTCCGTACCGCTTCATCGCGGCGATGACGACCTTCGCGTCGGCGCCGAAGCCGGCGGTGGGGAAGGACTGCCGCAGCCGGAAACGCGCGCCCATCGGCGGGAAGTCGCGGCTGTCGCGCGACCCGGCGTCGTGCCGGGCGGGCCAGAGGTGGTGTCGGCTGGTGACGTCGGTGGTGAAGCGGATCGCGTGGTCGACCCGGCCCGCCCTGACCTCGTTCCACCGCAGCAGCCCGGGAAGGATCGGCAGCCCCGCGGCGTCGGCCGAGGTCCAGCCGTCGGGCCGCAGCGCGTTGCTGGTGAGCGACCAGGTGGCACCGGAGCCGGCCCGCCAGCCGGTCGAGGTCGACCGTGTCGCCCAGGTCTCGTACAGCCGGCAGTGCGCCCGGTCGACGACGATCGCGTGCCGGTCGCCGTCGGACGCGGGACCGCCCTCGATGCGGGTGTCACGGCCGAACGGGTAGCGCACCCGGTCACTCTCGTCGGCGTAGGTGAACCGCACCCGCACCCGCGGGTGCGTGCCCGACACCACCGTGATCGGCATGCCGTAGCCGGGGCCGGCGCCGTAGGACGGGCCGAAGTCCGGGTGCAGGTCGCGGTCGGTCGACATGTGCGACAGCCACGCCCGGCTGCGCGGGTGCACGGGGAGCCGGGAGATGTCGGCATGCCAGTAGCTGTTCGCCGGGAATGCCGGGCAGGAGGTGCCTGCCACCGGCGTGCTCCGCGCCGCGGTCGAGGCCGCGGTCGAGGCCGCG
>CBFGZI010000017.1:0-45330 GCA_965653225.1 uncultured Propionibacteriales bacterium | reverse complement strand
CGCGCGGTCGCTTCCCACGGTGCAGGAGCCTCGGGGAGCGACCAGGAGACCCGGATACATGGCTTGTGGCCAGGCGGGGCCGACGGTGTTCGTGACGACGGCTACCTGGACCACCCGCGGGTGCACCGGCTGGAGCCGGGCTCGACGATCCCGCGGACGTGACCGATGGTCACGTCCGCGGTCAGGGTGCTGCGGTCAGCTGTCCTGCGGTAGCGCGGGCCGGACCGGCAGGTCCTTGCCGTCGACCAGCGACCGGAGCTCCGAGCTCTCGGGAACGCCGACCTCGGCCACGCAGAACTCGATGATGTCGGACAGCAGCCCGCACAGGATCTCGTCGGCGTCGGTCACGCAGGCCTTCGCGATGCTCTCGACCGCGTAGTGCACCACGCCGGGACCGGTGTGCCGGGCGAAGTTCTGCCGCCGCTTGCCCCACGCCTGGTTGACGAAGGTGTGGGCCCACTTCGTGGCCTGCGGCACCTGGTCGAGCGCCTGCCGGCTCGAGGCGCGCATGCTGCCCTCGGGACGGCCGTCCATCGCGGCCAGCAGCTGCTCGCAGCGGATGACCGAGACGGCCAGCGCGCGCTGCCGGTCTGCCCCCGCCACGGGAAGCGCCCGGGTGGCGACGCGCAGGGCGATCTCCACGTCGACGCGCGGGTCGTCGCTGGTGAGGCCGATGACTGACGGGATCATGGGCACCAGCCGCGTACGCGCGTCGTCGGACACGTGGTCGTTGACGTCACGAGCCAGCGCGGCCAGCAGGGGGTGGGTGCACCGTGGGTGGTCCGACCAGCGCTCCCCGGCGAGGAACGAGGCGAACTCCATGAAGCAGCCGCCCTTGCGGGGGTTGCGATGCTTGCCGCGCGACAGCACAGGCACGACGTCGGGCATCCGGACTTCATCACGTGACATACGGGTCACTCCCTGACGTGGCAGAGTCTCCTGATTCCTTAGTCTGCGCCTACAATCGGCTGACGGCCAGACCTCGGGCGACCCAGACTTTCTAGGCGAACACCGCCGCGGCCCGCGCCTCCTCGCCCCGTTGCTCATACAGCGCCAGGAACTCACCCTCCGCAGTCATCACCGCGACCGGTCCCTCTCCGCCGAGCCGCACGTCGGGCAGCGGCCGGCCGTTGCGCACGCGCTCGGCCTGCTCGGGAGTTGCCCGGTGGGTGGTGAAGTGGCGGCCGGCGACCTCCGCCAGCGGCACCACCCGCAGGTCGCGCTCGAGGTCGTCGAGCGTGGCGGCCTGGGTGAGGTCGAAGTCGCCGACCCGAGTGCGCCGCAGGCGGGTCAGGTGCCCGCCGACGCCCAGGGCGGCGCCGAGGTCGCGGGCCAGCGCGCGTACGTAGGTGCCGCTGGAGCAGGCGACGGCGACGTCGACGTCGACCCGTCCGCCGTCTCGACGTACGGCGAGCACGTCGAAGGCGGACACGCGCACCGGCCGCGCCGCCAGCTCGACCGCCTCGCCCCGGCGCACCCGCGCGTAGGAACGGCGGCCGTCGACCTTGACCGCCGACACCGCCGAGGGCACCTGCTCGAGGTCGCCGGTCAGCGCCGCGACCGCTTCGGCCAGGGCGGGACCGGTCACCGCGGAGGCGTCGGCGCTTGCGGTCACCTCGCCCTCGGCGTCGTCGGTGAGTGTGGACTCGCCGAGGCGGATGGTGGCGTCGTAGGACTTGTCGTCCAGGGCGAGGTAGCCGAGCAGCCGGGTGGCCTTGTCGAGCCCGAGCACCAGGACTCCGGTGGCCATCGGGTCGAGCGTGCCCGCGTGCCCGACCTTGCGGGTGCCGGCCAGCCGGCGTACGCGGGCCACGACGTCGTGCGACGTCCAGCCGGCCGGCTTGTCGACGACCACCACACCCGCCGGCACGCCTGTCGGTGCCTGCTGCCGGGGACCGGTGCTCACGTCCGGCGGTCCTCCTCGGCGGTGCCGTCGGCGTCCTCGTCCTCGCTGGCGCGGTAGGGGTCGGCGCCGCCGGCGTACTCGGCGCCCGCGGCCGAGGCCGCCACCTCGGCGTCGGAGGCGCGGGCCTTGGCCAGCAGGTCCTCGATGTGCGCGGCCGACTCGGGCAGCGCGTCCAGCACGAACTCCAGGGTCGGCGTGTGCCGCATGCCCAGGCGCTTGCCCACCTCGGAGCGCAGCAGTCCCTTGGCGCTCTCCAGGGCCGCGCGGGTGCCCGCACGGTCGTCGTCGGTGCCCATCACGGTGTAGAAGATCGTGGCGTGCTGGGTGTCGCCGCTGACGCGCACGTCGGTCACGGTGACGAAGCCCAGGCGTGGGTCCTTGAGCCTGCGCTCGAGCATCTCGGCCACGATGACCTGGATGCGGTCGGCGATGCGCCGTACGCGTTCTGAGCTCATGGTTGTTCCTTTCCCACGTCACTCGTCGTCGATCGACCGCAGCGCCCGCTGCGTGGCGATCAGGTCCGCCTCCGGGCGCCCGTCGAGCCAGCGCTCCACCGAGTCAAGCACCTCGGTGCAGTGGCTCGGCGCACCGGACACCACCGCGACGCCGATCTGCGTACGCCGGTACAGGTCGTGGTGCGCGGTCTCGGAAACCGCCACCGCGAACCTGCGCTGCAGCTCGGCCACGATCGGCCGCACCACGCTGCGCTTCTGCTTCAGCGACTGCGTGTCGTGCAGCAGCAGCTCGAACGCCGCCATTCCCACGAACACGGTCCACCCGCCTCACCACACGCCATGTATCCGGGTCTTGCGGTCGCTCCCCCAGGCTCCTGCACCGAGGGAAGCGACCACCCGCCATGTCACCGGGTCTCGCAACCGGGTCTCGCACCGGGTCTCGCGGGGCCTCCCCGGGGCGCATGACCCCCGGGAAAGCCCCGTTCGACGCGGGAACCGGGCCGGTCAGGTGCGGGGAATCTCCCGCATCTCGAAGCTCTCGACGACATCGCCGATCTTGATGTCGTTGTAGCCCCGGAGCACCAGACCGCACTCGAAGCCCTCGCGGACCTCGGTGACGTCGTCCTTCTCGCGTCGCAGCGACGCGATGTCGAGGTTGTCGGCCACCACCGAGCCGTCGCGCGTGAGCCGCGCCTTGGCGTTGCGGCGGATGGTGCCGCCGGTGACCATGCAGCCCGCGATGTTGCCGACCTTGGAGGACCGGAAGATCTCGCGGATCTCGGCGGTGCCGAGCTGCACCTCTTCGTACTCGGGCTTGAGCATGCCCTTGAGGGCTGCCTCGATCTCGTCGATCGCCTGGTAGATCACCGAGTAGTAGCGGATGTCGACGGCCTCGCGGTCGGCGAGGTCGCCGGCCTTGCCGGCAGGCCGCACGTTGAACCCGATGATCACCGCGTCGGACGCGATCGCGAGGTTGACGTCGTTCTCGTTGATCGCACCGACGCCGCGGTCGATGACCCGCAGGCTGACCTCCTCGCCGACCTCGATCTGCATGAGCGCGTCCTCGAGCGCCTCGACCGAGCCGGACACGTCGCCCTTGAGGATGAGCAGGAGCTCCTGGCTCTCGCCCTTCTCCATGCTCGCCATGAAGTCCTCGAGGGTACGGCGCGCGCGCCGCTTGGCGTTGGCCGCCGCACGGGCACGAGCCTCACGCTTCTCCGCGATCTGGCGGGCCATCCGGTCGTCTTCGACGACGAGGAAGTTGTCACCGGCTCCGGGTACGGCGGTCAGGCCGAGAACCAGCACCGGACGCGACGGCGGCGCCTCGTCGACACTCTCGCCCTGCTCGTCGAGCATGGCGCGGACGCGGCCGTGTGCCGGACCGGCCACCACCGACTCGCCGACCCGAAGCGTGCCGCGCTGCACGAGCACGGTCGCCACCGGCCCGCGGCCCTTGTCGAGGTGCGCCTCGATCGCCAGGCCCTGCGCGGGCATGTGCGGGTTGGCCCGCAGGTCCAGCGCCGCGTCGGCGGTCAGCACCGTGGCCTCGAGCAGGCCCTCGATGTTGTCGCCGGCCTTGGCCGAGACGTCGACGAACATGGTGTCGCCGCCGTACTCCTCGGGCACCAGGCCGTACTCGCTGAGCTGACCACGCACCTTCTGCGGGTCGGCCGCGGGAACGTCGATCTTGTTGACCGCGACCACGATCGGCACGTCGGCCGCCTTGGCGTGGTTGAGCGCCTCGATCGTCTGCGGCATCACGCCGTCGTCGGCCGCGACCACCAGGATGACGATGTCGGTGGCCTGCGCACCACGGGCACGCATGGCGGTGAACGCCTCGTGGCCCGGGGTGTCGATGAACGTGATGGCCCGCTGCTCACCGTCGACCTCGGTCGCCACCTGGTAGGCGCCGATGTGCTGGGTGATGCCGCCGGCCTCCTTGGAGACCACGTTGGCCTTGCGGATCGCGTCGAGCAGCTTGGTCTTGCCGTGGTCGACGTGACCCATCACGGTGACCACCGGCGGACGGGGCAGCATGTCGTCCTCGCCGCCCTCGTCGCCGACCTCGATGTCGAACGACTCGAGCAGCTCGCGGTCCTCGTCCTCTGGCGAGACGACCTGCACGTCGTAGTTGAGCTCGTTGCCCAGCAGCTGCAGGGTCTCCTCGTTGACCGACTCGGTCGCGGTGACCATCTCACCGAGGTGGAACAGCAGCTGCACCAGCGACGCCGGCTCGGCGTTGATGCGCTCGGCGAAGTCGGTCAGCGACGCACCACGCGGCAGCCGGACGGACTCGCCGTTGCCCTTACGGACACGCACGCCGCCGATGCTCGGCGCCTGCATGTTGTCGAACTCCTGCCGGCGCTGCCGCTTGCTCTTGCGGCCACGTCGCGAGGGCCCGCCCGGACGACCGAACGCGCCCTGGGTGGAGCCACGACCGCCACGGCCGCCGGGTGGACGACCGCCACCGGGACGCCCGCCCGGACCACCGCTGGGAGGACCGCCGGGCGTGAAGCCGCCGCCGGAACGTCCGCGACTGCTACTGCTGCGGCCGCGGCTGCCGCCGGGACCGCCGGGGGCACCGCGACCGATCGACGGCGAGGGCTGCTTGGGCATCCTCGCCGGGGTGGGACGCGGGGCGCCGGGCACGCCGCCGGGACGCCGCTCGCCGCCGCGCGTCGAGCCACCGCGGTCACGATCGCCACGGCCGGCCGGCGGCCGCGGCGGCATCTGGCCGGGTGTGGGACCGCGGCCGCGCTGCATGCCCTGGGTGGACGAGAACGGGTTGTTGCCCGGGCGAGGACGGCCCCCGCCGGAGGAGGCGCCACCCTGCCGCGGCGGACGCGGCTGCATCTGGCCGGGCGTCGGGCGCGGGCGCGCACCGGTCGAGGGACCGGAGTCGCCGGACGGCGGCTGCTCGCTGCGCGCGGCCGGCGCCTGCGGCTGGGCAGGCTGCTGGCTCGGCTGGGAGGGCTGCGTGGACGGCTCGGAAGGCTGCTGGGCCGCCGGCTGGTCGGCGGGCGCAGGCGATGGAGCCTGGGTGCCACCGGGGCCGGGCCGCGGGCCGGGCCTGGGACCCGGCGTCGGACGCGTGGGCTGGGCCTGCTCGGCGGGCTGGGTGGGCTGTGCCGGCTGGGTCTGCTCGGCGGGCGCCGTCGGCGTCGCCGGCCCGGTGCCGTCGGTCTGCGCCGGCGCGGTGCCTGCGGCAGCGGTGTCTGTCTGGGTCGCCGCCGGGCTCTGCGCGGGCTGGGTCTTGTCAGCCGTTTCGGCCTTCTTGGCCGGGGACTTCTTGGCTGCCTTCTTCTTGGCGCCCTGCTCACGCAGGGTCTCGCCGTACTGCTCGTTCAGCCGGCGGACGACGGGGGCCTCCACCGTCGACGACGCGGTCTTGACGAACTCCCCCATGTCCTTGAGGGTTTCCAGCACTGTCTTGCTGGGGACGCCGAACTCCTTGGCGAGTTCGTGTACTCGGACCTTGGCCACTGCTCTCCTTTGGGCGGTCCGAGCCAGGCTGACGACGGACCGTTAGTTGACGGACGTGCTCATCGCGAAGAACTCATTGACGGTTCATGAGCCAGTGCTCCGCTTTCTCTCGGTCGCCGCATCGGGTGATGCCGCGTCTTGCATGTTCTGCGTGCGTCCCCGGCGGGGCTCGCTCCGGCGTGTCGCGTCGTCCTCACGCGGCCCGCCGGCGGCACCGGATGTCTCGACGTATGCCCGCAACACACTCAGGTCGAGCGGTCCCTCGGCCCGGAGGGCACGGGAGAACGCTCGGCGGCGTTCGGCAAGGTCTAGACACGCGACCGTGGGGTGCAGGTGCGCTCCACGCCCCGGCGCCGTGCCCCGCGGATCGGGCGAGACCACCCGGGCGGGCGGGTCACCGGTCACCACGAGACGCAGCAGATCGGACTTTGGTGACCGTTCACGACAACCCACACAGGTACGCACGG
Source organism: uncultured Propionibacteriales bacterium (assembly GCA_965653225.1). Lineage (GTDB taxonomy): Bacteria > Actinomycetota > Actinomycetes > Propionibacteriales > Nocardioidaceae > JALZDI01. Next base: position 39,019 of record CBFGZI010000017.1, on the reverse strand, counting down.
GGTGCGAACGCGCGGAGGCAGCCGCGGACGGTCGGTCCACTGAACGTGAGTCTACCCCGTCAGGCCAGTTCCTCACCTACGGGTGTGTCGGGGCGGATGTCGATGCGCCATCCGGTCAGCCGCGCCGCCAGCCGCGCGTTCTGGCCCTCCTTGCCGATGGCCAGCGACAGCTGGAAGTCGGGGACCACGACGCGGGCGGCACGCGCGGACAGGTCGACGATCTCGACGCTGGACACGGTCGCCGGGGACAGCGCGTGCGCGACCATCTCGGCCGGGTCCTCGGACCAGTCGACGATGTCGATCTTCTCGCCGTGCAGCTCGCTCATGACGTTGCGCACCCGCTGCCCCATCGGGCCGATGCAGGCGCCCTTGGCGTTGACCCCGGACACCGTCGAGCGCACCGCGATCTTGGTGCGGTGACCTGCCTCACGTGCGATCGCGGTGATCTCCACGGTGCCGTCGGCGATCTCGGGGACCTCCAGCGCGAACAGCTTCTTGACCAGGTTGGGGTGCGAGCGCGACAGCATGACCTGTGGGCCGCGCGGGCCGCGCCGCACGCTGACCACCAGGCAGCGGATGCGGCTGCCGTGCTCGTAGTTCTCCCCCGGCACCCGCTCGGCGCGCGGCAGCAGCGCCTCGAGGCGGCCGAGGTTGACCAGCACGTCGTCGGGGTTCTGCCCCTGCTGCACGATGCCGGACACGATGTCGCCCTCGGTCTGGGAGAACTCGCCGTACTTGGCCTCGTCCTCGGCGTCACGAAGCCGCTGCAGGATGATCTGCTTCGCGGTCGTGGCCGCGATCCGGCCGAACCCCTCGGGCGTGTCGTCGTACTCGTAGACGTGCGCGCCGCCGTCCTCGGCCTCACCGGTCTCCTGCACGAGCACGGTCACGTGGCCGGACTTGCGGTCGAGGTGGACGCGGGCGTTGGGCTGCGCCCCCTCCGTGCGGTGGTAGGCGACGAGGAGTGCCTGCTCGATGGCGTCGACGACCACGTCGAAGGAGATGTCCTTCTCCCGCTCGAGGATCCTGAGCGCGCTGATGTCGATGTCCAAGGATCAGGCTTCCTTCCGGTTGAACTCCACCTCGACCCGCGCCTTGCGGACCTCGGTGTAGTCGACGTCGTGGGACGCTCCGTCGACGTCGAGGCGCGCCGAGGACTCACCGGCATCGACGATGCGGCCGGTCACCGGCTCGCCCTCGTGCGGCGTCACCTTCACCAGGCGGCCGATGTTGCGGCGCCAGTGGCGGACGGCGGTCAGCGGGCGGTCGGTGCCGGGCGAGGTCACCTCGAGGGTGTACGACATCTCGCCCATCAGGTCGTCGTCGGCGTCGAGACGCTGGGACAGCAGGCGCGTCGTTTCGGCGATGTCGTCCAAGGTGACACCGCCGTCCTTGTCGACGACCACCCGCACGAGCCGGCGACGGCCGGCAGGGGTGACCTCGACGTCCTCCAGATCGAGCCCGGCGCCTTCGACGGCGGGGCGCAGCGTCTCGACGAGCCGGTCACGGTCGGCACTGGTAAGGGGTGGGCTGCCCGCACCCTGGCCCCGTCGCCGACCCGGTTGCTGGTCCGGCGAGTGCCCGGACCGGCGACGTGCCTGGCTGCCCTGTCGGGGACCCGGTCGACCGCCTGTTCGGTTGCCCGGTCGGTTGCTCTGCCGGCTGCTCACGAGCGACCTCCCTCAATGTGCTTTTGTGCGGTCTCACCATATACACGCCTGCGCGGGGCCTGCGATGACCGCCACGGAGGGCGGGCGGTCCACGGTGTGTCCGGCCGGTACCCTCGGCCCATGCCCTCCCGCCCCACGCGTCGGTCCGTGCTGGCCGCATCCCTGGTGGTCCCGGCCGCCACGGCCGCGGGCTGCACGCTGAGCGGGGCGTCGCCGAGCAAGGGGACGGCCCGGGAGGCACCCGACGTCGACCCCGACGTCGCGCTGCTCGAGCAGGTCTCGCAGGCGACAGCCGCGGTGGTGGCGCTGTACGAGGGCGTGATCGAGGAGCACCGCAGCCTGCGCCACGGCCTGCGGCCGATCCTGGCCGCCCACCGCGCGCACGTCCAGGCACTCGGCCAGGCCGCACCCAAGGACGCGACCGGCGGCAAGGCCGCGGGCCGCGGCGACACGAGGACACCGCACGTCCCTCGGAGCCCCGGGCAGGCGGTGCGACGGCTGGAGTCGGCCGAGCAGAAGGCGTCCGACCGGCTGCTGGAGGCGACCCGGCGGGCGCACTCCGGCGGGTTCGCGCGGCTGCTGGCCTCCATGTCGGCCTCGTCGGCGCAGGCGGTGCGCGTGCTGGGTGAGCTCGGCGGGGGCGGTGGCCGATGAAGGTGCCGCCCGAGCAGCGCGACGCGCTCCAGCCGGTGCTGGCGGCCGAGCACGCCGCGGTCTACGCCTACGGCGTCATCGGCGGGGTGCTGCAGTCGTCGCAGTCCTACGCCGCCTACGCCGCGCACCGTGGCCGGCGCGACCAGCTGACGGCGATGATCGGCGACGGCGCGGTGGCCGCCGAGCCGGTGTACGAGCTCCCGTTCGAGGTGACCGGGCAGGCAAAGGCCGACCGGCTGGCGGTGCACGTGGAGGAACGGTGTGCCGAGGCCTACGCCCAGGCGGTGTCCCGGACGGTGGGTTCGGTCCGGGCGTACGCCGCCCGCGGGCTGACCGAGTGCGCGGTGCGCGGGCTCGCCTGGGGAGGCGACCTCGAGCCGTGGCCGGGTCTTCGCGACGCCCGGTGAGCGACCCGCGGTGAGCCTCGTACCCGCCGACTTCGCGCAGATGATCGAGGCGCGCGAGGGCGAGGCCGGCGAGGCCTGGGTCGCGCAGCTGCCGGGCCGGGTGGACGCGCTGATGGACGCCTGGGGCGTACGCCGGGACGGGCCGACGTGGTTCGGGTTCGTCGGCGTCGTCGTCCCGGTCGTCGGCGCGGACGGCGCCCGCTACGCATTGAAAGTGTCCTACCCCGACGACGAGAGCCGGAGCGAGGCGCCCGCGCTGCAGGCGTGGGCCGGCGACGGCGCCGTACGCCTGCACGCGCTGGACGACACCGGGTTCGCGATGCTGCTGGAGCGGCTCGACCCCGACCGGTCGCTGTTCGACGAGCCGGCCGACGAGGCGGTCGGAACGATCGGCGGCCTGCTGCGCCGGCTGCACCGCACGACCGCGCCGCCCGCGGTGGCGCGCCTGTCCGAGGTCGGCGAGCGCTGGAGCCACGAGCTCCTCGAGGAGTGGCGGCGGCTGGGCATCGGCCACGACCGGCGGCTGCTGGACGCGGCGCTGGCCACCGTGCGCGAGCTCGGGCCGACCGCCGGAGACCGGCTGCTGCACGGCGACCTGCACTACGGCAACGTGCTCGCCGGCACCCGCGAGCCGTGGCTGGTCATCGACCCGAAGGGGCTCGCCGGAGACCCGGCGTACGACGTGGTGCCGTGCGTGTGGAACCGGTTCGACGAGCTGGTCGCCGGCGGCGACGTGCACCGCGCGATCCGGCGGCGGGTGGACGCGCTGTGCGAGGCGGCCGGGATCGACCGCGAGGCCGCCTACCGCTGGACGGTCGCGCGGGCGGTCGACGACCTGCTGTGGACGGCCGGCGAGGGCGACGCCGGCGGCTTCGGCGACGCGAACGTGCTCATCGCCGAAGCCGTGCTGGACTGACTGACCGCGGCCCGGCGCCGAACCCGGCGGCCCGAGTCAGCCGCCGACCAGCGCGGTCAGGTGCGCGACCGCGTCGCCGACGGGAACGTTCTCGCGCTCTCCGGTGCGACGGTCACGCACCTCGACCACACCGTCGGCCAGGTTCTTGCCGAGCACGACGATCGTGGGCACCCCGATCAGCTCGGCGTCCTTGAACTTCACGCCCGGCGAGACGCGCTGGCGGTCGTCGTACAGCACCGCGACACCGGCCTGCTCAAGCTCGGACGTGAGCCGGTCGCCGGTGTCGAAGACCTGCGCCTCCTTGCCGGCCGCGACCAGGTGCACGTCGGCCGGAGCCACCTCGCGGGGCCACACGATGCCGAGGTCGTCGTGGGAGTTCTCCACGATCGCGGCGACCGCACGCGACACCCCGATGCCGTAGGAGCCCATCGTCACGGTGACGAGCTTGCCGTTCTGGTCCAGGACCTTCAGGTCCAGTGCGTCGGCGTACTTGCGACCGAGCTGGAAGATGTGGCCCATCTCGATGCCGCGGGCGGTGTGCAGCTCGCCGCCGCAGTTGGGGCAGGTGTCGCCCTCGCGCACCTCGGCGGCCTGGATCACCCCGTCGCCGGTGAAGTCGCGGCCGGCCACGAGGTCGATCACGTGGCTGCCGGCGATGTTCGCCCCGGTGACCCACCGGGTGCCCTCGACCACGCGCGGGTCGAGCAGGAAGCGGATCTTCGCGGTGCCCTTCTCCCCCAGCGCGCCGGGGCCGATGTAGCCCTTCACCAGTGCCTTGTTGGCGTCGAAGTCGGCCTCGGTGAAAGCGTCGACCTCCGCGGGCGCGACCTGCGCCTCCAGCCGCTTGAGGTCGACGTCGCGGTCGCCCGGCACGCCGACGGCCAGCGCCTCGCGAGTGCCGTCGGGGTGCACCAGCGTCACCACGACGTTCTTCAGCGTGTCGGCGGCCGTCCACGCACGGTCCTCGCGCGGGAAGTGCTCGTTGAGGTGGTCGACGAGCGTCTCGATCGTCGGGGTGTCGGGAGTCTGCTCGGCGTGGGCCGCCGGCACGTGGTCGTACGGCACGGGCTCCGGCACGGGCACCCGCACCGCCTCCACGTTGGCGGCGTAGTCGCAGGAGCCGCAGCGCACGTAGGTGTCCTCGCCGTTCTCCGCGGTGGCCAGGAACTCCTCGCTGGCCGAGCCGCCCATCGCGCCGGACATCGCGGCGACGATCACGTAGTCGAGGCCGAGCCGGTCGAAGATGCGCACGTACGCCGCGCGGTGCGCGTCGTAGGAGGCCTTGAAGTCCTCGTCGCTGACGTCGAAGGAGTAGGAGTCCTTCATCACGAACTCCCGCCCGCGCAGGATGCCGGCCCGCGGCCGCGCCTCGTCGCGGTACTTGGTCTGGATCTGGTACAGCGACAGCGGCAGGTCCTTGTACGAGGAGTACAGGTCCTTGACCAGCAGGGTGAACATCTCCTCGTGGGTGGGGCCGAGCAGGTAGTCGGCGCCCTTGCGGTCCTGCAGCCGGAACACGTTGTCGCCGTACTCGGTCCACCGGTTGCTGACCTCGTAGGGTTCCCTGGGCAGCAGCGCCGGGAAGTGCACCTCCTGTGCGCCTATCGCGTCCATCTCCTCGCGGACGATGCGCTCGATGTTGCGCAGCACCCGGTAGCCCAGCGGGAGCCAGGAGTAGATACCGGGGGCGGCACGGCGGATGTACCCGGCGCGCACCAGCAGCTTGTGGCTCGGGACCTCCGCGTCCGCCGGGTCGTCACGCAGCGTGCGCAGGAACAGCGTCGACATGCGCAGGGCCCGCTGTTGGGGGCGTCCGGCTGTCGTTCGGAGGGCCACGAAGACTCCCAGTGGTACGGCGTACGGGCTTTCAGGTGGTCGCGAGCGAGGATATCTGCCCGACCCGCGGCGGATCACGCGAGATTGTCAGCGGCCGGTCGCGGAGAAGTGCATCGGGTCGCTGACCGAGTCGAACGTCCCACCCCAGGTCCACCCGATGGACCGGAACGCGGCGACGACCTCGCCGTGCGCGGTGATCATGCCCGGCCGGTGCCGGCTCCGGTCCAGGTAGGCGCTGGCCAGCTCGGGCAGCACGAGGCTGCCGGCGTGGTAGGGGTTCATGAACGGGTTGACGTCGACCGCCAGCCCGTATGCGTGCGCCGACCACTCCGACTGACCGCGTGTCGGCCGGCACACGAACGCGGCGGTGTTGTTGCCGTCGCCGGTGGGGTGTGCACGCAGGTCGGCGGTGGTGACCAGGCGCATCTCCTCGATCGGGTACCGGCTGCGGTACAGCCGGCGGAAGACGCCGACCACGTCGTGGGCCACGCGTGCGTTGACCACGAGCTCGCCGGTGTGCGGGCGGCCGTCGAAGCCCCAGAAGCTCGTGGTGACGTAGCGCAGGTCGTCCAGCCCGACCGGGCAGCCCGGCCTCCAGGTGGTGCCCATCCGCCGGCGGACCCGCGCGGAGATGGGCTCGACGCTGGCGTCGTACTCGCCCGCTGGCGGCGGGGGCAGCCGGTCGACCGTGGGCAGGCGGCGCACGCGCAGCTCGCGCGGGGTGGGCAGCACCCGCCCGTACCCGTCCGGGCGCAACGGCAGCGGTTTGGCTCCCACCTGCCAAGTGTCCAGCCGGGGCTGCGCGGGCCGGTGCGGTGGGCGGGCGTTGCTCGGCCCTGTCGCGGGGGTCTTCGGCGCGGCCCGCGACGTCGGCGGCGGGGCTCCCGGCGGCGTCTGCAGCCTCGTCTGCGGTGACTGCGGCGACGTCTGCAGCCAGGGCCTCGTCGGCGTGGGCGCGGGTCCGCTCACCGAGACGGAGGCGCCACACGCCGAGACCGCGGCCGCGACCAGCGCGAGGGCCAGCGACCGGCGGGCAGGGGTGGTCAGCATCGGGCCGCGCGGAGCGCGGTGCGGACCATCGGCAGCTGCAGCGGCAGCCGCAGCAGCGTGCCCGCCTTGTACGCGGTCGACCGGGTGCGCTGGGCGTCGAGAGCCATCTGCAGGTTGGCCGGGTAGACCGCGAGCAGCAGCGCCAGGCTCCCCCAGCCCGCCGCCGGGCGGGTGTGCGGGTGCACCAGACCCGCCGCGCAGACCAGCTCGGCCAGGCCCGAGGCGTAGACCAGGTCGCGCTTGCGGGGCAGCGGCCGCGGCACGATCTTCTCGTACGGCCGTGGCATGGCGAAGTGCAGCACGCCCGAGACCGCGAACACCGCGGCGAGTGCCGTCACGTCACGGGGCGTGTTCCTGAGCGTGTTCCTGAGCGCGTTCCTGAGCAGATCCCGGGGCATGCCGGCCAACCTACGCCGCGCGAGTAGCCGCCGTTCAGAACAGGATCGTGGTGAACCGGCAGGTCTCGGTGAACCCGACGTGCTCGTAGCAGCGGCGGGCGGACACGTTGTGCGCGTTGACGTACAGCGTCACGACGGGCGCGACGTCGCGCATGGCCAGCGCGGCGACGGCGGCCATGCCCGGGACGGAGAGGCCCTCGCCGCGACGGGACGGAGGCACCCACACGCCCTGGATCTGGCAGGCGTGCGGCGTGACCGCGCCGATCTCGGCCTTGAACAGGACCTCGTCGCCCTCGATGCGGGCGTACGCGAGGCCCTTCGAGATCAGCTGGCGCACCCGGGTCTGGTAGAGCTCCCGGCCGCCGCCGACCTCGGGCGAGACACCCACCTCCTCGGTGAACATGTCCACGCAGGCGGGGTACAGCAGCTCGAACTCCTCGGGCCGGACCCGCCGCACCGCCGGGTCGGGCTGGACGGCCGGCGAGCCGACGATCGTCATGAACGGCTGGGCGCTGCGGACCAGCCGGGCCGGGCCCCACCACGGCTCGACCGCCTCCCAGAAGTCGCCCACCTGGCGCTCCGGCCCCACGATGGACGAGCAGGTGCGGCCGCGTGACAGCGCGCGGGTGGAGAACACCTCCAGCGCCCTCGGGGTGGCCGACACCGGCACCAGGTTGGCGGCCGCGTGGCACATCGAGACCAGCTCGCCGTCCTCGACGTAGCCCCACATCTCCCCGCCGAGCCAGCGCGGGTCGAGCCCGGTCATGCGCACGCGATAGTCGACGAAGACGTTGGTGACCGGGTCGCGTTCGAGCAGCGCCTGCACCCGGGGCATGTCGGTCGGCCCGAGGACCCGCAGGCCCGGCGTGGTGGTGAGCACGGCTAGAGCGTACGACCATCCGCGGCATTCGTTGAGTCACCCGTCGGGCGGCCGGGCCTCCCGCGGCGTGTGGGCGCTTCCCGAGGCTAACGACCCGAGGGAAGCGCCCGTTACACCCGGTCACATGGCTTGCGGGATTGGGGGGAGGCGGCCGCCTCCCCACGGCGCATGGTCACTTCCCTCGGTTCATACGCCGAGGACAGCATCCACAACACCCGGTCACATGGCGTGCGGTCCGGCCGCGTCAGCCCACCGACACCGTGGGGGCGGACCCGTCGACCGGCTCGCCCATCTCGTCGGCGATGCGCATGGCCTCCTCGATCAGGGTCTCCACGATCTTGGCCTCCGGCACGGTCTTGATGACCTCGCCCTTGACGAAGATCTGGCCCTTGCCGTTGCCCGAGGCCACCCCGAGGTCGGCCTCGCGTGCCTCACCGGGGCCGTTGACGACGCAGCCCATCACCGCGACCCGCAGCGGGACCTCCATGCCCTCGAGCCCGGCGGTCACCTCGTCAGCGAGCTTGTAGACGTCGACCTGCGCGCGACCGCAGGAGGGGCAGGACACGATCTCCAGCTTGCGCGGGCGCAGGTTCAGCGACTGCAGGATCGCCTGCCCGACCTTGACCTCCTCGACCGGGGGCGCAGACAGCGAGACGCGGATGGTGTCGCCGATGCCGCGCGACAGCAGGGAGCCGAACGCCACCGACGACTTGATCGTGCCCTGGAACGCCGGGCCGGCCTCGGTGACACCGAGGTGCAGCGGCCAGTCGCCGCGCTCGGCGAGCATCTCGTAGGCCTGCACCATGACCACGGGGTCGTGGTGCTTCACCGAGATCTTGAAGTCGTGGAAGTCGTGCTCCTCGAACAGCGACGCCTCCCACACCGCCGACTCGACCAGCGCCTCGGGGGTCGGCTTGCCGTACTTCTCCAGCAGCCGCTTGTCGAGTGAGCCGGCGTTGACGCCGATCCGCAGCGATACGCCGGCGTCGGACGCGGCCTGCGCGATCTGCTTCACCTGGTCGTCGAACTTGCGGATGTTGCCGGGGTTGACCCGCACGGCCGCGCAGCCGGCGTCGATGGCGGCGTAGACGTACTTGGGCTGGAAGTGGATGTCGGCGATCACCGGGATCTGCGACTTCTGCGCGATCGCCGGCAGCGCGTCGGCGTCGTCCTGGGTCGGACAGGCCACGCGCACGATGTCGCACCCCGACGCCGTCAGCTCGGCGATCTGCTGCAGGGTGGCGTTGACGTCGGTCGTCGGGGTGGTGGTCATCGACTGCACCGAGACCGGCGCGTCACCGCCTACCAGCACCTTGCCTACCTTGATCTGCCGTGACCGGCGCCGCTCGGCCAGGGTTGGCGGCGGCGCGTCGGGCATCCCGAGGTCGATCGAGGTCATCGGTTTCCTTTGCGTGTACGTCGGCTACAGCGGAAGTCGGATCGGGTTGACGATGTCGGCGTAGATCAGCAGCACGCCCATGACCAGCAGCAGGCCGGCCATCACGTACGCGACCGGCAGCAGCTTGGCCACGTCGACGTAGCCGGGGTCGGGCCGGCCGGTCAGCCGCGCGAACGCGCGGCGCAGCGCCTCCCACAGCGCTCCGGCGATGTGACCGCCGTCGAGCGGCAGCAGCGGGATGAAGTTGAACAGCGCCACGAACAGGTTGACCAGGCCGAGCAGGGTGAGGCCGCTGGCGACCTTGTCGGCGGTGCTGAGCTGGTCGGTGGCGGCGAACTCGCCCGCGACGCGGCTGGCGCCGACCACGCTGACCGGGCTGTCCTCCGCGCGCTTGGCGCCGCCGAACGCGGCCTGGAACACACCGACCATCTTCTGCGGGATGTGCACCAGCGCGGCGGCGGTGGACTTGGTGTAGGTCCACATGGTCGCGACCACGTAGCCGGGGCCGGGGTGCACGTTGACCATGACCGGGGTGACGCCGAGGAAGCCGACCTTGACGAACTTGCCGGCCTGCTGCAGGTCAGGGCGCGGCGAGACGGTGGTGTTGGTGGTCAGCGTCAGGTGCTTGCCGTCGCGGACGACGCCGATGCTGGCCCGGCCGGCGGCGTTGTCGCGGATCAGGACGGTCAGCTGGTCCCAGGAGGTGACCTTCTGGCCGTTGAAGCTGACGATCCGGTCGCCCGCGTGCATCCCGGCGGCGCGGGCCGGCGCGACCGGGTCGCTCGGCGTGCAGGTGCGGTTGGGGTGTGCCTGGAGCTCGGTGGCGGGGATCACGCAGTCGGACACGTCGGAGACGACCGGGCGCGCCTGCGCGACGCCGAAGCCCATCCAGGTGCCGCCGAGGATCAGGAACGCCAGCGCCACGTTGACCAGCGGCCCGCCCGACATCACCACGAGCTTCTGCCACCAGGGCTTGCGGTAGAACAGCCGGTCCTCGTCGCCGGGCTCGACCTGCTCGTACTCCGCGGCGCGGGCGTCGGAGATGAGCTGGGTGAACAGGCCGGTGTTGGACTTGCGCAGCCGGGTGGGGTCGGCACCCTTCTCCGGCGGCAGCATCCCGACCAGCTTGACGAACCCGCCGAGGGGGAAGGCCTTGACGCCGTACTCGGTCTCGCCGCGGCGTACGGACCAGACCGTCTTGCCGAAGCCCACGAAGTACTGCGTCACCTTCACGCCGAACCGCTTGGCCGGCACCATGTGGCCGACCTCGTGCAGCGCGATCGACGCGATCACGCCGAGCGCGAACAGCACCACGCCCAGCGTGTAGAGCAGTGCGTCGGTCATCGGCGGGTGTCCAGGTCCTGTCTCGGGGTCTGGGTCGGCGTCGGTGTAGACGTCTGGGTCACGCTCGGTCCTCCGTCAGCTCGCGTGCGCGCTCACGGGCCCACGCGTCGGCTGCGAGTACGTCATCGAGGGTCAGGTCCTCGCCCTTCGAGGGTACGTCGTGATCCCCCAGTACACGCGCGATCGTGTCGACGATCGCAGTGAACGGCAGCCGTCCGGCGCGGAAAGCCTCGACGCAGACCTCGTTGGCGGCGTTGTAGACCGCGGGCGCCGTGCGACCGGTCGCGGCGGCCCGGGAGGCCAGGGAGACGGCCGGGAACGCCTCGTGGTCGAGCGGGAGGAACTCCCAGGTGGCCGCCTGCGTCCAGTCGCAGGCCGGCGCCGCGTCGGGCACCCGGTGCGGCCAGGACAGGCCCAGGGCGATGGGGATGCGCATATCCGGCGGCGAGGCCTGGGCGAGCGTGGACCCGTCGGTGAACTCGACCATCGAGTGCACGACCGACTGTGGGTGCACGACCACCTCGATCCGGTCCAGGGGCAGGTCGAACAGCAGGTGCGCCTCGATCACCTCCAGCCCCTTGTTCACCAGCGTGGCGGAGTTGATGGTCACCACCGGGCCCATGTCCCAGGTGGGGTGCTGGAGCGCCTGCTCGGGGGTGACGTCGGCGAGGTCGTCGCGGCTGCGGCCGCGGAACGGGCCTCCCGAGGCGGTCAGCACCAGGCGGCGCACCTCGTCGGCCGACCCGCCGCGCAGGCACTGGGCCAGCGCCGAGTGCTCGCTGTCGACGGCCACGATCTGGCCGGGGGCGGCGGCCCGGCGTACGAGGTCTCCGCCGATGATCAGCGACTCCTTGTTGGCCAGCGCGAGCGTGCGCCCGGCGTGCAGGGCGGCCAGCGTGGGCGTCAGCCCCACCGCACCGGTGATGCCGTTGAGCACGACGTCGCAGGGCAGCCCGGCGGCCTCCTCCGCCGCCTGCGGGCCGACCAGGATCTTGGGCAGCCGGAACCCGCCGGTGTCGTAGCCGCGCCGCTTGGCCTCGGCGAACAGCGCGAGATGGACGTCCTCGGCGGCGGTGCCCTGTGACACCGCGACCACGGCGACGTCGAACTCCACCGCCTGTGAGGCCAGCAGCCGCGGGTCGCTGCCCCCCGCCGCCAGCGCCACCACGCGGAACCGCCCGGGGTTGCGGCGCACGACGTCGAGCGCCTGGGTGCCGATGGAGCCGGTGGAGCCCAGGACCACGACGTCACGAGGCCCGCGTCCGGGCTCTCCGGGGAGGTCCCCTCGGGTCTCGCTCGGGCTGCTCACGCGAACATTGTCCCATCGGCCCCCCGGCGTCTCCGCCCCGGCGGGCGGCCGTCGGTCGCGTGTCAGTCCTGGGCACACGCACCGCCGAGGCGATGACACACGACCAGCCGAGCCGCGTGGCACCCATCGGGCCGCGACACCCCGGTCCGAGCCACGACTCGCGTGTCAATCCGGGACACATGCACCGCCGAAGCGATGACACACGACCAGCCGAGCCAGCGTGGCACCCATCGGGCCGCGACACCCGGTCTGAGCCACGACTCGCGTGTCAATCCGGGACACATGCACCGCCGAGGCGATGACACACGACCACCCGAGTCAGCCACACCCGCCGGCGCCCCGACTCCGGCTCGGTCGCGTGTCGATTCTGGGCACACGCCTCGCCGAGGCGATGACACGCGACTAGCCAGGCCAGCTCGGCGCCTACTGCTCCCGCATCCCCCACGGAGAGCCGTAGGAGGTCAGGGTCTTCAGGAACGGCTCGGCGTCGAACGCCTCCGGCCCGAGCACGCCGGACCCGCTCCAGGCGCGGCTGGCCAGCAGCTCGAGCGCCACCACCGGGTTGATCGCGGTCTGCCACACCACGCACTGGTGGCCGTACTCGCGCATCGACCACTCGTTGTCGACCACGTGGTACAGGTAGGTCGAACGCGGCTCGCCGTCGTTGCCGCGGCCGGTGACCCACACTCCGGCGCACGTCTTGCCGCGCATCCGCTCACCCAGCGTCGCCGGGTCGGGTAGGCAGGCGGCCACCACGTCGCGCGGGCTGACCTCGACGTCGCCGACGCGCACCCGGTCGGTGCGGTCGAGGCCGATCCGGTGCAGGGTCTGCAGCACGCCGATGAACTCCGCGCCGAGGCCGTACTTGAACGACACCCGACCCGGCTTGAGCCAGCGCGGGACCAGCAGCACCTCCTCGTGCTCCACGTTGACGCACTCGACCGGCCCGATGCCCTCGGGGAAGTCGAACACCTCCGGCTCGCTGAACGGCTCGGTCGTGAACCAGCCGCGGTCGCGCTCCCACACCACCGGCGGGTTCAGGCACTCCTCGATGGTCGTCCAGATGGAGAACGAGGGGGCGAAGTCGTAGCCCTCCACGGTCAGGTTGGCGCCGTCACGCACGGAGATCTCGTCGATCTCGCTGAACAGGTGGTCTGCGGCGTAGCGCGCGAACACGTCCGACAGACCCGGCTCCACGCCCATGCCCACCAGCGCCAGCCGGCCGCTGCGCTCCCACTCCCGCGCGTGGGCGAACTGCCGGTCGCCGAGCTTGACGCCGGTCTGGGAGTACGGGGACTCCGGGTGCGGCTGCGACAGGCTCATCGCCATGTCGAGGTAGTCGGCCCCGGCGGCGAACGCCCCGTCGAAGACCGGCATCACGAACCGGGGGTCGACGGCATTGAGCACGTGCGTGCAGCCGTTCTCCCAGGCGAGGCTGGCCACGCCCTCGGACGATGCGGCGTTGACGTGGGCGGCCTCGAAGCGCGGGTCGCCGACGGCGTCGACGGCTCGCTGCGCACGCCGGATGTCGTAGTCGGCCACCACGACCTGCTCGAAGAAGTCCCGGCGCGCGGCGATGGCGGTGAAGGCCGACCCGACCCCTCCGGCGCCGACCAACAGAATGCGCACGTCAATGTCTCCCGTTGCTCATGATGACTTGCACTTCCACCGAAAAATATCGCAGCGACGACGGATTCGGTACCACCACTCGGCGGTTCCCACGTATTTCGTCGTTCAACTGCTCACTGTGGGATGATTGCGCGGTCCTAGTTCTGGGTGGTTTGCCCGGTTCCAGACTCGTGTGCCCAGGCGTCCCGCCCACGGCCTCGGCGCAGGTCCGGGCGGCTAGTCCGGCCGCTACTTCGGCTGCTGGTCGGTGACGCGTTCGTACACCGCGATCACCAGCGACCCGCGGGGCTCGCCCCGGTGGACGCGGACCCCGAGCACGTGCGCCCCGCGGTTCTTCAGCGGCGCGCCGACCATCCCGCCGCCGATGGTGCCGCCGGTAACCCGGCCGTCGACGTACTGGTCGACGCGCATCTTCATGTCCTGCCCCCTCTGCACCACGCCGGACTGCACGTACCGCGGGCCGTCTGCCGCCGGCACGTCCAGGCGCGCCGAGCGGTCGGACGCCGTGAACGGCTCGATGGTGTGGTCGTCGAGACGATAGGTCTGGCCGCTGACGTCGATAAGCGTCGGGATGACGACACCATGTCGCTCGATCCGCGGAGCGGTCCGCTGGTAGAGCGCGAAACCCATCCGCACGTCGGGCGCCGACACCCGGTTGCCGTGGCGGTTCTCGACCCACGCCCGCACGGTGGTGTGCTCGCCCGCCCGCACCCCGTTGTGCGCCCACGCGGCGCGGTTGGCGTCGGCGGCGTCGCCGAACGAGACCCCCATGGCGCCGACCGCGTCGGAGCTCTCGTCACAGCCGACGGCGCCGAAGTTGTTCCCGTTGACCGAGTAGGCCATGGACAGATGCGTCGCGGAGACGCCCGGGCGGTCACCGGTGTCGCAGAACAGCCGCCACTCCATGTCGGTGTCGTGGGGCGTGAACGTCCCCGCGAGCCTGGACTGACCGCGCTCGCCCACCTCGCCGAGCACGAGGGTGTCGCCGGCGGAGGTCTTCTGCCACTCCCACGGGTTCGGCCGGTCAGTGTGGGCCGTCTTGGTGGGACCGGACGCCGGCGCCGGGGCGGACCGCTGGCTCTGCAGGGGCGGTACGACCGCCAGGGCGACCAGCGCGACCGCGGCGACGGCTCCCACGGCGGTGGCGGTGGCGCGACGACGGCGGATGCGGTGGACCCGGGTCTGGACCTCCTCCAGCCGGTGCACGGCAGGGACCTCGCGCGTCGTTCCGGCCCGGTCTGCCTGGGCGTGCAGCTCAGCACGCAGGTCGTCGAGTCTCATGCCGCTCCCCCGTCGCTCGTGTCCATCGGGTCCGCCAGGGCCGAGTCGACCCGCAGCTTGGCCAGCGCCTTGCTCGTCTGGCTCTTGACGGTTCCGGCCGAGCAGCCCAGCAGCCGTGCCACCTGGCGCTCGGTCATGTCCTCGTAGAAGCGGAGCACCACCACGGCGCGCTGCCTCTTGGGCAGGCGCGCAAGCGCTGCCTGCAGGTCGTGTCGCGCATCGGCGCCCGCATGGGTGTCGGCCCCGGCACGGTCCGGAAGGGACTCCGCCGGGACCTCGCCGTTCCAGCGACGGCGCCACCAGGACATGTAGGTGTTCACCACGATGCGCCGCACGTACGGCTCCGGGTCGCCGTCGATGCGCGGCCACGCGAACCACGCCTTGGCCAGGGCGGTCTGCAACAGGTCCTCGGCGAGGGCCCGGTCCTGGGTCAGCAGCACCGCGGTGCCGAGCAACCGGTCGGACCGGGCCTGCACGAACGCCTCGAAGGCGACCCCGGCGGTGGCAGTGTCACCCCCGGTCACCGGATCGGCCGTGCTGCTCTGTGCGCTCACCGCGTGCCCCCGTCTTCTCGGCAACTCCCTCACCTGCCTTACCGGTTGGTGCGGCCGGAAGGTTGCCTCACCGGCGGAATACCTCGGCGCCCTCGACGTAGGTGGCCGTCACGTGCGCCTCCCCGATCGCCTCGGGCGGGCCGGCGAACGGGTTGCGGTCGAGCACGGCGAGGTCGGCCAGCGCCCCGACGGCGATGCGGCCGCCGTCGTCGAGGTGGTTCACGAACGCGCTCCCCCGCGTGTACGCGGTCAGGGCGTCGGCCAGGTCGAGCGCCTGGTCGGGCAGGAAGGGCCGGTCCTCGGGCACGCCGACCGTCTCCGGCCTGCGGCGGTTGACCGCGACGTGGATCCCGGCCATCGGGTCGGGACTCGACACCGGCCAGTCCGACCCGGCGGCCAGGCTGGCGCCGGACCGGGCCAGGCCGCCGAAGGGGTACTGCCAGGCGGCCCGCTCCTCGCCGATCACGGGGATGGTGAGGTCGACCATCTGCGGCTCGTAGGTCGCCCACAGCGGCTGCATGTTGGCGGTGACCCCGAGCGCGGCGAACCGGCCGACGTCGCTCGGGTGCACCACCTGGATGTGCGCGATGTGGTGGCGGTGGTCGGTGCGCCCGTTCGCCGCCCCGGCTGCCTCGAACGCGTCCAGCGTCTCGCGCACGGCACGGTCGCCGATGGCGTGCACGTGCACCTGGAAGCCGTGAGCGTCCAGCGCGGTGACGTACTCGCACAACGCCTGCGGCTCGACGTAGGAGTGCCCGCGGCGGGAGCCGGGGCGGCCGTCTCCGTCGAGGTAGGGGTCGATCATCGCGGCGCTGCCGTTCTCCGGCACGCCGTCCTGCATGATCTTGACGCTGGTCGCCCGGAACCTCCCCGCTCGCAGGGTGTCGCGGCGCTCGAGCAGCTCGGGGATCTGCTCGGCCCCACGGCTCCGGTCCCACCACAGCGCGCCGACGACGCGGGCCGTGAGCGTGCCCTGCCGCCCGGCCTGCAGGTAGACGGGCCCGACGTCCTCGATGTTGGCGTAGCGGCCGAGGATCGCGTCCTGCCAGCCGGTGATGCCCAGCGAGTGCAGGTACTGCTGGGCGACCTGCAGCGCCTGCGCGTACTCATCGGCCGAGGTGGGCGGCACCAGCCGGGAGACCAGGTTCATCGCGCCCTCGTGCAGGGCTCCGGTCGGTGCGCCTCGGGCGTCCCGGGCGATCCGCCCGTCCGGCGGGTCGGGCGTCTCGGCGTCGATCCCGGCCAGCTGGAGGGCCCGCGTGCTCACCCAGGCGTCGTGGTGCGACGCGCTGGGCAGGAACACCGGCCGGTCGCCCACCGCAGCGTCGAGGTCACCGGCGCTGGGCACCCCGTTGGGGAAGTAGGTCTGGTTCCAGCCGCCGCCGGTGACCCACTCGGCGTCGCGGTGGCGCTCGGCGTACTCCCGGACCAGCCGCAGGCAGTCGTCGCGGTCGGTCGCCGGCGTCAGGTCGCAGTGCAGCCGCTCCAGGCCTCCCTGCACGGCGTGCACATGGGCGTCGGTGAAGCCGGGCACCAGCAGGCCGCCGTCGAGGTCGACCAGGGTCGTGGCCGGACCCTTGGCGTCGTGCGCGTCCTGGCCGACGGCGACCACACGGCCACCGCGGACCGCGACCGCCGACGGCTCGAGGTGGTCGCGGCTCACTGCGAAGACGGGCCCGCCGGTGAACAGCAGGTCGGCGTGCTCGCTCACGTGCCTCCTTCTCCCGTGCGTGATCACCGCTCATGATGCCGTCCACCCCAAGGCATCCCGGCGTACGGTGGGACTCGGCGCACGGGACCGACCACGATGACGCACGACGCCGAGATCAGCCTGGACGACCCGTTCACCGTCCCGACCCGGTGGTGGCACCGGCTCGACGACGGGCGGGTGCAGTGCGACGTGTGCCCGCGGGCGTGCCGGCTGCACGAAGGCCAGCGCGGGCTGTGCTTCGTGCGTGCGCGCGTCGACGACCAGGTCGTGCTCACGTCGTACGGCCGGTCCAGCGGGTTCTGCGTCGACCCGGTCGAGAAGAAGCCGCTGAACCACTTCCTGCCCGGCAGCGCGGTGCTGTCGTTCGGGACCGCGGGCTGCAATTTGGCATGCCGGTTCTGCCAGAACTGGGATATTTCCAAGTCTCGCGAGATCGACTCGCTCACCGACGCGGCGTCGCCGCAGGCGCTCGCCGAGCTGGCCGAGCACACCGGCTGCCGCAGCGTCGCGTTCACCTACAACGACCCGGTGATCTTCACCGAGTACGCCATCGACGTCGCCGACGCCTGCCACGAGCGCGGCATCAAGGCGATCGCCGTCACCGCGGGCTACATGTGCCCGCAGCCGCGCGCCGAGCTCTACGCCCACATGGACGCGGCCAACGTCGACCTGAAGGCGTTCACCGAGGCCTTCTACCACCGCACCTGCGCCGCGCACCTGGACAACGTGCTGGACACGCTCGTGTACCTGCGGCACGAGACCGACGTGTGGCTCGAGATCACCACGCTGCTGATCCCCGGCCGCAACGACTCCGACGCCGAGATCACTGCGGAGACGGAGTGGCTCGCGGACAACCTCGGGCCCGACGTGCCGCTGCACTTCACCGCGTTCCCTCCCGACTACAAGATGCGCGACGTGCCGCCCACACCCCCCTCGACGCTGTCCCGCGCCCGCGACATCGCCCGGCGCACCGGCCTGCGCTACGTCTACACCGGCAACGTGCACGACGCCGAGGGCGGCACGACGTACTGCCCCGGCTGCGGGGCCGCGGTGGTGGTGCGCGACTGGTACCGGATGCGCCGCTACCACCTGACCGACGACGGCCGCTGCCGCGCCTGCGGCACCCAGGTCCCCGGGCGCTACGCCGGTCCCGTCGGCCACTGGGGCGCCCGCCGGCTACCGCTGACGGTCGCCGGGGTGGTGCGGTGAGCGGCACCGGCCTCGCCGTCCGCCCGCCCGCGGTCGCCGGCACCTTCTACGACGCCGACCCGCAACGGCTCGCGCGCACCGTCGACGACCTGCTCGACCGCGCGGACCCCGACGGCATCCCCGGCGCCGGCGGCGCCGCACCGGTGGCGCTGGTCGCTCCGCACGCCGGCTTCGACTACTCCGGCCCGGTGGCGGCGACGGCGTTCGCGCAGCTGCGCACGCACATGGCGTCGGTGGAACGGGTGGTGCTGCTGGGCCCCTCGCACTTCACGCCGGTGCGCGGGATGGCGGTGCCCGCCGCCGCGGGGTTCGCCACTCCCCTGGGCGTGGCGCAGGTCGACGTGGCGGCCTGCCTGGAGCTGGCCGCCTCCTTCCCGGGCGTGGCTGTGGGCGACGGACCGCACGCCGAGGAGCACTCCCTGGAGGTGCAGCTGCCGTTCCTGCAGCGGCTGCTCGACCCCGAGGTCACGGTCGTCCCGGTGGTGGCCGGTGGTGCGGCACCCGAGGAGGTCGCCGACGTTCTCGAGGCCCTCGCGGTCGGCGATGCCCACGAGGACAGGGCACGCGACGGCGACCGGCGTGTCCCGACGACGCTGCTGGTGGTCAGCACCGACCTGTCGCACTACCTCGACGCCGCCACCGCGGCACGGCGCGACCGTGCCACGGCCGAGGCGGTCGTAGGCCGTGACCCCGCGGCCATCGGCTCGCGCGACGCCTGTGGCGCCGTACCGCTGCGTGGCCTGCTGGCGTGGGCGAACCGGCACGACCGCACGGTCGGCCTCCTAGACCTGCGCACCTCCGCCGACACCGCGGGCGGACGCGCGCGGGTCGTCGGGTACGGCGCCTTCCGGGTCGACTGAACCCGTTCAATACGGCATGAGAACTACGGATTTCGTAGATCCTCACGGCTACACCGCCGTAATGCTCCATTCCAGTACGTCTTGCCGACGAAATCCCTTGCTATGGTCCGGTTGCACCTGAGAGAGTGGGGATGAGGACGCGGTCGTCGCGTCCTTTTGGCACGACCCCGACCGATGAGGGAAAGACCCATGACGCTCGGCGAGCCGCAAGGCACTCCCGGACCCCGGCCCGCGATGGACTACGAGACCATGCAGAAGTCCGCGCGCGAGCACCTGTGGATGCACTTCACCCAGATGGGCGACTACCTGCCCGACAACGAGGTGCCGGTGATCGTGCGGGGCGAGGGGCCCTACATCTACGACGCGCAGGGCAAGCGCTACCTCGACGGGCTGGCCGGCCTGTTCACCAGCCAGCTCGGGCACGGCCGCGTGGAGCTGGCCGAGGCCGCCGCCGCGCAGGCCAAGGAGATCGCGTACTTCCCGATCTGGTCCTACGCCCACCCCAACGCGATCGAGCTCGCCGAGCGCCTCGCCGGCTATGCACCCGGCGACCTCAACCGGATCTTCTTCACCAGCGGTGGCGGCGAGGCCGTCGAGACCGCGTGGAAGCTGGCCAAGCAGTACTTCAAGATGACTGGCCGGCCGATGAAGCACAAGGTGATCAGCCGCGCCATCGCCTACCACGGCACCACCCAGGGAGCCTTGTCCATCACCGGGCTGCCGGGCCTGAAGGCGCCGTTCGAGCCGCTGGTCCCGTCGACGTTCCGGGTGCCTAACACCAACATCTACCGTGCCCCGGTGCACGGCGACGACCCCGAGGCGTTCGGCCGCTGGGCGGCCGACCAGATCGCGGTCGCGATCGAGAACGAGGGCCCCGAGACCGTCGCCGCGGTGTTCCTCGAGCCGGTGCAGAACGCCGGCGGCTGCTTCCCGCCGCCGCCCGGCTACTTCGCGCGGGTGCGCGAGATCTGCGACCAGTACGACGTGCTGCTGGTCAGCGACGAGGTGATCTGCGCGTTCGGGCGTCTGGGCCACATGTTCGGCTCGGAGCGCTACGGATACACCCCCGACATGATCACCTGCGCGAAGGGACTGACCTCGGGCTACTCCCCCCTCGGCGCGATGATCGCCACCGACGCGCTGATGGAGCCGTTCCTGGCCCAGGGCGCGATGTTCGGCCACGGTTACACCTTCGGCGGCCACCCGGTCTCCACCGCGGTCGCGCTGGCCAACCTCGACATCTTCGAGAACGAGCACATCAACGACCACGTGCGCGCCGACGAGGCCGCGTTCCGCGCGACTCTGGAGAAGCTGCTCGACCTGCCCATCGTCGGCGACGTGCGCGGCGACGGGTTCTTCTACGGCATCGAGCTGGTGAAGGACAAAGCCACCAAGACCACGTTCGACTCCGCCGAGGCCGACCGGCTGCTCCGCGGGTTCCTGTCCAAGGCGCTGTTGGAGGCCGGCCTGTACTGCCGCGCCGACGACCGTGGCGACCCGGTGGTGCAGCTGTCGCCGCCGCTGATCTGCACCCAGGAGCACTTCGACGAGATGGAGCAGATCCTGCGCGGCGTGCTCGAGCAGGCCTGGCAGAAGCTCTAGGACCCGATTCGTCTGCGGTCGCCCGGGGATTTCGCTCCGGACGATCGCAGACGCATCAAGGTGTGGCTACTTGGTCGGTTCCAGCACGAACAGCGGGATCTCGCGGTCGGTCTTCTTCTGGTACTCGGCGTAGTCCGGCCAGGCCTCGACCGCACGGTCCCACCACTGCGCCTTCTCGTCGCCGGTGGCCTCGTGCGCCTGGTAGTCCTGGCGGTTCGGCCCGTCCTGTAGCTCGACCGCGGGGTTGGCCACGATGTTGTGGTACCAGACGGGGTGCTGCGGCGCACCTCCCATGGAGGCGACGACGGCGTACCTGCCGTCGTGCTCGACCCGCATCAGCGGAGTCTTGCGCACCTTCCCGGACTTGGCGCCCAAGGTGGTGAGGATGATGACGGGCTTGCCCCCCATCGTGTTGCCCTCGGCCCCACCGGAGCGCTCGTAGGTCTCGACCTGCTCGCGGACGAAGTCGGACGGACTCGGCTCGTACTCACCTTGAAGTGGCATGTGCCCATTATGTGCAAAGCGTTTCGGCGGCCGCACGCGCGGCGTCCTTCTCGCCGGGGGCGCGAGTTCGCGGGCCCCTGAGGGCTCGCACAGGGGGCCTTCCCTCGGCGCG
This sequence comes from uncultured Propionibacteriales bacterium, assembly GCA_965653225.1. Lineage (GTDB taxonomy): Bacteria > Actinomycetota > Actinomycetes > Propionibacteriales > Nocardioidaceae > JALZDI01. The sequence goes on along the minus strand of CBFGZI010000017.1, from coordinate 17,694 downwards.
TGGTCCCTTCCCCCGGTTCCTGCGCCGAGGAAAGCATCCACAACCCCCGGGTACATGGCTTGTGGTCCGGGCCCGAGCCCCGAACGGTGTCAGACGTGGCGACGGCGGAACAGCCCGCTGCCGAGCACCAGCAGCAGCGCGAGCAGGAACATCACCGTGCCCACGACGTTGACCTGCGGCGGGATGCCCCGCTGCGCGGCGCCCCACACGTACATCGGGAACGTGATCGTGTTGCCGTGGTTGAAGTTGGTGATGATGAAGTCGTCGAACGACAGCGAGAACGACAGCAGCGCGGCGGCCAGGATGCCGGGGAACACCAGCGGGAACGTCACCCGCCAGAACGCCTGCCACTCGTTGGCGTAGAGGTCCATCGCCGCCTGCTCGAGACTGGCGTCGAGCCCCTGCAGCCGCGCCTTCACGGTGACCACGACGAACGACAGGCAGAACATGATGTGGGCGACCAGGATCGACCAGAAGCCAAGCTGGCCGGCCAGCCCCGCCGCGGTGAACAGCGCCAGCAGCGACGACCCCATCACCACCTCGGGCGTGGCCATCGGCAGGAAGATCAGGATGTTGGTCGTCGACCGGCCGCGGAAGCGGTGCCGCACCAGCGCGAACGCCATCAGCGTGCCCAGGATCGTCGCACCGATCGTGGCCAACATGCCGATCTGCAGGCTCTTCACCACCGCGCTGCACATGCCGGCGGGACCGCACGGGTCGAGCCAGTTGTCCCAGGTGAACCCCTGGTACTCGTACGCGAGCCGCGAGACCGGGTCGTTGAACGACATCAGCACGACGAACGCGATCGGCAGCAGCAGGTAGAACATCGTCAGCAGGCCGAGGAACAGGACGAGGTGCTCGCCGACCCACCGGCCGGCCCGGTTGAGCACCGTGCTCTGCTGAGCCCTCGGCGCGGCGACCGTCTGCGTGGCCATCAGACCAGCTCCTCGCTGCTGGTACGGCGCACGTAGATCATCACCAGCACCACGATCGCGACCATCAGGATCACCGAGCACGCCGCCGCCATCGGGAAGTCCAGCTGCACCAGGAACGTGTTGTTGATGACGTTGCCGATGGTGTACTGCGCAGGGCTGCCGAGCAGCTGGGTGTTGATGTAGTCGCCGGCCGCGGGGATGAACGTGAGCAACGTGCCCGCCACGACACCCGGCATCGACAGCGGCAACGTGATCTTGCGCCACGCGGTGAAGCTGCTGGCGTACAGGTCGCTGCCGGCCTCGATCAGCCGGTGGTCGATCTTCTCCAGCGAGGCGTACAGCGGCAGCACCATGAACGGCAGGAAGTTGTAGGTCAGGCCCGCGATCACCGCGACCGACGTGGCCAGCAGGCGGCCGTTGGGGTCGAGGATGCCGACGGCCTGCATCGTCTGCACCACGAAGCCGTTGTCGGCAAGGATCGACTTCCACGCCAGGGTGCGCACCAGGAAGCTGGTGAAGAACGGCGCCACGACCAGCACCAGCATCACGTTCTTGAAGCGCCCGGCCTTGAACGCGATCGCGTACGCCAGCGGGTAGCCCAGCAGCAGCGCCAGCACGGTCGCGCTGCCGGCGTAGACCATCCCGCGGATGAACTGCTCCTCGTACGTCTGCAGCGCGGTGAGGTAGTTGGAGAACTCCCAGACCATCGCGTAGCCGGTGTCCAGCGAACCGTTCGGGTCGTACAGCGAGGTGGCCACCAGCTGCACCGTCGGGCCGGCGAAGAACAGCAGCAGCCACGCGACACCGGGCAGCAGGAGCAGGTAGCCCAGGCGCGACGACCGCCGTCGCCGCTCCGGCGCGTCCTCGGCGGCCCCCGCCCCGGGGCGGCCGATGACACTCACGGGGCCGCCCCGACGGCCTGCGACCCGTTGTAGGTCTGGTCGCCGGCGTGGATGTCCTGGCTGCCGTCGAGCGCGAACGTGTGCCGGCGCGCCCAGCGCAGGTCGACCTCGGCACCGGCGGTCATCGGGGAGCGCGCGCCGGTGTTCTGCTCGAACACGGTCAGCTCCTGGCCGGAGCGCAGCCGCACGAGGTACTGCGTGCTCGTGCCGGTGTAGCTGACGTCGCTCACTGTTCCGCCGCTGAGCAGGTTGCTCTCCGAGCCGTCCTCGGTGCCGGCCGTCGTCAGGTGCACCTTCTCCGGGCGCACGCCGACGAGTACGTCACCGCTGTGCGAGCGCGCGCGGTCTCGGTGCACGCCGAGGCGCTCCCCGGCCACGTCGACCACGAGGTAGTCGGACACGCCGTCGACGACCCTGCCCGGCACCAGGTTGGACTGGCCGAGGAAGTTCGCCACGTAGGACGTGGCGGGGTAGTCGTACAGCTCCGCGGGCGCGCCGAGCTGCTCGATCACGCCCGCGTTCATCACCGCGATGGTGTCGGCCATCGTCATGGCCTCCTCCTGGTCGTGGGTGACGTGCACGAACGTGATGCCGACCTCGGTCTGGATGCGCTTGAGCTCGAGCTGCATCTGCTTGCGCAGCTTGAGGTCGAGGGCGCCGAGCGGCTCGTCGAGCAGCAGCACCTGCGGCCGGTTGATCAGCGCGCGGGCCAGCGCGACCCGCTGCTGCTGCCCGCCGGAGAGCTGCCCGGGCCGGCGCCGCTCGTAGCCGGACAGCTCGACCAGCGCGAGCATCTGCTCGACCTTGCCGCGGATGTCGTCGACCTTGCGGCGGCGCAGGCCGAACGCGACGTTCTCGAAGATGTCGAGGTGCGGGAACAGCGCGTAGCTCTGGAACACGGTGTTGACCGGCCGGCGGTACGGCCGCAGCCGGGTGATGTCCTCACCGCCCAGCGTGATGGTGCCGCCGGTGGGCTCCTCCAGGCCCGCCACCATCCGCAGCGTGGTGGTCTTGCCGCAACCGGACGGACCGAGCAGTGCGAAGAACTCGCCGCTGGACACGGTCAGGTCGAGCGCGTCGACGGCGGTGAAGGCACCGAACCGCTTGGTCAGCCCCGAGAGCTCCAGGTCTGCGCCCTGCTCGGCCGGGCCCTTCTGCGTACTCTCCGTGCCCTCGATGCCCGCCACCGGTCAGGCCCCGGTTACCTGGGCGAACTGCGCCTGGAAGTTCTGCTCCTCCTGCTCCGAGAGCGCCCGCATCGTGTAGGCGTTTGACAGCATCTTGTCGTCGGGGAAGATCAGCTGGTTGTCGGCCAGGCTCGCGTCGATCTTGGTCATCTCGTCCTGCGCGCCCTTGACCGGGCAGATGTAGTTCACCCACGCGGCCAGCCGGGCGGCCACCGCCGGGTCGTAGTAGTAGTTCATCAGCTTCTCCGCGTTGGCCCTGTGGGTCGCGCGGTTGGGGACCAGCATGTTGTCGCTCCACAGCGACAGCCCCTCCTCCGGCACCACGAACTTGATGTCGGGGTTGTCGAACTGCAGCTGGATCACGTCGCCGGACCAGGCCTCCGCGGCCACGACGTTGCCCTTCACCAGGTCCTGCGCGTAGTCGTTGCCGGTGAACGCGCGCACCTGCCCGGCGTCGACCGACTTCTGCAGCCGGTCGGCGGCCTGGCCGAACTGGTCCGCGGTGAAGTTGGCCGGGTCGGCGCCGGTCAGCAGGAGCATGAACAGCATGGTGTCGTGCATCTCCGAGAGCAGCGTGATCCGGCCGTTGAGGTCGGACCGGGTGAGCAGCTCGTCGAAGCTGCGGACCTCCTTGGTCAGGGCGGAGTTGTAGGCGATACCGGTCAGGCCGCTCTGCCAGGGGATCCCGTGCTCGCGCTTGGGGTCCCAGGGCGGGCTCTTCAGCGAGGGGGCGAGGTTGGCCTCGACGTTGGGCATCTTCGACTTGTCGAGGGTCTGTATCCAGCCCAGGTCGACCATCCGGGCCGCCATGTAGTCGGTCAGCACGAAGAGGTCGCGGCCGGTCGGCTCGCACTCGGCGAGCTGGTTGCGGACGATGCCGAAGAACTCGGCGTTGTCGTTGACGTCGGTGACGTAGCTGACGTCGATGCCGGTCTGCTTCTCGAACTGCTGCAGCGTCGGGTAGACCGTGACCTGCTGGCCGTTGCGCTTGACCTTGGCCTCGTCGATGTAGAGAGGCCAGTTGGAGAAGTGCAGCGTCTTCTGCTGGGCGGACAGGTCCTTCTCCTGGCAGGACTGCGCGGTCTGCTGGGCACCCGGGGTGCCGCAGGCCGACAGCAGCCCGCCGCCGGCTGCCGCGAGCGCGCCCGCGGACAGGCCACGCAGCATCGTACGGCGGCCGAACGCGACCCTGGCCATGGGCGGCGGCGGCGCGGGGTGGGGATGGCGCATTGAGGCTCTCCCGTACGGATGCCGCCGGTGCGGGACGGCGAATGGCTTGATGAGGTGTCGTGGATCCTCTCAAACCATTTGGGACCACACAAGCGAATCCGTAGCAACGATTGGATTACGCTACGGATTCCGACGCTCATTGGTTGCTTTTGGTGTCCATACGGGCGAAAATTCACGGTGTGGCCAACCGATCCGGCCGGTCCTCCTCGGCTCGCGAGGGAGGCAACGGCTCTCACCTCGACGACGTCTCGAAGGCGATCATCGAGCAGCTGCAGCAGGACGGCCGGCGCCCGTACGCCGCCATCGGCAAGGTCGTCGGGCTGTCGGAGGCCGCGGTGCGGCAGCGGGTGCAGCGGCTGCTCGAGCAGGGGGCCATGCAGATCGTCGCGGTCACCGACCCGCTCGAGCTCGGCTTCCACCGCCAGGCCATGGTCGGCATCAAGGTCGAGGGCGAGCTGGGCACCGTGTCCGACAAGCTGGCCGAGATGGAGGAGATCGACTACGTCGTGATCACCGCCGGCTCCTTCGACCTGCTGGTCGAGGTGGTCTGCGAGAGCGACGACCACCTGCTGGAGATCCTCTCCAAGCGCATCCGGGCGATTCCCGGCGTCACCACCACCGAGACGTTCGTCTACCTGAAGCTGCGCAAGCAGACCTACTCCTGGGGTGTGCGCTGAGCCCTTCCCGCGGCCCGAGCAGCAGCGGGGCCCGTCCCCTGTGGCGTGACACCGCCGGCGAGGCCCCCTCAGCGCGGCCCGCCCTCGACGGGGACACGTCCGCCGACGTGGTCGTGGTCGGTGCCGGGTTCACCGGCCTGTGGACCGCCTACTACCTGCTGACCTCCCAGCCTGGCCTGCGGGTCGTGGTGGTCGAGGCCGAGACCGTGGGGTTCGGCGCCTCGGGCCGCAACGGCGGCTGGTGCGCGGCGCTGTTCCCGGCGAGCGTGGCCGCGCTCGCCCGCCGCTACGGCCGCCCGGCCGCGCTGGCCCATCAGCGCGCGATGCGCGCCACCGTGGACGAGGTCGCGCGGGTGGTCGAGCGCGAGGGCATCGACTGCCACCTCGCCAAGGGCGGGACCGTGTCCGTGGCGCGGACGACCGCCCAGCTGGCCCGCGCCGAGGCCGCGGTCTCGACCGCGCGGAAGTGGCAGTCGTAGCCGTCGGACCTGGCCCTCCTGGGGCCGGATGGCATGGCCGAGCACGTACGCGCCGCGGGGGCGCTGGGCGGCACCTACACCCCGCACTGCGCTGCCATCCAGCCGCTGCGGCTCGTGCGTGGACTCGCCGCCGCGGTGGAGCGGCACGGCGGCGTCGTGTACGAGGGCACGCGAGCCACGACGCTCGAGCCGGGCGTGGTGCGGACGACGCCCGGCGACGTCCGGGCCGACGTGGTGGTCCGGGCGACCGAGGGCTACACGCCCGCGCTGCCCGGGCAACGCCGCCGGGTGGTGCCGCTGTACTCGCTGATGATCGCCACCGAGCCGCTGCCGCCGCAGGTGTGGGCCGAGATCGGGCTGGAGCGGCGGGAGACGTTCACCGACTTCCGGCACCTGCTGGTGTACGGCCAGCGCACCGCCGACGACCGGTTCGCCTTCGGCGGGCGCGGCGCGCCGTACCACTTCGGCTCGCGGGTGCGTCCGGCGTACGACCAGGACATGCGGGTTTTCTCGTCACTGTGGCGCGTGCTGAGGGAGACGTTCCCCGCGGTGGCCGGGTCGCGGGTGACGCACGCCTGGGGTGGTCCTCTCGGCGTCCCCCGCGACTGGTGCGCCTCGGTCGGCCTGGACCGTGACACCGGCCTCGCGTGGGGCGGCGGCTACGTCGGCGACGGCGTCGGCACCAGCAACCTGTCCGGGCGCACGCTCGCCGACCTGGTGCTCGACCGCGACACCGACCTCGTCCGGCTGCCCTGGGTCGGGCACCGCTCGCCGCGCTGGGAGCCGGAGCCGCTGCGCTGGCTGGGCATCAACACCGCCCTGCGGGTGATGACGGCCGCGGACGCCGAGGAGCGCTGGACCGGTCGGCCGAGCCGCCTCGCCGCGGCCGCGGCTCCGCTGCTGGGCGGCCACTGAAGCCGCACCACAAGCCATGTAACCGGGGGTCATGGGCGCTTTCCTCGGCGTACGCACCGAGGAAAGGGACCACACACCGAGGGAAGGCCCGCCGAGCCGGTCCTCAAGGGCCGCAAACGCACACCATCGCCCGCGAGCCAGACCGACGTCTCCTCTCACTGCCATCACGCAACCACGGACCACAGTGAGCCCGCCGACCACCGAAACCACCAGCAAACGGGGGACCGTCCCAGCGCGCAGGCTGAGCCAGGCCGCAACCACAAGCGATGCAACCGGGGTTATGGACCGGCGTGAAGACCTACTCGCGGCGCAGCGCCGGACGGATCTTGTCGATCACGTCGGGGTCCTCGATGGTCGAGGGCATCGGGGCGTCCTTGCCGTCGGCGATCTCGCGCATGGTCTTGCGCAGCACCTTGCCGCTGCGCGTCTTCGGCAGCGCGGGCACGACGGAGACGTCCTTGAACGCCGCCACCGGCCCGACCTCCTCGCGCACCGAGGCGATGATCTCCGACGCCAGCTTCTCGGGGTCGATGTCGGCGCCCGCCTTCAGCACGACGAACCCGCGCGGCAGCTGGCCCTTCATCTGGTCGGCGACACCGATCACCGCGCACTCGGCGACCGCCGGGTGCTGGGCGATCACCTCCTCCATCGACCCGGTCGACAGCCGGTGCCCGGCGACGTTGATGACGTCGTCGGTGCGCCCCATCACGAACATGTACCCGTCCTCGTCGCGGTAGCCGCCGTCACCGGACAGGTAGTAGCCGTCGTACTCGCGCAGGTACGACGACACGAACCGCTCGTCGTCACCCCACAGCGTCGGCAGAGTGCCGGGAGGCAGCGGCAGCCGCACGCAGATCGCGCCCTCGGAGCCGCGCGGCTGCTCCTCACCCGTCGGGGCGAGGATGCGGATGTCGTAGCCGGGCACCGGGACGGTGGGCGAGCCGGGCTTGATCTCCATCGGCTCCAGGCCCCGCAGGTTGGCCGCCATCGGCCAGCCGGTCTCGGTCTGCCACCAGTGGTCGACCACCGGGATGCCGAGCTGGCGGGTCGCCCACTCGTAGGTCTCGGGGTCGAGGCGCTCACCGGCGAGGAACAAGGTACGAAGTGACGAGATGTCGTACTTGGCGATGAAGGTGCCCTCGGGGTCCTCCTTCTTGATCGCCCGGAAGGCGGTCGGCGCGGTGAAGAACCCGGTCACCTTGTGCTCGGAGATCACCCGCCAGAACGCGCCCGCGTCGGGCGTGCCCACCGGCTTGCCTTCGTACAGCACCGAGGTCGCGCCCACCAGCAGCGGGGCGTACACGATGTAGGAGTGGCCGACCACCCAGCCGACGTCGGACGCGGTCCACCACACCTCACCCGGATGTACGTCGTAGATGTTGCGCATCGACCACGCCAGCGCCACCGCGTGCCCGCCGTTGTCGCGCACGATGCCCTTCGGGCGGCCCGTGGTGCCGGAGGTGTAGAGCACGTACAGCGGGTCGGTCGCGTCCACGACCTCGCACTCGGCGGGGTCGGAGCGGCCCGCCTTCATCGCGGTGTCCCAGTCGAGGTCGCGCGGCTCCTGCAGCGGCGCCTGGCACGCCTCGCGCTGCACGACGACGCAGTGCTCGGGCTTGCGCTCAGACAGCTCGAGGGCGCGGTCGAGCAGGGGCTTGTACTCCACCACCCGGCCGGGCTCGATGCCGCAGGAGGCCGAGACCACGGCCTTGGGTGCGGCGTCGTCGATGCGGACCGCGAGCTCGCGGGCGGCGAAGCCACCGAACACCACCGAGTGGACCGCGCCCAGCCGCGCGCAGGCGAGCATGGCGATCACGGCCTCGGGGATCATCGGCATGTAGATGACGACCCGGTCGCCGCGGCCGACACCGAGCTGGCGCAGGGCCCCGGCGAACGCCGCCACCTGCTCCAGCAGCTCGGAGTAGGTGTAGGTCTTCTGCCGCTCGGTCACCGGGCTGTCGTAGACCAGCGCCGCCTGGTCGCCGCGACCGTCGACGACGTGCCGGTCCAACGCGTTGTAGCAGGTGTTCAGCCGGGCGTCGGGGAACCAGCGGTAGAACGGCGGGTTCGAGTCGTCGAGGATCCGCTGCGGCTTGCGTGCCCAGTCCACCAGCGCCGCCTGCTCGCGCCAGAAGGCCTCGGGGTCGTTGATGCTCTGCTCGTATGCGTCGCGGTAGGCACCCATCGCTCCAACATAAACCGGTTGCGGGGCGCGATGTGAAGAGAGCACCCTGAGACCGCAGCGCGGCGACCCGGCCGCTCCAGCTGAGAGGAGGCGTCGAGATGTCCACCAGTGTCCTGCGGGCTGTCCTCGACCCCGCACCCTCTCACCTCAGGAGCACAACCACCGATGTCGCACGACGTCTCCAAACCCCGCGAGGGCTCTTCGGCTGAGCACGCGCTCGCCTCGATCTTCGACTTCGACTTCCACGCGCTCGACGACCCCGACGGCAACCGGCGCTGGTCCACCTGGACGGCGGTTGAACGCGGCTGCCGCGGCCCCGAGCCCAGGCCACCCTGGGTGGTGACCGAGCAGGCGGCGGTCGACACCGAGCTCGGCATCATCAAGACCGGCAAGGAGGCCGACGTCTTCCTCGTCGAGCGCGCCGTACCCGGTGACGACGACCGGGTCAGCCTCCTCGCGGCCAAGCACTACCGCAGCGAGGCGCACCGTTCCTTCCACCGCAGCGCCAGCTACGTCGAGGGCCGGCGCACCCGGCGCAGCAGGGACGCACGGGCCATGGCCAAGGGCACCGCGCACGGCCGCGCGGTCGCCGCCGGGCAGTGGGCCCAGGCCGAGTTCGGCGCGCTGTCGATGCTGTGGTCGGCGGGCCTCCCCGTGCCGTACCCGGTGCAGATCGACGGCACCGAGCTGCTGATGGAGTTCGTCGAGGTCGACGGCCTGCCGGCTCCCCGGCTCGCCCGCACCCGGCCGCGCGCCGCCGACCTCGTCGAGTACTTCGAGCAGGTACGCGACGCGATGGCCGTGCTGGCCCGGATGGGCTGGGCGCACGGCGACCTCTCGCCCTACAACATCCTGGTCCGTGGCGACGAGCTCGTCCTGATCGACCTGCCGCAGGTGGTGGACATCGTCGGGAACCCGCAGGGCATGGAGTTCCTGATGCGCGACTGCCACAACGTCTGCGCGTGGTTCGCCGGGCGCGGCCTCGACGCCGACGAGCACGAGCTGTTCGGCGACCTGCTGGCCGAGGCGTTCGGCGGCTGAGCCTCCCCGCGGGCGTCAGGCCTCGCGCGAGGCCAGCTGGCCGCAGGCGCCGTCGATCTCGCGGCCGCGGGTGTCGCGCACCGTCGTGGGCACCCCGGCCGCCTCGAGCCGGCGGACGAACTCGCGCTCGTCCTCGGGCCGCGACGCGGTCCACTTCGAGCCGGGCGTGGGGTTCAGGGGGATCAGGTTGACGTGCACCCAGCCGCGGCCGTGCGCGTGGAGCACGTCGGCGAGCAGGTCGGCCCGCCAGGCCTGGTCGTTGATGTCCTTGATCAGCGCGTACTCGATGGAGACCCGGCGGCCGGTGTGCTCGGCGTACTCGTAGGCCGCCTGGACGGCCTCGTGCACCTTCCAGCGGGTGTTGACCGGCACCAGCTCGTCACGCAGCTCGTCGTCGGGCGCGTGCAGCGACAGCGCCAGTGTCACGGGCAGCCCCTCGGTCGCCAGCTCGCGCATCCGCGGCACCAGCCCGACGGTGGACACCGTGACGCCGCGCGCGGAGATGCCCAGGCCCTCGGGTGCCGGTGAGGTGATGCGGCGTACGGCCGACATCAGCGCCTTGTAGTTGGCCATCGGCTCGCCCATGCCCATGAACACGACGTTGGAGACGCGGCCCGGACCGCCGGCCACCTCGCCGCGGGCCAGCGCCCGCGCGCCCACCACGACCTGCTCGACGATCTCGGCCGCGGACATGTTGCGCTGCAGCCCGCCCTGGCCGGTGGCGCAGAACGGGCAGGCCATGCCGCACCCCGCCTGCGACGAGACGCACATGGTGGTGCGCCCGGGGTAGCGCATCAGCACCGACTCGACCAGCGCGCCGTCGAACAGCCGCCACAGGGTCTTCACCGTGGCGCCGCGGTCGCAGTCGAGGCTGTGCACCGGTGTCAGCAGCGCCGGCATCAGCTGCTCGACCAGGGTGTCGCGGACGCCGGCGGGCAGGTCGGTCATCTGCTGCGGGTCGGTGACCAGCCGGCCGAAGTAGTGGGTCGACACCTGGTTGGCGCGAAAGCCCGGCAGTCCCGCCGACTCGACGGCCGTCCGCCGCTCGGCGAGGCTGAGGTCGGCGAGGTGCCGCGGTGGCCTCTTGCGCCCGCGGGGCTCGTCGAACACCAGCGGGAGCGCGGTCCCGTGGGACTGTGCCTGAGACTGGGGCTGGGTCTGCGTCATGACCGGTCAAGTCTCCCATCACCGCCAAGCCCGGGCCGCACCACCAGCCATGTAACCGGGGGTTGTGGCTACTTACCTCGGCGCATGAACCGAGGGAAGGGACCGTTGGCCTTGGGAGGGCCGCCACCACCCGCCGTGTCGGCTGACTGTTGCTCGGCGTTACGTTTCAGGCGGCCAGTTAGGAGACGGTTGGGGACCGTTTTCGTGTCAGGTTCTGCCGCCGGGGGCCGGGCCGCACCACAAGCCATGTACCCGGGGCTTGTGGATACTTTCCTCGGCGTATGAACCGAGGGAAGGGACCATTCGCCGAGGGAGGGCCCTCGGTGCGTAACCCTCTTCACACGATGAAGTGCATGACCATCCAGGCGAACGGCACCGTGGCCAGCAGCGAGTCGAGCCGGTCCATCAGGCCGCCGTGACCGGGAAGCGTGCTGCCCATGTCCTTGATCCCCAGGTCGCGCTTGATCACCGACTCGGTGAGGTCGCCGAGCGTCGCGGTGACGACAGTGATGGCGCCCAGCAGCACGCCGGCCCACCAGGTGCCGTCGAGCAGGTAGACCACCGTGAGCCACCCGGCCACGCAGCAGGCGACGCCGGAACCGGCGAACCCCTCCCACGACTTCTTCGGGCTGATCAGCGGCGCCATCGGGTGCCGGCCGAAGAGGACGCCGCTGGCGTAGCCGCCGATGTCGGAGCAGATCGTGACCACGATGAACGTCGCGACCTGCCACTGCCCGTTGTCCTCGCGCAGCATCAGCAGCACGAAGCAGGCGAGGAACGAGACGTAGATCGAGGTGAAGACGCCGGCGGTGACGTCGCGTACGTAGCCGGGCGCGCCTCCGCGCAGGCGCCACAGCGTGGTCATCAGCACGGTCAGCGCGAGCGCGACCACCATCGCGTCGGCACCGACGAGGTACGCCGAGAGCAGCATCGCCAGCGATCCCAGCTGCACCGGCCACGCGGTGATGTGGATCCCGACGGCGGCGAACGCGGTGCGGAGCTCGGCGATGCCCAGCGCCATCGAGACGACGACGATCGGCACGAACGCGGGCGGGTAGAAGACCAGCGAGGCGGCGATGAGCAGCACCAGGCCGACGCCGACCGCGATCGCCGCCGGGAGGTCGCGCCCGGCGCGACTCACCTTCGGCGCCGGAACCTCCGCGTCGGCACCCTGGCGTTCAGACGTCATCGACGGTTCAGACCTCGAGAAGCTCAGCTTCCTTGTGCTTGAGCAGGTCGTCGATCTCGTCGACGTGCTTCTTGGTCATCCCGTCGAGGCGCTTCTCCGCCCCGATGACGTCGTCCTGGCTGGCCTCGCCGTCCTTGTCCAGCTTCTCCAGCGACTGCTTGGCCGACCGCCGGATGTTGCGCACCGAGACCCTGCCCTCCTCGGCCTTGTGCCGCGCGAGCTTGATGTACTCCTTGCGGCGCTCCTCGGTCAGCTCGGGCAGGGTGACGCGGATCAGCTTGCCGTCGTCGGTGGGGTTGACGCCGAGGTCGGAGTCGCGGATGGCGCGTTCGATGGCCGGCATCGCGCCGCGGTCGTACGGCTGGATCAGCACCGTGCGGGCCTCGGGGGTCTGGAAGGACGCCAGCTGCTGGATGGGGGTGGGCGTGCCGTAGTAGTCGGCGGTCAGCTTGCTGAACATCGCCGGGTGTGCGCGCCCGGTGCGGATGGCCGCGAACTCCTCCTTGGCGACATCGACCGCTTTGCCCATCTTCTGGTCGGCTTCGCGAAGGGTCTGGTCGATCACGGCCCGCTCCTCTCGGGACGGCGCCCGGGCGCCGCCGTCGTGGTCCTCTTCGTATGAACAGTAGTGCCTGGTGCACGCCCGAGAGGCGAGCTAGCGCGACGCCGCCACCAGCGTGCCGATCCTCTCACCACTCACGACGCGGGCGATGTTGCCCTCGCTCATCAGGTTGAACATCACGATCGGCAGCTTGTTGTCGCGGCACAGGCTGATCGCGGTCGCGTCGGCGACCCGTAGGCCGCGGACCAGGAACTCGTCGTAGCTGAGGAAGTCGAACATCTGCGCGGACGGGTTGACGTTGGGGTCGCTGTCGTACACCCCGTCGGTGCCCTGCTTGCCCATCAGCAGCACCTGGGCGCCGACCTCGAGGGCTCGCTGCGCGGCCACGGTGTCGGTGGAGAAGTACGGCATGCCGGACCCGGCGCCGAAGATCACCACGCGGCCCTTCTCCATGTGCCGGATGGCCCGCCGCGGGATGTAGGGCTCGGCGACCTGGCCCATCGTGATGGCGGTCTGCACCCGCGTCTCGACGCCGATCTTCTCCAGGAAGTCCTGCAGGGCGAGGCAGTTCATGACCGTGCCGAGCATGCCCATGTAGTCGGCGCGGCTGCGGTCCATGCCGCGCTGTTGCAGCTCGGCGCCGCGGAAGAAGTTGCCGCCGCCGACCACGACCGCCACCTGCACGCCCGTGCGCACGACGTCGCCGATCTGCCGGGCGATGGTGGCGATGACGTCGGGGTCGACGCCGACGTTGCCGCCGCCGAAGGTCTCACCGGACAGCTTCAGCAGCACCCGCTGGTAGCCGTCCTGGGCTTCCGGACGCTCGGCGGCGGCAACCTCCACGGCTCAGCCCTGCCCGACTTCGAACCGGGCGAACCGCTTGACGGTGACCCCCGCCTCGTCGAGCACCTTCTGGACGGTCTTCTTGTTGTCCTGCACCGAGGGCTGGTCGAGCAGCGCGACCTCCTTGAAGAAGCCGTTGACGCGGCCCTCGACGATCTTGGGCAGCGCCTTCTCCGGCTTGCCCTCCTCCTTGGCGGTGGCCTCGGCGATCTCGCGCTCCTTGGCCACGACGTCCTCGGGGACCTCGTCGCGGGAGACGTACTGGGGGCGCATCGCGGCGATCTGCATCGCCGCGCCGCGTGCGGCCTCGGCGTCGTCGCCCTCGAACTCCACGAGTACGCCAACCGTCGGGGGCAGGTCGGTCGCGCGCCGGTGCATGTAGGTCACCGTGTTGCCGCCGAACACCGCCACCCGGCCGAGCTCGAGCTTCTCGCCGATGACCGCGGCCAGTGCGGCGATGCTCTCGTCCACCGTCTTTCCGCCGTCGATCTCGGCTCCGCGCAGCGCCTCGGCGTCAGCCGGCCGGCTGCGGTCGGCGGCGGCGGCGATGTCGTTGGCCAGCGCCTGGAACTGGTCGCTCTTGGCGACGAAGTCGGTCTCGCTGTTGAGCTCGACCAGCGCGTTGCCCTGGGACGCGACGAGTCCGGCGGACGCGGTGCGCTCGGCCCCACGCTTCGCCGCCTTGGCGGCGCCCTTGACGCGCAGGATCTCGATGGCCTTGTCGACGTCGCCGTCGGCCTCGGTGAGCGCCTTCTTGGAGTCCATCATGCCCGCGCCGGTGAGGTCGCGGAGCTTCTTGACCTCCGCGGCAGAAATGTTCGCCATCTCGCGACTGCCTCAACTTCCGTGTTCGTGCCCGGGCTGGGCCGGGCGGCGGTTGCTCGTCGTACTGGCGGTGGACTACTCGGCGACCCCAGGCGCCCGCTCCGTGGCGGCGTCGCCGGAGGACTGGCTCGGCGCGGCCGGGTCGGACGGCTGTCCGGACTCGGGGTTGCCCTGGTCGCCGGAGGCGGCCGGGGCCTGCGCGCCGGTGTCGGCGGCCCCGGCGGTCGCGGGGGCGTGGGTGCCGGTGTCGGCGACCGAGGCCGTCTCGCTCTGGGTGGCGCCGCGCTCGGCCTTCATCTCCGCCTCGGCCTGGGCCCGGTCGCCGCCCTCGAGCAGCTCGCGCTCCCACTCGGCCAGCGGCTCCTCGGCGCCGATCTCGCCACCGGCCTCCTCGCCCGTGCGGGCACCGGAGCGGGCCATCAGGCCGTCGGCGACGCCGTCGGCGACCACCCGGGTGAGCAGGGTGACGGCGCGGATCGCGTCGTCGTTGCCCGGGATCGGGTAGTCGACCTCGTCGGGGTCGCAGTTGGTGTCGAGGATGCCGATGATCGGGATGTTGAGCTTGCGCGCCTCGTCGACGGCGAGGTGCTCCTTCTTGGTGTCGACGATCCAGACCGCGGCCGGCACGCGGGACATGTCGCGGATGCCGCCGAGGGTGCGCTCGAGCTTGTCGCGCTCACGGCGCAGCTGCAGCAGCTCCTTCTTGGTCTTGCCCGAGCTCGCGACGTCGTCGAAGTTGATCTCCTCGAGCTCCTTGAGCCGTTGCAGACGCTGGTGGACGGTCTGGAAGTTGGTGAGCATGCCGCCCAGCCAGCGCTGGTTGACGTACGGCATGCCGACCCGGGTGGCCTGCTCGGCGATGGCCTCCTGGGCCTGCTTCTTGGTGCCGACGAACATGACCGAGCCGCCGCGGGCGACGGTGGCCTTGATGAACTCGTATGCGCGGTCGATGTAGGACAGCGACTGCTGCAGGTCGATGATGTAGATGCCGTTGCGCTCGGTGAAGATGAAGCGCTTCATCTTGGGGTTCCAGCGACGGGTCTGGTGCCCGAAGTGGACGCCGCTCTCGAGCAGCTGGCGCATGGTGACGACTGCCATCGTCGTACTCCTGTTCCTGGCGCCCGGCGGGGCGCTTTTCCGGTTCGTGCTCACACCGGGTGGGTGCAAGCCCTGTCGCCCGACACGCACCCACACCCGGCGGGTCGGACCGGCTGGTCAGGCCTCCCGGGACCGGTGGGCGCGCCCGCGGAGCTGCGGAGAGCGGGCGTGCGAAGTCGGCTCAAGGCGTACGAGCCGCTGCGGCGAGTCTAGAGGACGCCGACACGCCGGGGCGAATCCGGCGCGGCCCCGACGGGCCCCGCGGCCGGCCTCCGTTCCGGTGGGTAGTGGATGCGCGTCCGGTTACTGTCCGGTTCCAGTCCGGTTTCTGTCCACAGCCCGGCCCCACCCCCGTCCTCGTCCACCGCCGGACGCTTCGCCGTCGCCGCCCCCAACCCGCCCCGGCAGGCTGCCGCCATGACTGCAGCAACCGTCCGCCGGTGGGCCCTCGTGGCCCTCCCCCTGCTCGTGCTCGTGCTGGTGTGTGGTGGCGCCGGCACGGCGCACGCCGACGGGGTCTGGGGCTGGCCGCTGCAGCCGACGCCGTCGGTGGCCCGCCCCTTCGATCCCCCCTCGGAGGTGTGGTCTGCGGGCCACCGCGGCGTCGACCTGCTCGGCCACGCCGGGCAGCCGGTCCTGGCCCCGGCCGCCGGCCGGGTCGCCTATGCCGGTGTCCTGGCCGGCCGTGGAGTGCTGGTGCTCGAGATCGAGGGGCTGCGGGTCACGTTCGAGCCGGTGGAGGCGTCGGTGCAGGTGGGCCAGCGGGTGCTGGCGGGTGAGGTGATCGGTCATCTCGGGCTGGCGCAGAGCCACTGCCTGCCCGCCGCCTGCCTGCACTGGGGCGTCAAGACCGGCGTTGACTCCTACACCGACCCGCTGGGCTTCGTCGGCGGCGCCGACATCGTGCTGCTGCCCTACCTCGACCCCGCCACGTCCTCGCCGTTCGCGGCGGGCTTCGGCGGGCCCGTGCCGGCTCCGCCTGCCACCGGGGCCGCGGCCGCAGCGGTCCGGTTCGCGCTCGACCAGCTCGGCGACCCCTACGTCTGGGCGGCTACCGGTCCGGACCAGTGGGACTGCTCGGGGCTGACCATGGCCGCCTGGGCCGCGGCCGGGCGCTCGCTGCCCCACTACAGCGCCGCGCAGTACCTCGCGACCACGCCGGTCACGCAGGACCAGCTACGCCCCGGCGACCTGGTGTTCTGGGCCGGCGGTGGCCCGCCGGACGCGATCTTCCACGTCGCGCTCTACCTCGGCGCGGGTCAGGTCGTGCATGCGCCGCGGCCCGGCACGCAGGTGCGCATCGAGGACATGCACGCATGGGCCGAGCCCGACTACTTCGGCCGGGTGTAGCGGGTTCATGCGCGCGGGTGGGCCTGCTCGAAGGCGCGGCGGAGCCGGTCGGCCGACACATGGGTGTAGATCTGCGTGGTCGCGAGCGAGGCGTGGCCCAGCAGCTCCTGCACGCTGCGCAGGTCGGCGCCGCCCTCCAGCAGGTGGGTCGCGGCGGTGTGCCGGAGCCCGTGCGGGCCGATGTCGGGCGCCCCCGGCACCTCGCGGATGCGGGCGTGCACCAGCCGGCGCACCGCCCGCTGGTCGAGTCGTCCGCCGCGCACGCCGAGGAACAGCGCCGGGCCCGAGCCCGCAGCGGCCAGCGCCGGCCTGCCCCGCGTGGTCCAGGCGCCGAGCGCCTGCTCCGCGGGTCGTCCGTACGGCACCGTGCGCTCCTTGCGGCCCTTGCCCAGCACCCGCAGGACCCGCCGTTCGGCGTCGAGGTCGTCCACGTCCAGCGAGACCAGCTCGCCGACCCGGATGCCGGTGGCGTACAGCAGCTCCACGACGGCGACGTCGCGCAGGCCGACCGCGCTGCCGTCGAGCGCCGACTCGGTGACCGCGTCGAGCAGGCCGCGAACCTCGCCGTGCCGCAGCGCCGGCGGCAGCGGCCGGTGCGCCTTGGGAGAGCCGAGCAATGCGCCGTCGTCAGCCTCGGCACGGCCCGTCCGCTGGGCCCAGGCGGTGAACACCCGGGCCGCGGTCGCCCGCCGCGCCACGGTGGAGCGCGCCAGTCCACGGTGCTGCTGGCCGGCCAGCCAGCCGCGCAGGGTGCGTACGTCCAGCTCGGCCAGGGCCTCCCGGTCCAGCCGCTGGGTGTGCAGCAGCAGCGACTCGACGTCGCCGACGTAGGCCCGCACCCTGTGCGCCGACAGGACCCGCACGCCCTGCAGGAGCCGCTCGTAGTCGGCGAGCAGCGCCGCATGGTGCTCCGTCAGAGTCTCCTCCGTGGGTGGCTCCTCCGTGGGTGGCTCCTCCGCGGGTGTCTCGTCTGCGGGTGACTCCCCCGCCGGTGACTCCTCCCAAGGCTGCTCGGCAGGCCCGCCAGGGCCGCCGGCGGCAGACCGGGCCGGTGCGGTGGACCGGTCGCCGGACCGGTCGCCCGGCCCGCCGCGTGCGGCTGTTCGGCG